>CAZUKH010000021.1:0-6742 GCA_964620955.1 uncultured Candidatus Saccharibacteria bacterium | reverse complement strand
TTACTGAAAAAGGAGTATTACACTGATTACAGGTAAAAACGAAAAGCTAAAAGTAAGTAAAAAGGGATAAACTAAAAGCGAAAAAGAAAAGGGATAAGGTAAAAACGAAAAAGTTACTAGTCTCTAGTCTCTAATTTACTGCTATAATCACTAAGTCACTAAACTCTTAATGATAGAAAAAAGCCAAATCAGAAACTTTTGTATAATTGCCCATATAGATCACGGCAAATCAACACTTGCTGACAGGCTAATCGAATACACTGGAACCGTAGCTGCAAGAGAAATAAAAGATAGAATGCTTGATACCCTCGAACTTGAGCAAGAAAGAGGAATAACTATTAAGCTTCAAACTGCCAGGCTAAATTACGAATACAACAAATCTAACCCAGCAGTAAAAAAGGGGACATATATACTTAACTTAATTGACACTCCAGGGCATGTAGATTTTAGTTATGAAGTTTCAAGATCAGTAGCAGCATCAGAAGGTGCATTGCTTTTAATAGACGCTTCTCAGGGAATTCAAGCGCAAACCTTCACAACAGTTTACAAAGCTATGGAATATGATTTAAAAATTATTCCTGTTTTAAACAAAGTAGACCTGCCAAACGCTCACGTAGACCAGGTTATTGAAGAAGCAATAGATGCATTTGGATTTGTCAAAGAAGATTTTATTTTAGCTTCGGGAAAAACAGGTCAAGGAGTTAAAGAAATACTTGACGCAATAGTAGAAAGAGTAGCTCCTCCGGATAAAAATGAAAGTTTAATATATTTTCCAACTCTTGAAAGTAAAGAAGACTTTGACCATCAAGCAACTAAAGCGTTAATTTTTGATGCATTTTTCCATGAGTATAAAGGAGTTGTTGCTCTAGTAAAAGTTGTAGCTGGGCAAATATCAAAAAATCAAGATCTTTACCTTGTTGGTACTAGCGAAGAAATTAGCCCAATTGAAATAGGAGTGCTTACTCCAAAAATGGTTAAGTCAGAAAACCTTTCTGAGGGCGAAGTAGGTTATATTGCGACTGGTTTAAAAGATATCAACAAAGTACACTCCGGAGATACCGTCACTACACTTAAACATGATAAATCTCATGCAAAAATATCACATCTACTTGGCTACAAGCCCCCACAGTCAATGGTATTTGCCAGCCTTTATCCTGTTGAAGCCAATGATTACCCGGAATTCGCAGAAGCAATTGAAAAGCTTGGTTTAAATGATGCAGCACTAACGTATGAAAAAGAGTACTCACAAGCACTTGGAACCGGTTTTGTTTGCGGGTTTTTAGGACTACTTCATCTTGAAGTTACTCAAGACAGGCTAGAAAGAGAATTTGGAATTGATCTTATTAGCACCTTACCAACTGTACAATTCAAAATTAAGCTTTCTACTAAAGACTATTCAAAAGTACCTTACATTAACATCGCGAACATAGACGAAACAACAAATATAGCAAATATTAGAACAGCAGCCGAATTTCCCGATGGAAGTCTGTATGACTATGTTGAAGAGCCATGGGTTGGCCTTCAGATTATTACCCCTGAACAATATATTGGGGATATAATGGAACTACTACAAAAACATAGGGGGATATATAAAACGACTAAGTATATTTCTCGAGGAACTGGAGGCAATAGACATGCCTTGCTCGAATATGAAGTACCTACAATCGAAATCATTACAAACTTTTTTGATAAATTAAAATCGATTAGCCATGGATACGCATCAATGGATTATGAATTTTTAGGCTATAAACAAAGTGATATTGTTAAAGTAAGTATTCTTATTAACAGTGAACTTGTAGAGCCATTATCATTTTTATGCCACAGATCATCTGCGGAAAGAAGAGGTAGAGATATTGTTAAAAAGTTAAAAGATATTATTCCAAAACAACAGTTTAAAGTACCTATACAAGCAGCACTAGGTGGGCAAATAATAGCCAGAGAAACAATAGAAGCTTATCGCAAAGATGTAACTGCAAAGCTATATGGAGGTGATGAAACAAGAAAAAAGAAGTTATTAGAAAAACAAAAGCGAGGTAAAAAGAGACTTAAGCAATTTGGCAATGTAGAAATACCAAAAGAAGCGTTTTTAGAGGCACTTAAAAGCTAAAAAAGAAGAACTATTAACAAACCAGTCTCTATGCTATAAGTTCAATGAATCAACTACAACAACTCAACAACCGATTTGCTTCGATTCTTGCCAAGAAAAACCTTACCGAACTGAGAAGCAAGCTTACTAAACTAGAAAAAGAAACACTCGACCCAAACTTTTGGTCTAATCAAGAAAAAGCGCAGCTCACAAGCCAAAAGCTAGGCGACATTCGAAAAGAACTTGAAACGCTTGAAAAACTTGAACAAAGAATCATTGATGCCATGGCAATTTCAAATGAAGTAGATGAAGACGATTTTGAACTTAAACAAATGTTAACCGATGAAATATCACAAATTGAAGACGATATCGCCAAAATTGAGCTAACAACTTTTATGAATAGTAAGTTTGATGAAAATGGGTGTTTATTAACAATCCGTGCAGGGCAGGGTGGAACCGAAGCTATGGACTGGACAGAAATGTTGCTTAGAATGTACACTCGATACACTAATACTGTTGGTTGGAAAGTTTCGGTAATAGATGAATTAAGAGGGCAGGAAGCAGGTTACCAAACAGTAACACTAAAAATTGAAGGTAGATTTGCATATGGGTTGCTAAAACACGAAGCTGGTACGCACAGGTTGGTACGTAATTCTCCATTTAATTCGGCAGGATTAAGGCAAACTTCGTTTGCAGGGGTAGAAGTTACTCCATTGGTAGAAGATGAAATTGATATTGAAGTTAAAGATGAAGACATTGAGTTTAGCGCAGTTCGAAGTAGTGGCGCAGGTGGTCAAAATGTCAATAAAGTTGCCACGAAAGTAAGAATCGTACATAAACCTTCTGGAATTGTTGTAGAATCATCCGCACACAGAACTCAGCCACAAAATCGTGCAGAAGCAATGAAACTTCTCAAAGCAAAACTATTTTTAATAGAAGAAGAAAAACATAAGCAAGAAATGTCAAAGGAAAGAGGTGAATATAAGCAAGCAAGCTGGGGTAATCAAATTCGAAACTACGTTTTACAACCATATAAGCTTGTGAAAGACGTAAGAACTGGCATAGAAACTTCAGGGGCAGATTCTGTGCTTGACGGCAATCTCCAAAAGTTCATTGATGCTGAAGTAAGAATGCTTTAACCCATGCTAAAATTGTAAATGCAAAACAGTCCGAGCAAATCAAATCCTAAGGTATTTGTAGCACTTTCAGGTGGTGTAGATTCAGCAGTTTCTGCTGCACTTTTAGTAGAGCAAGGGTACAGTGTAACTGGAGTCTACATGAAAAACTGGTCTGGTGATGACTTTGGCATTCAAGCTGATTGTCCTTGGGAAAAAGATCAAAACGATGCAAAAAGAGTGTGCGACCAGCTCGGTATAGAATTCCGGTCATTTAATTTCGAAAAACAATATCGTGAAAAAGTTGTACAATACTTTTTTAGCGAATACCGAGCTGGTCGCACACCAAACCCGGATGTAATGTGTAACAAAGAAATTAAGTTTAAGTTATTTTTAGATAAAGCAATAAGCCTTGGAGCAGATTTAATCGCAACTGGTCATTATGCAAGAACAAAAAAAATTAATAACAAATACAAACTATTTACAGGCAAAGATAATAATAAAAATCAGGTATATTTTCTTTACAATTTAACTCAAAATCAACTTGCAAAAACACTTTTTCCAATTGGAGAATTCGAAAAGCCACAAGTAAGACAACTTGCAAAAAAATTTAAATTACCAAATGCACAAAAGCCAGATAGCCAAGGAATATGTTTTATAGGCGAAATAAATGTGCTAAAGTTTCTGCAATCTGCTATACCAAAAACTCCAGGAGAAATTAAAGAAATTAATACAAATAAAGTAATGGGAGTTCACGAAGGTGTGTACTTTTACACTATAGGGCAAAGAGCAAAAATTGCAAACCAGCTCGAAGCCTACTTTTTTTGCGCCAAAGACACTAAAACTAATACTATGTATGTTTGCAAAGGAAGAAATCACGAGTCCCTCCTAAGCTCTAAAGTAAAAGTTGAAAGCTTCCACTGGATTGATGAGCAGCCAAAAGAAGGTGAAACATTAAAAGCAGTAATAAGATACAGACAAACTCCAGAGCCAGGATTTATAAATATTAAAGACCACACATTTAACTTTGCTAAACCCCAGTGGGCAGTAGCTTCCGGCCAAAGTCTCGTAGTTTTTAATAATGATGAGTGTCTTGGCGGGGGTGTAATTGCTTAAACTTCTATTTTGAAATACAATAGTCTAAACTCTATTGTTTTAATGAAGATTGTTGATTTAAAAAGTTTGCCAGGAGCTAAATTATTTAAGTGGGATAGAAACTATCTTTTCCGCTTTCTTACAACTGGTAATAACCCCGTACTAACTGACCCTAAACTTATTGCCGCTGTAAGATACCTTGACAGAAAAGACTTTGTACCGCAAAACTTTAAAGAAAAAGCCTATGAAGATTTAGACTTAGATATTGGTTTTAACGAAACAATAACAAGGCCTTCAGTAATTGTAAAAGCAGCTGAATTATTAAAACCAAAGGCAGGCGGAAGGTACCTTGATATTGGCACAGGATCAGGCTATATGGCAATGCTTCTAGGTTTTGTCGCAGCAAATACAGGTAAAGTATTTACCATAGAAAGAGTTCAATGGCTTTGGGAAATGGCTCGGAGCAACGGAAGTAAGTACCTTGATATTAAAAATGTTACGTTTCTTTATCGTGATGGACTGGAAGGACTACCTGCTCAAGCTCCATTTGACGGTATCCACATTGCCTTTGCTGTAGAAAGTATTCCAGAAAACCTTAAAATGCAGCTTGCGCAAAATGGAGCCAGGCTTGTTTGCCCTACTGTTAACAATGATTTAAGAGTAGTCGAAAGAAATGGCACTACAGACTTTACGGAGGAGATAATCCCTGGGTTTGTTTTTAAAGAAGGTCAAGCAGGAGTTAGCTAAACTACATAAGGTAAGCTCTCAGATGATATAATTGATCATGTCTAAATTACCGCCAGACTACGAGGGGATTGTTTATCAAATAATTAGACCCACAGGTCTTCTTGACCCATTAGTCGAAGTCCGGCCAAGTATGCCAGAAAACTTTGAATCATTAAAAACATCACTTATTCAAAGAGGCTATACCGATATGCCAATTGTGTCAGAAAATACTTGGCAAGAAAACCAAATACCAAATCTGCTTAAAGAAATAGATGCAACTGTAAAAAAAGGAGAAAGGGTTCTTGTTACTACTCTTACAAAACGAATGGCAGAAGATCTTTCCGAATACTTGACCGAAAAAAATATTAAATCTAAATACTTGCATTCAGACATTGATACTGTAGAACGAGTAGAAATCTTAAGAGATTTAAGAAAAGGAATGTATGATGTACTTGTAGGTATTAACCTTTTGCGGGAAGGCTTAGATTTACCCGAAGTGTCACTCATAGCTATTCTAGATGCCGACAAAGAGGGTTTTTTAAGATCCGCAACTAGCCTTATCCAAACTATTGGAAGAGCTGCAAGGCACGTAAACGGTAGAGTAATAATGTATGCCGATAAAGTTACAGACTCAATGCAAAAAGCTATTGACGAAACAAGAAGAAGAAGATCTATTCAAGATGAATATAATAAAAAGAATGGAATAACCCCTAAATCCATAAAAAAAGCAATTAAAGATCAATTAGAAAGATTAAAGGCTATTGATAATGATGAAAAAGAAGAAAAACTGGTAGAAAACTATGAAAAAAGAGCAGAAGCTTTTAAAATCATGCCTAAAACTGAAAAAACCAAGTTTATTAAAGAATTAAAACTTAGAATGCAAGTTTTGGCTGATATGATGGAGTTTGAAAAAGCTGCAGAACTTAGAGATCTCCTTAAAGAATTAAGTTAGAACTTTTTTAATCACAAAACAAGAAACCTTTATCTGTAATGCAAAGGGTTAATTCTTGTGGGGTTGAAATAACTGGAACTCCTTTAGGGTCCAGCTGGGGAACGCTATCAATAAAAATATCTAATATCCTACCTCTAAAACTAGTAGGGTTTTGCATTTCTTCATAAACAGATCGCCAGTCTTCGTATCCACCATTTATCTCGTAATACGAAAATGCTTCAGATGGTCTTGCTTTTTCAGCAGTTTCATCTTCATATGTGCCTCTTATTAAAGCAACTTTGTAAACTGTTTGAAAATTCAATAAAGTCAAAAAATCTTCAAATTTCATTATAGGACCACCTAACTCTACATAATCGCCATAAAGTTTAAACTCTTGAGGATCATCCAATTCATCTTGTGTTTTATCATAAGGATTAAAAATTGCTGTAAGTGGTGATCTTCCTTTAATCTGCCTCAAAGTTACATCTGCATATTTGCCATAACTATCTGTTTTAGCCTCTGATATACTTAACACAGCAACTGGCGTTTGCCTAGTAAAAACCTTATAGGTGTGTAGCCAAATAGCTCCGAATATAAGAATTACCCCTACAAAACAGGCAAACAAAAAAACAGTAAATAACAGTAATGATCCAAAAGCTTTTACAATAGTTTTCATAAAACTCATTATACATGCTAACTTTTTAATCTGCCAGCAAAAATAGTTACTCGAGAACCCCTGCTATGGTATTATGAGTGGCATACGATAATTATTAATTAAAACAAAAAAAA
>CAZUKH010000020.1:0-8166 GCA_964620955.1 uncultured Candidatus Saccharibacteria bacterium | reverse complement strand
TGATTTCGTAACGTAGCGGGGCAACTAATCTTGTTGTTAAATTTTACCACTTACCTAATTTTCATTCTGCAAATGCAATGCAGCGGAATGATTAATTTATTGTTATCCCGCTAGTAGAAATCTTTGATTTCGTAACGTAGCGGGGCAACTAAGGTGAGAAATTATACCTTATTTATGAAATTTGCACATCACTTAATGTCTTATTTAAACCAGAAATCTGTACAGAATTTGCAGCAATTATGTTCGCACGGGAAAGGCTTTTAGCAATATCATAGGTTTTCAAGTACTCGGAATAAAAAACCGACCTAAAAATATCACCAGCTCCATAAGTATCTACAGTACCTACACTTATGCCCTGTATACTTAATGACTGATTGTTTGAAACTAAAATCGCGCCATCTTTATCTAAAGTAACTAGTACGTTAGAAATTCCATATGGCAACAGTGATCTAGACTGAACAATTGCAGATTCATTAGTTTGAGGAGTTTTGCCTAATAATTTAGCAAGCCCTTCTCTGTTAGTACTTAAAAATGTGACTCCACTTAACCAAGGCAAATCTTTAGAATTTATAGAAGATGAGGCAACAACCATTATTGGTACTTTTAACCTAACACATTCCGTGGCAAGCGAGTATAAAAGCCTTAAATCATAATTTGCTGAGGTATAAACACCTCTACATCCATTTAGCGATTCAAGAATTTTTTGTGTAACTATAGGGCTAGAAACGAATTTATTAGCTCCTTTCCAGATGATTGTTTTAACATTTTTGTTTTTATCAAACTCACGTGAAATAACGCCTGTAGCTTCTGAAACAAACGCGCATTCACACTCAATGCCCTTAGACTGCATAAATTGCCTTGCAGAAATGCCTAAGTCTTTATCGCCAGTAACCCCGTAAAACTTAGTTTGCCAGCCATCTCGGGCGAATATTCTTGCACCGTTTAATTCATGGCTTCCAAAATAACTGTAATGTGAAAGTGCATACTGCACAGTCTCATTGCTTTTTAAGTTTCCTAACTCGAATGTCTGTTCATTATAAATCTCTCCAATTACGTTTATTCTACCTGGCATAAAGTTTAAGAGTTTAAAAATACATGATATTATGTTTTGAAGTTCAATCTTGCAATGAATACAAACAGATTTAAGCTTAACAAAGATAAAATCTCAAAAATTCGTTTTCCCTGGAAATTAATAGCAATATTATTAGTAATTCTTGGTATAGGGCTAATATTGTTTTTACTTTCAGACAGCGTAAAAAACATTGTCTTGGATCTTTTAGCAGCACTTATAGAAACATTTGTACTTTCTAATCTCTTTGTGTTTAACCTTTTTGTAATTGGCATAATACTTGTTCTTATAGTAATTGCTTTGCTGATTTATAGAAAACTTTAGTTTGACTTTTTAATCATCTCCTTCAAGAGTTTTATATCTTTATTCCAATAGTTATTGTCCCACCACTCTAATCCGGAAAACTGCAACTTATACAGAGCAGATTGCTCAACAACCGAGCCGATATAAACAAATTTTTTATCATTTTCTTTAGCCCATAAAATAGCTTTAATCATCATGCCAAGACCCACAGAAGGGTTGTCGCTTAATAGCTTAACTTTATAAAAAGGGTATGCATAATGAAGAATACTCGCGTTTTTGTAGCAAAGAGCAAAACCTAAAGATTCTGTATCAAAGCTTGTTTTAAACTCAAAAGCTAAATTCATATTTGATTTTTCTTGGTTCGTAAACATTTCTTTAACTTTAGAAGCACTCATGATATTTTTGCCGAACTTAGTTGTGTAAAAGTCTTTAGCCAGTTTATGTATTTGCCAAACATAGTTTTGCATAGGCAAATTTATTACATTAGCTGTAAGACTCGAGTTCTTTTTTAATATACGCCGGTTTTCAGAACTTAGTTTAAAGCTATCCAAATTAATTCTAAGCGAACGGGTTTGTATCATTACACCTTTACCTTTGCGTGTGAAAAGATATCCTTTTTCATAATAAGAAGTGACAGTTTTACTTGACAATTCCTCAGGTGTTACTATATCGGTAAACTTATACATTAGACTTTATTAAACTAATGTATTTTAGCAGTTATTTGAAAAAATCGTAAAATCTATTTACATACTGACTATTTTTTAGTAATATCTCGAAGAATGAAAACAAGAAAGAAAGTAAATGACGTCTTAAAGAAGAATGGGCCACCGTCAAAAGGAGGTGACACTTTTAGATTTTGAAGTCAAGCCTCCTAAAAAATAGGAGGCTTTATTTTTTTAGAACCAAATTTATGATACAACAAACAATTACAATAAGTATTGATCTTGCAGCTAAAGCATCGTACGCAGCTGAAGAAATAAAATCAATAGTTGCGAAAGCAATTGATAGTTTAGTAACTCACAGACCAAGCTGTGAGTCCGAAGTAAATATTAGCCACCAAAATACTAATCTTACTGGCACGACAAGCTTTAATATTGAAAGCACTATAAATACACAAACATCTTTAGACTTTGCAATAGTAAAACAGCTTGTAATTATGGTTTTAAAAAAACTTATTTATTCTACAGGCCTTCAGTACGAAATAAAGACCACCAGTGTAAAATCTGACTAAGTCTTAAAGTTTAGTAGACTAAGACTATTCCAAGGTTATTTGCTATTATTATGTATTGATAATAAAAAACATGAGCACTACTGACACTAAGTCTTCAGACCTCATTGGCCAAAGACAAATGAGAATAAACAAGCTGGCCAAACTTAGGACATTGGGTATTAATCCTTATCCATCAGAATCAACAAGAACACACACATTGGTAGAGATCAATAGGAATTTCGGTGAACTTGAAAACAAAGAGGTTACTTTAGCGGGGCGACTTGTCTCCTGGAGAGAACATGGCAAGCTGATTTTTGGAAACATTCAAGATCAAAGCGGAACAATTCAACTTTATATAAAACAAAATGATCTTGAAGACTCAAATAGCCTAAAACAAACTATTGGCTTCAAAGATCTTTCCCTTTTAGACTTGGGCGATTTTATACAAGTTACTGGTAAAGTTACGAAAACTCAGCGAGGTGAGATTTCAGTGGCAGCAAACAAGCTAGTAATTCTTGTAAAGTCATTAAGACCAATACCTTTCAATGAAGAAATTAAAGACAAAGAAGAACGTTTTCGACGAAGATATGTAGATATGGCTGTTAACCCAGAAATTAGGAAGCGATTTGAAAGAAGATCAATGTTTTGGCAAGCGCACAGAGATTTTTTAAATAGGCAAGGCTTTGTAGAAGTTAATGTCCCAGTACTCGAACATATTCCTGGAGGTGGCGATGCAGTTCCTTTTAGTACCCACATGAACGCAATAGAAGAAGATTTTTATTTACGAATTTCACACGAGCTGCCATTAAAAAGGTTAATTGGTGGCGGCTTCGAAAAGATATACGACATTGGTGCAAGGTTTAGAAATGAAGGTTTGTCTGATGAGCATTTACCAGAACATATTGCTATGGAGTTTTACTGGGCCTATGCAAACTGGGAAGATGGAATGAAGTTAGTACAAGAACTTTTTAATTATGTTATAGAAAAGGTATATCCCGAGCAAAAAGAATTTCAAATTAGAGAGTTTAAAGTTAAGTTTGGAGGAGAATGGCAGAAGATTGATTTTGCCAATGTTATGCGTGAAAACTTTGGAATCCAAGATATTTACTCAGTAAAAGTTGAAGAACTAGTTCCAATTTTAAACAAAGAAGGAATCGAAATATCAAAAGGACTGAATTTACCTCGCGCTGTTGATAGCCTTTGGAAAAAAGCAAGAAAGACTATTGCTGGACCAGCTTTCTTAATTAACCATCCTAAGTATCTTTCACCACTGCAAAAGCCAAGCAAATCTAATCCAAATATGGTTGAGCGCTTCCAACCAATAATAGCCGGAAGTGAATTGGGTAATGGGTGGAGTGAAGTTAATGATGCAATTGATCAGTATCAGCGTTTTGTTGAACAGCAAAAGTTACGTGACGCAGGAGATAATGAAGCTCAATGGCTAGATATTGATTATGTGGAAATGTTGGAATACGGCATGCCACCAACGTTCGGGTGGGGACATAGTGAAAGATTATTTTGGTTTTTGGAAAATGTAACAGCAAGGGAAGGAGTGCCTTTCCCACAATTAAAATTTCATATTTCGGAATTAACAAAAAAAATTTATCCGGAAGTTAAATTTGAAAAACTCAGAGAACAGATAAATGAGCATCAAAATACTGAACACGACGATTCGACAGCCGGGGACATATCGAGTGCCGATACCCCCATGCCTGAGGGCAGGCAGGCAATCCTGGTGCCTAGTTCTGAAGAAACTTTACCTTCTCGTGAAGAAGCCCGGAAATTGTTAGAAGAACATGTAAAAGATGATTACCAGAAACACCATGCACATATGGTTGCACAAGCGCTCGAATCTTATTACTACAAATTGAACCCTAATACCCCAAGCCCGTCGCCCAATGCTGACCTTTGGTATATAACTGGATTATTACATGATCTTGACTATTTCGAGTACCCAGAAGAACATCCAAACATCGAAACTAAATGGTTCGAAAAATGGGGGTATCCTAAAGAGCTGATACATGCAGTTGCTTCACATGGCTGGCAAAGAAGTGGAGTACAACCAGAAACTAAGTTAGATGCTGCGTTAATAGCTTGTGACGAAATGTGTGGGTTTTTGTATGCGTATAGCCTAATGCGGCCTGAAGGGTTTAAAGGAATGGAAGTAAAGGGAGTAAAAAAACGCTTTAAAGACAAAAGTTTTGCAAAAAAAATTAATAGAGAAGAAATAATGCTTGGAGTTGAAAAACTTGGTATTGATTTTGACGAACATGTAAAGTTACTTGTACAAGTATTTGAGGGGTAGGTACTCTTAAATAACAGACTCCTAACTCCATTCGAAATAAGTTTCATGTCATCCTGCTTGTCCCGCTTGCGGGGAGTCTTTACTGCCTTGGGCACGGTCGAAGGGCTAATAAAACTTACCATTTGTCATGGATTCGACCTAGCCGTCACAGCGTTCCGAGAGGCTAGTACACTCATCAAAACATGAGTTGTGTCTTTAGTTTATTTTGCATAAGAACTAAGATTCATAAAGCTTTCCGAGTTTTCTTTCACGAAAAATCAATAAAGTTCTACGATTAATACGTGAATATTTTTGACTTTGTGCCAAAATTTCAAGTACTTTAACTAGCACACTTTCTTTACGCGAGATAACTTCAATGCTATTTGCAAGATATTGTTTTACTAACTTCACTTGTGATCGTTTATTAATTAAATCTTCTAGATTTCGAAGAATGGCTGCAGCTTCATGCACTTTTACAGTGGCACCTCTTTGCTGTCTCTCTTGAATTGATTTGTCTAATTCATCATATCTTTGAGAACATAGTATTGCTATTTGCTCCATACGAAAATCCTTACTAAGCAGTCGATTACCAGTAACAAAGCTTACTAATTCATGAATAATTTTAAGCGCATTAATAGTTGGGTCATCATTTAATAATTGACCCAGTTTGTTTTCTAAGCACGAGCTTATAACACTTAAATGAATTGGATATTGCGAAAGCACTTTTTGGGCGTGTTGTTTAAGACTAACAATTTGCTCTAGAGTAAAAACCAATCCCTCTTCTTCTTCCAAAAAACTATATGTGTCATCAACTTCGTCAGAATAATCATCTCGCTCTAAAACCATATTAAGAAAACAAAACCGAGCAACTATAACTTAAACTTACCATTTTGTTAAGTACTTTTTTTTAAAATTTTTACATTTTTTGCAGGTCTTTTGAATAGCTTATTATTAAACCACGTTTTTTGCCTTCTTGCATATTGTATATGCGCTATTGCAGTAAGTTTTTTACACTCTTCAATGCTAATTCTACCTTCAATATACTCAATAACTTGACTAAACCCTATACCCCTTAAAGCAATAGAATCTTTTGAAAAACCCATTTTCAAAACTTTTTTAACTTCATTTACAAGCCCTTCATCAAACATTTTATAGGCTCTTAAGGTAATTGCTTGCCGAAGCGATTGCCAGTCAAATTCTGGATAAATTACTTTGAAGTTATAGGCTGGCAATCGCTTCGGCAAGGCCTCAATTTTGTTTTCCTTTTGAAATCGCGCCTTCTCAATCAAACGTATAAGCCTTCTTTTGTTGCCTGCATCACTGTTGTTAAGATTTGTAAAAGCCTTAAAATCTAACATTTTCAATTCATTTTGAAGTTGCTGTACAGTAAGATTATCAAGCTTTGCTCTTAATTCCCAGTTTGGGATAGCGCCGTTTATTTTATATTTATTTATTATAGAATCGATATATAAGCCAGTGCCTCCAACAATAATTGGTGTTTTATTACGTCTTAAAATATCTTTAATTACTAAAAAGGCATACGCTTGATAAGTTTTTAAATCAAAGTTTTCATTGGGATTCAAAAACTGCAAAAGATGAATAGGTATATTTTTAATGGAGTAGAGTGGCAAGCCTAATGGAGGAGAGAATTTTTTTATTAATTTAACATGTCCGACGTTTGTACCAACTGATAGGTACTTGTAAACTTGCCTGGAATCTGCATTGATCAACTCACCGGACACCTTAGTAGCTAAATCCAACGCTAAGCTAGTTTTACCTGTAGCAGTAGGACCACAAACTACATAAACCTCTCTTAAAACTTTACTTGATTTCATATATTTAAGAGCTATTATACAGCTGATTATTAAAATTTCTATGCCAGTAATTGAAGCTAAATATTCCATGCCGCCCCAACAACTAAATGGACAACTAGCAGGGTTAATTAAATTTGTAAAAACCACTCTAAATGGTGTTGACTGGGATACTGTAGACCCAAAAGGCAATATTAGAATAGATAAAGTTGATATTATCATGAAAGGCGATCAGCCTGTAATTATAGTAACAATAAAAACTGACAATCTTTGTCGTCTATCCACACCAGTTGCTGCAGCAAAAAAAGCTATAACAAATGCAGCCAAAAATGATCTGACCAATCCAAGCTTTCTTGGAGAAGTGTACAGCTGGAGTGTAGTTGCAGTTACAACTGTAGCTGATGCCGAAGGGTTACAAGAAATGTAAACTTAATTCTCGCTCATTAGATTAAAAACCATTTTTGGAGGTTGCGAATGTTTGTGAATGCCGTGAAGCAAATGACCCAAAAGAAAAACCCTTTGCTCTACTTCACCTAATGCAATTTTAACAGCCACCTGTCCCAAGCTACTTATATCATCTAAAATTACAAAACTATTTCGACCAATTAGTAAGACTGGTGTGTCATCAGTAGAATTGTCATATGATAAAACTGTTACTTGCTGCCCCAAATCTACTATCGACTTAAATAAATTTATTAACCAAAACAGATAAGTATTATCAATTCCCAACTCATCCTCATCATAAGCAATCGTTTGTATCAAAGTAGGATCAGCCCCTTTTGTGCCTATAAGAATATTATTATCTTTTAGAAGAAATAAAAGACTAATAAATCCGGTCAAATTTGTAAGTTCACTGTTTATATCTATTGTTTCGATTTCTAATTCGTCCAAAGAATTATTGATACTCGAAGTAACAATAAATGTATTAAGGTCATCCATCTGTAATTCTTGTATTGTGGAGCTACCTTCCCAGGATAATGCAAGTTCATTGTCTGAAGTATAAATCGAGGCCTCAACTTTGTAAGTTAGCCCTCCTTCAGGATCAATACTTTCAAGATATACATAGGTCGTTATTTTATATAGCCCTATTATTTCTACAATTAACTTTGAGCCATTAATCATCAATTGAATATTTTCACCCTCGGAGTTATACATGCTGGGTTTTAATGAAAGCTCTGTAACTCGACTTAAATCCAGAGGGTTATCATTATTACTTTTTCCATCACTCATAAATTATGAAATCACGTTGGTAGAAAAAAACAATGAAGAGTATAATTATTGGTTATTATAAACCAAATCTATGCTTTTCAAAAGCTTTATCAAAAATAACCAAAGCTTTACCTGCATTAACTGTAATTATTCTACTACTAAGCATGAAAGCTCGTCGCGCGACCATTGCACAAACTGCCTTTGGGGCATGCATGTAGACATAAACCCTGGTGACAGACTAAACCCCTGCAAAGGGAAACTAAAACCAATTGGTATAACT
>CAZUKH010000019.1:7444-8272 GCA_964620955.1 uncultured Candidatus Saccharibacteria bacterium | reverse complement strand
GTACCGCGAAGTAAAACGAAGCGGTAGTAGGACTTAGCAACTTAATAGTAAAAAGTGCACGAATGTTACCGGGTCGTCTAATGCTCAACAGATTCTTGGCGAGTCAAGCGAAGCACAGACGAGACTAGAAGATGTTAGTACCGCGAAGTAAAACGAAGCGGTAGTAGGACTTAGCAACTTAATAGTAAAAAGCGCACGAATGTTACCGGGTCGTCTAATGGTAGGACGATGGGTTTTGGTCCCATTAATCGGGGTTCGAGTCCCTGCCCGGTAATCTTAGAATCAAGGTAACCTCCGCTACCAAATTAAACGTTAAAACCAATAAGTTAAGAAAGGGACGAGAACACCGTCTTCACTTCCTTTCGCCGAGAACATTTAAAAATCAAAACATATGTCACAGAGTTAGACGGGAGATTAGAGGCCCGAGACTAGAGATTAGTTAGTTTTTCCTTTTTACTTATGTCTGTTGCTTTTTAACTGTAAACAAATATCTTATTGCTTTTCTAAACAAACTTTGAATTTCACTACTGTTGATTTATAATTTACTACAGATAAAAAGCTTTTTTTAATTTAAAAAACAAAAATGAACGCATTAAAAAAATTTCTAACAAATAAAAACGGTGTCAAAGTGGCGGTATCTTTAACACTTTTTGCATTTGCAATTCATATGTTTTTAATTGGTTTTTTTAACTTTAATATAATAATGCTTCTTTCGCTTGGGAGCCTTACATTGTTTAGATTGATATCGATTCTTGCTGGAGCAGTTACGTTGCTTGTAACCTACGCTTTTTATACTCATAACAAAAAACTTATTGATGAAAAACTAAG
>CAZUKH010000019.1:279-7426 GCA_964620955.1 uncultured Candidatus Saccharibacteria bacterium | reverse complement strand
CTAAGAGAAGCAAAAGAAAAACTTATTACAGAGGCAAAAGACTTTAAACAAATGCTAGATACTCCGGACGAAAAAAACAAACAAGAAGTTAAAAAGCCTAAGGCTAAAAAGGGTGTTGTTAAAAAGTCTTAGTCCAAGTAGTATTTGATATTTAATACACTTAAGCGGAAAATTTTTGCGACAGCCAATTTGCAAAAATTTTCCGCTTCAACTACAATTAATCATATTTATTAATTTATTCAAATGGTAGTCTTTCTTGTAATTATTGGAATTTTGGCTGTTGTTCTAGTGTTTGTTATTGCACTTTACAATAAACTTCAATCACAAAATGTGATGGTAGATGAAGCATGGAGTGGAATTGATGTTCAACTTAAAAAACGATTTGATTTAATACCAAATCTTGTAGAAACAGTTAAAGGATACGCTAAGCAGGAAGAAAACGTATTTACCAAAGTAACTGAGTTAAGATCTCAAATGATGGGTACACAAAGCCCTGAAGAGTTAGGAAAAATGGAAGGAGAACTTCGAAGTACCTTAAAAAGCCTTTTTGCTGTTGCTGAAGCTTACCCAGAGCTAAAATCCAACGAAAACTTTATGAGCCTTCAAAATTCTTTGCAAGAAATTGAAACTGAGCTAGAAGGGGCAAGGCGTTACTACAATGGAACAGTAAGAGACTTGAATAAAATGATAGTTGTGTTTCCAAATAACGTTATTGCGGGAATGCTTAATTTAAAAAAGAGAGAATTCTTTGAAGTTGAAAATGAAGAAGAAAGGCAAAACGTTAAAGTAGATTTTAAGTCATAAAAAATCTCAATATCTTAAGATCTAGAGATTTCAACTTGTTTGAATCAACAAATTAAGGGTATCATTGTCAAAGTGATACCCTTTTTTTTATGAATTTAATTTTCAACTCAGGATCTTCTGGACTTAAAGTTAAAATCTTTGATAAGACAGATGAGGTATTTTCCAATACATTTAGTAAAGAAATTAATAACGAAGAAATATTCGAAAAAGTTATTGAAAGCATAGGCAAAGAAAGTTTTAATAAAATTTCAAAAATAGGTCACCGGGTTGTTTATGGAAATGAAAAACTTGGGGAAGTTTCACTTTTAACAGCAGAAGTGATTGAATTGCTTTACAAAGAATCTGAGCATGCACCTATTCATAACCCGTGGGCTTTAGACTTAATAAATCTTTGCACTCAAAGATTACCACTTGCTAAGAATTTTGCTGTTTTTGATAATGCGTTTCATCAAGGTATAAGTATTGAGAACAAAATCTATGCCCTGCCCTATGGCTATTACGAAAACCTTGGCTTACAACGCAATGGCTTTCACGGAATATCATTTAGCTATATTTTACAAAGACTTAGCACCCAAAACTTAAACATACAAAGCTCTAAAGTAATCGTTTGTCACCTGGGTTCGGGCAGTTCAGTATGTGCAATAAAAAATGGAAATAGCTTCAATCATTCTTTTGGCTTTGGTCCCAGTGAAAATTTAATGATGGCTACAAGATCTGGTGAAGTTGATGTTGAAGCCATCTTCTTTTTAAAAAGAAAACTTGGACTAAAAGATGAAGACATTGAGCAGATTATCAACAAAGAAAGTGGTCTTTTAGGGGTTTCAGGCTACACAGCCGATATGAAACAATTACTTATGGATTACGATAGTAATAATAGAGCAAAGCTTGCTATTGATATGTTTGTGCAAAAAGTAGTTGATTATGTTGCCCAGTTTTTTGTGCAGCTTGGAGGTGTTGATGTTATAGCTTTTACAGGTGGCATTGGTTCGGGCTCAGATAAAATAAGAGACATGATCCTATCTAAACTTACGATTTTAAGAATTTATTTCGACAAAGCAAAGAATAAAGGGCAAATTGATATACCTGACTTGTTAGATATTTCAGACACTAGTTCTGAAGTGTCTGTCTTTGCGATCAAAACTAATGAAGAATTTATGATAAACTCTCTCATTTCAAAATTGTAATTAATTCTTAAGTATTTTAATGTGTCAGTAAAAGTTCCACTTTTTTTAACGCCGGTCAATGCAGGATTCCCATCTCCTGCTGAAGATGAAATAGAAACACATCTGGATCTTAACGAGCTTATTGTTAAGCACCCAGCGTCAACTTTTATGGTTCGAGTAAAAGGTGAATCAATGAAAGATTTAAACATTTTTGATGGTGATATCCTTGTAGCCGACAGATCACTAGACCCTAAAAACAAAAGCGTAGTTATTGCAAATGTTAATGGCGCATTTACTGTAAAATCTGTCGTAAAATTGCCCGGAGGACTATTTTTAAAACCTGCAAACAGCAACTTCGCTCCAATAAAAATTAATATTGATGATGAATTTCAAATTTTTGGAGTTGTGACTTACATAATTCGGAAAGTAAAACCATATGAGTGATAAACTCCTAGCTCTAGTCGACTGTAACAATTTTTTTGTTTCCTGTGAATTAGCATTTAGACCAGATTTGATTGGTAAGCCAGTAGTTGTACTTTCTAACAACGATGGTTGCGTAGTGTCACGATCACAAGAAGCAAAAAAGCTTTTGCCTATGGGAGCACCAATTTTTAAATATCGTGACATAATTGAAAAACACAGTATTGTGTGTTTCTCAGGCAACTACAGGCTTTATGGCGATATGTCTTCCAGAGTTATGAAGGTTTTGCAAATATTTAGCCCTGACATTGAAATTTATTCTATAGATGAAGCATTTATAGATCTGTCAAAAGTACATATAAATGATATAAAGATTTTTGCAGAAAAAATTAGAAAAACAGTTGTGAAGTTGACTGGAATTCCCGTATCCGTAGGAGTAGCCAAAACAAAAACCTTATGCAAAGTTGCAAACGAATATGCTAAAAAGTTTCGTGATACTGGGAAAACAACCTGTGTGCTTATTGACGAAGAAAGTATTGTGAAAGTTCTTAAAGACTTACCAGTGGGTGAAATATGGGGAGTTGGTTGGAATTTAAAAGAAAAACTTAATAAAACGGGTATTTACACTGGACTTGACTTAAAAAACGCCAATCTTGCTTGGGCAAGACACGAAATGACTGTAACTGGACAAAGAATGGTAATGGAACTTAATGGCGTTTCCTGCATTGACTTTGATAAAACTCATGATTCAAAAAAAATGATTATTAGCTCACGTTCGTTCGGAGCTGGTATTACTCAACTAAGTGATCTTAAAGAGTCAGTAGCTTACCATATTAGTAATGCTGCTGTTAAGTTAAGAAAACAAAAAAGCCTTTGTTCCTTTGTTTTCGTTACAATTATGTCTAATAAACACAAAACACCTGGATGTGTGTTTCGCAAAACTCAATTTGGCAGCTTAGATGAGCCTACAAGCTATACTCCAACTCTTATATCTAAAGCACATGAGCTACTATTAAGTATTTATAAATCTGGAATAAGTTATAAAAAAGCTGGTGTTATGTTGGCTGGGATTGTACCTCAAAGTAGTTCTCAAATGAATTTTTACAGTCAAGCAGATATTACTCACGAGCAAAAGTCAATGGCGGTTATGGATAAAATAAATAAAACCTGGGGCTCAAACATTATAAAGTCAGCTGCTGTAGGAACAAAGAATACATGGAAGCCAAAAAAAGAAAAAACTTCCCAAGAATATACCACCAACTGGGAGGGTTTACTTAAAGTATCCACCTAATCTTAAAGAAATCTAGGTAAAGCCCAGTCTTAACAAGGTTATAGAACTGTGATATAATATAGTTAGTTATAGTTATATAACTTGAGACTTCAAATTTTTTACCTTGCTGCAGTTATAATAACCGGGACTGCCCTCGGCTTTTTCTTTTATTCCGCACCGCTAAGTCAAACAAAAGTTATTGCAGAAAAAGTTCAGGTACCTGGCGAAGGTTCAAAAATTACTCCACAACTTCCTGAAGCCTCTCTTGAAAAGTCATTAGAGAATACACCCGGCAGCTGCACTGGTAATTGGGTTTTTCTCCCATCAATTGGTTACAACCTTGGTCTAACCTATACAGATATTGCATCATGGAATCAATTCAGCTCACCCTCAATAATAGCAAGCACAACTTTGGAGAATAATATTGTAGTAATGGGGCACAATGAATGTCATGACGGCAACTGTAACAAACCTGGCACAGACTTCGGAAGAATAATACAGGCAGATATAGATGAAACTGGTCAACTCTGCATAAACGGAAAGCTTTACTCAGGTAAAGTAATTTTTACAGGGCCAGTAGATTATACAGCAACATACATTCTTGGAAATTGGCTAAATAAACCTACCGTTACTTTGTTTACTTGCTATGGTAACTGCAAAGATTCAGCCTGTAGTGATACACAGCAGCGCTGGACCGTCTCTTTTGAACGCCAGCACTAAAATTCGAATACAAACTCTGTGACCTCTGGCAAGTCTGTCCCATTAGCTAAAATATATTCTTGGTGCCTCCTTAAAACCTCATGGTACTTGGCAGCAGTTTTTTGTGCAAGACCAGCGCTGTTAGGATGCTTGCGTGCATAGGCGAACAATGCCTCTAGACAAACATGATATCTACTTGCCTTGTTAACAACTTGCATGTCAAAAGGGGTTGTTGTAGAGCCTTCTTCAATGTACCCGAGAATATTAGTACGATGTGCAAGCGATGTGCCAAAAATTAGTTGCTTGATTGCACTTGGGTAACCATGAAAGTTTAGTATTACTTCTTCCTTTTGTCCAAAAAAGCTATTTATATCATTCATTGTTAATAACGGATTTCCATCATCCCCAAGACCTAAGTACGAAAGCTCGTTAATATTTATAAATTTAAATTTTAATTCGGGAATATCTTTTTTTAATAAAACTGCTGCTGCTAGCGTTTCTTTTGTCTGGTGATCACCGGCGGAGGCCAGGACTATATCAAATTCATTTTCATAGTTGCCAGCAAATTGCCATTCTGAAACCCCACGCCTAACATGCTCTCTGGCCTCCGCCATAGTTAGCCATTGTGGAAGCTCTCTTTTATCTGCAATAATCAAATTTACAGCATTTTTTGAGTTTAGTGACTCTTCTAGCGTGGCTAAAAAGATATTGACATCCGCAGGAAAATAAACGTGTGCGTAATCTGCAGGCCTCGAAATCATTGAATTGATTAAAGCTGGATTTTGGTGCGAAAAGCCGTTGTGGTCTTGTCTCCAACCTGTGCTAGTAGAAATATAGTTAAGTGAAGGAATTTCCTTTCGCCATAAAAAATGAGAGCACTGTTTTAAGTACTTGAGATACTGGTCGATTTGCGAAGTTACTATGCCTAAAAAGGCTTCATATGAAACAAATATCCCGTTTCTTCCAGTCTTAACATAGCCTTCAAGCCAACTTTGCAAAACGTTTTCACTCAAGATCTCCATTATTCTTCCGTTATCTGAAAAACCTGTAGTCCATTCACTCACTTTACGATTTAATATCCTTCCAGTTTCACTAAAAATATCTTCCATCATGTTAGATTCAGATTCATCTGGAGAAAAAACTCTGAAGTTGTTTAATTTTTCGTTTTTGTCAAAAATTGACTTAATATATTTTGATATCTCTTCCATCCTGCTTTCTGGGAAAGCACCTCGTTTATCAAACCTTATTTCAAAATCATCAATTGCTGGAACTATAAGCTTTTCGGAATTTAGCAATTCGAGGGTAGCACCAGGGCAACTTTCGTTAGCAGGTAACATGTTAAAAAAATTAGATGAGAATTCACCAGTTTCGTCAAAAAAATCACCTATCGAATAAGATAAAAGCCAGCTTTTGAGTGATTCAAACTCTTCATCATCTTTTTTTGGATTTTGAATTGGAATACCATGAGATAAATTATTATCTTCAATCTTTTTTTGATGAAGATACGAAGGTCCTGTCCATCCTTTCATAGATTTAACCACTACTATTGGTAGTTGACCACTTCCTTGTTTAAATTCGTATATATCTTCAGCTGCATTTTCAAAAGCTGAATAGGTATTATCAATAAATGTGTCTTTGTTTGGATATTGATCCACATAATGCACTTTATAACCAAGGCCTTGAAAGTAGTTTTTTATTTCTTCTTCTGACATTAAAGAAAATAGTGTAGGCCCCGATATTTTGTAACTATTCAAATGCAGTACTGGTAAAACCACCCCGTCACGACCAGGGTTAATAAACTTGTTACTCTGCCAAGAAGCTGATAGAGTGCCAGTTTCCGCCTCTCCATCTCCAATTACGCAAATATTTACCAAATCTTTGTTATCAAAAACACTTCCGAAGGCAGTTGCAAGAGAATATCCCAATTCACCTCCTTCTAAAATTTGACCTGGAAGTCCTGGATAAGCATGGCTGGGAAATCCACCAGGCCAACTAAAGTTTTTTATTAAATACTCTGCTCCCTTTTTATCTCTTGTTGCTAATGAGTAAAAACGTGAAAGAGTATTTTCAAGGAATAGGCCTGCTAGTACAGCTGGGGCGCCGTGTCCTGGGCCTGCTGTAAACATTACTTTTAAACCATCGTTTTGAAATCTGGTTTTAATTAATTGCAATGTTATTCCGTAAAACAAATTTAAGCCTGGAACTGTTCCCCAATGTCCTAAAATTCGTTCTTTAATATTTTCTCGAGTTAGTTCTGATTCTAAAAAAAAGTTATCTTTCAAATAAAGCATTGCTACTGAAAGATAGTTAGATAATCTGTGGTACATGTAAAGCCATTCGTTAGTCATAAAATTAGTTTACTAGGGTTAGCGCTCATTATCAAACTGCATGTTAATATTTTATCGTGAACAAAATTTTAGTTGAGTCATTTTCTTTAGACAAAACCCTTTCAACAGGGCAAGTTTTTAATTGGAAATTTAAGGGAGATTGGTGGTATGGAACTTTTCAAAACAAAGTAATAAAAATTAAACAGACTGCAAATTGTGTTGAGTGGCAATCATACCCAAATAAAAATGATTATGAGTTTGTAGAAAACTACTTTAATTTTAATGAACATAATTTAGCACTTGAGTCTAAGTTTAGTAGTGATATTAATTTTTTAAATGCATATAAAAGGTATTTCTCAATAAGAATTTTGAAGCAGCCTTTTGAACAAGTTGCCCTTTCTTTTGTACTTGCAAGCAACAAAAACATTTCGGCAATAAAAAAATCTATAGAGTTACTTAGCGTT
>CAZUKH010000019.1:0-244 GCA_964620955.1 uncultured Candidatus Saccharibacteria bacterium | reverse complement strand
AAAAATAAAAGTTGACAATGAATATTCGTGGTTGTTTCCTCCTGTAGATTTTTTTGCCGAGACTTCAGAATTTATACTACAAAAACACGGAAGAGTTGGTTATAGGGCAAGTTACCTTGTAAATATTGCGAAGCTTTTACAAAGTAAAAACTTAAAAGAGACTTCAAATCTCAAAGAAGAACTAATGAAAGTAAAAGGAGTTGGAAATAAAGTTTCCGATTGCATTTTAGTATTTGGTGCTAAT
>CAZUKH010000018.1:0-11326 GCA_964620955.1 uncultured Candidatus Saccharibacteria bacterium | reverse complement strand
ACACTAAGCTACCCCCAGGCTTTTGCTACTTTTTGCAAAAAGTAGGGAAAAGGATAATATGTTTAATGAAAAGTTACTGAAAAAAGGAGCATTACACTGAATTACAGGTAAAAACGAAAAAAGGAAAAAGGAAAAACTAAAAGCGAAAAGAAAAAGGGATAAATTAAAAACGAAGATTTATGTTTGTGGATTTTCTGTTGGACTAACTTGCTCTTGGTTCAAAGGAGGTTGTGAAACAGTAGATGCTGGGGCAGGCGCAGGGTTATTTACAAGAGGAATTTGTTGAACTGGTTGCTGATACAAGTCTTGTTCCACAGTTTGTGGTGTACCTAGCATATAGTCGTTTTGTTGTGGAACATGAACGCCATAAGGTTGAATTTGTTGTATTGGCGGTGATGCTGCATAACTTTGTGGCTGTTGATAATTTGCGGCTTGTTGAGGAGTATAAGTTGGTTGTGTTAAAGTTTGCCCTGCATATGGGTCAATGTAGGTATAGCTTTGTTGGTTGGTTGAGTAACTATTGTCTTGAGGTGTTGCATAAATATTTGGAAGAATTTCCGGACTTGGTGGTAAGGTTTCTTGTGTTGGCGGGTTATTGTTATGTCTTCTCGTAAGCCACATTGAATACAGTATCCATGGTACAAATAGTAGTGCAGCACCAATACAACAAATTAGCGAGAATATTAGAAGTGTTGACCTTGGGATATCTCGTCCAAACAAATTTATAGTTTCTACTCCACCATTGCTTGAAGGTACTTCACTTGCGTCTAATATTGAAAATATCCATTCGGTTTTAGCTTCTTTGTTTGCTGTGTCTAAAATACTTACAGCGACTATATGTCTTCCAGTGGGTAGGTCGTCAATAGGATCACAAGTGAAAGATTTTCCTTGAGCTCCGAGTGTGCATGCTTGAGTAATAGATTTTTCGTTAAGTTGAACACTTAAAGATAGTTCCTGGATTGTTTCACCAGCTGATGGAATGATTTGACCACCAATTACAATGTTAGAGCCTGGAGGTAGTTGAGTATTATTTTCAGGAGTAACATTAGTAATTAAAGGAACACTGGTAGATATTATTTCACTGTTTTCAGATGTTATTCTGTCAATAATAAAGTTTTCACTTACTTTATCTACAACTTGCCCATTACTTAGGTTTGCCCTAAGCAGTAGAGAATATTCTCTGTCAACTATGGAAGAATCATTCCATATAAAGTATTTTTTCGTTAATGAAAGATTTTCCGAAACTCTTACCCAATTTTGTCCCTTGTCTATTGAATAAAAAAGTTCTAGTGAAGAAACCTCGAGGTCAGTTTCTAACTCCCACTGAACAACTATTGATTTTGAGTTAATTACTTGTCCGGGTTTTGGGGATAGAAATACAATTTTTGTTGAAGAATCGGATAAGTTATTGCTTCCTGTGGTGTTATCTGTGGAGCCACCAGCAACAGCAATATCCCTTGAGGCATAAACATTTACATTAAATGATTGATAAGATTTACCACCTAATCCATCGCTAACAAGTATCTCTAACGGGAAGCTAATTACATTATTCCCAGAAGAAGAAAGTGGTGCAGAAGTAATTAAGCCACTTAACTGATCTATTGAAAAATAGTCGTTGGTTGTAAGTAATTGATAAGTCAAATTACTTTGCTCTAGGTCTGTTGCTTCAACTTGGTATGTAAAGGTAGTACCTTCAGTAAGTGTTAGCTGTGTTGGAAACGAGTTAATATTAGGATTGGTATTTTCATTATTCAAATTTATTATTCTATTTATACAAGTTTTATAAGGGTTATCATATTCAACAAAATAACCGCATGTTTTTATACAGTACTGCCCATCTGCTATTGCCGAATTTAAAAGAGTTTTGTTACTAATCCAATCGAAATCGCGCCGTGTATTAGTTATTATTGAGTCTTCAATTATTCTTCCTAGGTCGGAAGTATTACATGTACTATCAAATAGTTTTGACTCTACCTTTACTCCCGATTGTTCATTATCAAATGCACGAATCTGCAACTTCATCAAATCTTTTACGTTTTGTCCGTTAAATGGTTCGCTAACAATAAAGTAGTCATTTACGTTGGTTTGTGCATTAGCTTGAACGGCAAATAAACCAAAACCACATAACAGTAACGGTACTATCACGATAAATTTTGAGACTTTATGAAAATTATTAATCATACTAATAGCTATTCGGTGCTAAGAATTCCTTTTAAAGTTATCAAATCCAAAATCTGATTTTCAGCCCTAGAAACAGCACTTGCATTAATTGTTGTATTATCTAAAAGTTCTTTGAAAATGGATTTGACTTCTATTCCTTTTACCATGTTCCAGCTTTGCGCAAAAGGTACAGATTCATTGAAAACGCTTAAAAACTGGTCATCTCTAAGCTCTTCTAGCATGTCTTTTCTTGGATATAACAAACCAAAATACCCATATTTATTTTTAACGTTATTACTTAATTTTATTTGTTGTTCTGGCTGTGATAGCCAGTTAAGAAAAGCCCAGGATGCAGCTGCATAGGGTCTGTTTCGGCTTACCATATTTCCCCAGTAGTTAGACCAATTTATCAAAGGCTGATCTTGACCTTCTATTTGAGGTAATTTGGCTATTCCTATATCAATACCTAAATCGTATTCTTCGTTGTATTTTATTATGTCTCTAAGTCTAAAACTTGGCACAATAATCATTGCTACTTTACCTTCGAGAAATGCTGCTGACTCATTGTTAAAAGCAGTATTCCAGGTATTACCACTAGTTGTTGCGAAGCTTTTAAAAAAATTTAATGCATCTGAAGAGTCAGGATCAGCAGAAAAAATTGGTTGATTATTCTCGTCTGTAATGGCTACCCCGTTTTGCCTAAGCAAAAGAAGTGCGAGCTCAAACCAGTAAGAGGTGTTGTTAGTTGTACCAGCGGCAAAACCTGCTTGTGTCATTATATTGTTAGATGTTTTTGTTAATGCCTGTGCAGCATTTTTAAATCTTGGCCAACTATCAGGGGGTTCATTTAATTGCTCTGTTGCAAGCATTTCTTTATTGTAAACAACTGCGAATGTATCTATCCAAAGTGGCAGTCCTGTTACTACCCCTGTTTTGGCAAAATCTTCAACAACTGCATCTACAAAAGTACTTGCATAGGTTTGAATGTCAAGTGTAGGACTTGCAGATACATAAGCTTCGTAATCACCTGCCCAAGTATTATTTATCATAAAAATGTCGGGCAGTGCTACAGGGTCGTTGGTGTTTAAAATTCTGTTAAGCTCGTTTTTGTAAGATAGTTCAGCTTCAGCATAGCTTCCACCCGGCCATCGGTTTGCGTACTCTATTGTTACATTTGGGTTAAGCTGCTTATATTCATCTATAAGTGGTTGGACTACTTCGGAATCAAGAAAAACTCCCCACCATTGAAGAGTAATGTTTTCAGTTGTTGTGCCTCCTCCGTTATTGTTGTTGTTAGTGTTATTGGAACTCCCGCCTCCAAAAAGCAATAATGCTCCAAATATCATTAGTCCTAAAAACCCAAGTCCCAGTAAAATCAAAAATATTGGAATTGATGGTTTGTCCTCTTTTTTAGGTGGTTCTTCTGGATAAGGTGGTAATTGATAGTTATTTATATCATAGTTGAAGTTTTGCTCTTGTGCTGGATCTACTGGCTCAACTGTGTATGGCTGTATTGTAGGTATTGTCGAGTTACTCATGGATTAAGTTTATACTGAGCAAGCAAACCTTGCAAGCTATCAAACTCAACTGTAAACTAAGGGCAGAACTAAAAAGTAAAAGGGAAAAAGAAAAAATTGAAGGGATAAGTAAGCACTACATGTACTAAAAGGGGGTCTGGGGGTAGGTTAAGTTTCGTAACAAAATAAAAGGTATAACACTAAGCTACCCCCAGGCTTTTGCTACTTTTTGCAAAAAGTAGGGAAAAGGATGATATGTTTAATGAAAAGTTACTGAAAAAAGGAGTATTACACTGAATTACAGGTAAAAACAAAAAGCGAAAAGCTAATAAGTAAAAAAGTGAGAATAAAATTAATAAGTGACTAATAATCATTGACTAACTATGGCTAACCTATATAAAACAGCGTCACAAGCAAGAAAAATACTTATAGTTATCTTAGCTATTGTAGCAATTATTCTTGCTTATACAGTATATAACAATATTAGTTTGCGTACGTTTGAAGATACAAGAAATTTAAGAAATAGATTTTTTCTTGCTGCAGATAAAAAACTAGGAGATATCCCAAATCCAATTATTAAAGGAATTAATTATAATAAAGATGCTCAGTTTACCTTTGAAAGCATTAATCCTGTGTTCCCAGATGTCTCGTACGTTTATCAAATTGAGGAGCCTCGCGAAAAGCTTTTGTCTTTCGAAACAGCACTTGAAACTGTTAGCACGCTAGGATTTGTGGCAAACGATTATAATGAAATTGACGAAAACAATTTTGAATGGAATAACAGTGATAAAACTAAAACCTTAACTTATAACAAAAACCTTCAAAAGTGGAACTTAGAAACCCAGTTTTATGAGAATGTAGATGCTATTGCTACAAAAGATTTACTTGATACACCGCAGGAATATATTAACCTTGCAGGAGGTTTGTTATCGAGGCTTGGGTTTGTGACATACGGGCTGGAAGACGCAGTAGTTGAAGTCCAATTTGCCAAGCTGGGAATAGATGGTATTTTTGTTAATACCGCAAATGTCTCGGAAGCTGGCTTTGTTTTTTTAAATTACTTTCGTTATTTACAGCAGGCAAAATTAAAGCCTGAAGAAGAGTGGCCTGAAGTTGGAGCTAATGTGACTCCACCTACTTCTACCAATGCTAAAGTGTACTCTGAAGATCCAAGATATGGTCAGGTAAGAATGATTATTTCTAACGCTGTAAGAGATTATTCTAAAGATATATTTAGAATGAGTTTTACAAACTATGAGTATTCTGAAGCTAAAAGAGGAATATATTCTATAATTTCACCTGAAGAAGCTTGGAATGCAATCCAGCGTGGGGGTGGTTCACTTGCACAAATAGAGCCCCAAAACACTAACTACTTTACAGATTTTGACAGTATAGAAGTAAAAAGATTTATAGCAGATTTTAGAAAAACTGAGCTTTCTTACTTTGAACCTTTAGAATGGCAGGGGTTTAGTTTCCCTATTTACGTTTTTAAAGGCAGAGCTGAGCTTAAAGATGGGAAGCAGTCAAATTTTGTATTTTATGTTGATGCACTAAAAAGGAGTTAGCTGTTAAACTAACTAAGAATGATTTTTATTAAAAATTCGAAAAAAACGTTTTTAATAGTGGCAATTTTAAGTTTGCAGTTTTTTTTGTTTTTTATTTCGGTCACTGCAGTAAATATTTCGGACATTAACGCCGCCGCAACGCTTGTAGGGGGGCAAAAATGCGAACAGCGTTATCCTGAATGCCCTGATGGGTATACTAATTTTTTAAAAGGTGTTAATGAAAACAAAATTAAAGTAACTGGATACAATCAAACCTCTTCTAATCTTATTAGCAGAATTGAGGAAATACTTTTAGATCCATTTGGATCACCACTGAGCATAGAATTTAACCCAGAGACAGGAGATACAGATTTAATAGATTTGGATTCTAAAACAATTAAAGATTTGTGTATTCAGTCAGATATAACCGACTTTATATTTTTCCATGGTAGATCTGACACTTATGCTGCATTTCCTATTACTAATAGAATTTACGCTTGCCCTTCAAATACTTCTCCAACAAGGGGTATAAACAGGTTAAAAACTCTTGGGTCAGATTTTCTTGCATATGAATATCCATGGGCCTGTTGCCCTGCAGGATATACATTCGTTAATATACTTACAGGAAATAGTGAATTTGACTATCAGCAAGGGGCGTGTTGCAGGGGCAACCAAAGCCAGTTTGGTTACTTCAATCAGTCATCAGCTTTATCCCCAATAGGGTGCTATAACAAATCGGGGACATTAATCCCTGGTTATGATGTTACAGTTGATACGAATATGTCTGTAGATAACGACGTCGTAGGATTTTTTTATTATACAATTGGCGCAAGTGTTACTATTTCAAATAATCCAGGTAGTTTTTTACCTATTTATGGTTATGGTGAAGATACTTATTCTGAGCTTTTTGAGCTAGGAGTCGAAGACCAAGGTTCTAACTTTGGCTGTCCTTCAACAGCAACTTGTTCTGTAACTTCTGCAGATGTAAGTGTTAGGCCAGGTACGTCTGGTTCACAATCCAGGCCTATCCTTGACAGATCAGGAAACGCAACAGGATCATTTGTTACTAGCGCTTCTGCTTATGATCAAATAGGAGCTATTGAATGCACAAGATGCTTTATTGATGGTGATGCAATAGCAGTTGAAGGAGAAAACTTACTTATTTGCGATTCAACTCAGGAAGATTTAGTCGCGGAATATCCACTTGTTGAAGGCAACGTGCAAGCAACACTAGCAGCGTGGCGTGAAGATCCACAAAATAGAAGCCTGCTTATTGAATGTTTTGAAAGAGGTGGACTATACATTGGGATAGGATGCGTAGATCCAACACCAGTTGGTATAATCACAGGATTAATAAGAATAGCATTTGGGGTAGTAGGCGGAGTGGCGTTAGTGCTACTAATTCTAGCAGGTATAGCATATCAAAGCGGCGATGAATCTCGAATTGAAGAAGCTAAGAAACGAGTTCTTTCGGTTCTAGGAGGCTTAGCTGTATTAGTTTTTAGCGTATTAATTTTAAGAATACTGGGTGTTAATGTACTAGATGTAGTTCCACAAGGAGCATTTTAAGATTTTGAGGGAAAACGAAAATAAGTAAAAAGAAAAGTAAGTAAAAAGAACAAGCTAAAAGCTAAAAGCTAAAAGCGAAAAGATAGCAGCAGTCGGAAGACAGTAGGCAGAAGGCAGAAGACAGTAGGCAGAAGGCAGAAGACAGAAGGCAGAAGGCAGAAGACAGATTATAGAAGTAAAAACTAAAAGCTAAAAAGAAAAAAAGAAAAGGGATAAGGTAAAAACGAAAAAGTTACTAGCCTCTAATCTCTAAAACCCAGGTATAATATAAAATGACTATAAAAGAATTTAGCCAATGGCTTATAAAACTTGAAGAAACTAAAAGCAGGAACGAAATCACAATAATTATTTCGCAGCTTTTAAGTAAACTCGAGTTGGCTGAAGTCAAAAAAGCTATTTATATGCTTCAAGGTCAACTATATCCAGTTTATAAATCCTTAGAGTTTAACTTTTCGGTCAAATTAATCTTAAAGGCTTTAAGCAAAATTGCCCCTAACGTTAACGTTACAGAAATCTACCGTAAGACCGGAGATGTTGGTTTAACAGCAAAAGAAGTTGTTAAATTAATTAGTTCCAAACCTTTAAATGAATTATCCTTGTTTTCTTTTGAAAAGCAAAAAGCTGTGTTAAGCCTTATTGAAGTTTATTCACGACTCGAGAATATAGCAGCAGTGGATGGCAAAGGTAGCCAGGAACAAAAAACTATGCAGTATTGTGAGCTTATTTCCGGGGTTGACAGTCAGTCAGCTAAATACATCACAAGAATAATATTAGGAGATTTACGTCTTGGTTTAAGTGACAAAACAATTCTTGATGCTCTGTCATGGTTTATAAACGGTGATAAATCAATTAGGCCACTATTGGATAAGGCATTCGGCTCTAAAGCTGATCTTGGCGAACTTGGTTTTTTAGTTAAAACAAAGGCAAAGAATATAGTTGAAGAGCTTAACGGAATACATTTTGAACCTGGAATTCCAGTACTTCCAAAACTTGTAGAGCGGGAAAAAGATGCCGAATCTGTCTTTAAAAGGATTCCACTAGGTTTTGTTCAGCAAAAGCTTGACGGCTTAAGAGGTCAAATCCATAAAATTAATGATGAGGTAAATATTTATAGTCGCAATATGGAAAATATGACTAACCAGTTTCCAGAGATAGTAAACGCAGTTTCCAAGCTTTCATGCAATTCGGTCATAATTGATTCTGAAATCATTGGCTTTAACCCTCAAACAAATGATTACTTTAGCTATCAAGAAACAATGCAGCGCAAGCGAAAGCATAATGTAGATTCTTATTCAGATAAATTTCCAGCTGTAGCAATGTGCTTTGATGTAATTTACCTTAATGGTCAAGACATTGCCATACAGCCTATAGAAAAAAGACTTAAATTATTAAAAGATCTTTTAAATAATAACCAAACTTTAAGACTTTTAGAGAGTAAACAGTTTGCTAAAGTTGAAGAAGTTCAATCTTATTTTGATGAGTCTTTAAAAAAAGGCCTCGAAGGCATAATTATTAAACAAATAGGTACACAATACGAGCCAGGAACCAGGAACTTTAAGTGGATAAAGCTAAAAGGTAATTCTTTAAAAAGTTTTGTTGATACAATAGATGTTGCTGTGCTAGGTTACTATGCAGGAAGAGGCAACCGAGCAAAGTTTGGGGTGGGAGCAATACTTGCAGGTATTTATGATGAAGAGGTTGATAAGTATTATTCGATAGGCAAAATAGGTACAGGTATGTCGGAAGAAATGCTAAAGAAGATATTTCAAGATTTACAGCCATTAGCAGTTTTAGAAAAACCCTTGAACTATGAAGTATCTAAATCACTCTACCCTACACAATGGGTTACACCCAAAATAATAATAGAAGTAGAAGCAGATGAAATTACAAGAAGCCCTAATCATACAGCAGCATTAGGTGTAAAAACGAAAGTAAAAAATGATAACCCGGGAAAAGGGCTTTCGATAAGATTTCCGAGATTAAAAATCTGGAATAGAGATAAAAAACTCCCAAACTCGGTAAAAGAAATTGTTAGAATGTATGAGCTTAGAAAAACAAAATAAAAAAAAGGCTGTCTTCGACCATGCCCAAGGCAGATAAACAGGCTCAGTATGACAAGACAGGCTCAGACTGACAAGGCAGAAGGCAGAAGGCAGTAGGCAGTAGACAGATTATAGAAGTAAGAAACAAAAAGCTAAAAAGAAAAAATTGAAGGAATAAGTAAGCACTACATGTACTAAAAGGGGGTCTGGGGGTAGGTTAAGTTTCGTAACAAAATAAAAGGTATAACACTAAGCTACCCCCAGGCTTTTGCTACTTTTTGCAAAAAGTAGGGAAGAAGATGATATGTTTAATGAAAAGTTACTGAAAAAGGAGTATTACACTGATTACAGGTAAAAACGAAAAGCGAAAAGATAGCAGAAGGCAGAAGACAGAAGACAGAAGGCAGAAAACAGTAGGCAGAAGGCAGAAGACAGTAGGCAGAAGGCAGAAGACAGTAGGCAGAAGGCAGAAGACAGTAGGCAGAAGGCAGTAGACAGATTATAGAAGTAAAAACTAAAAGCTAAAAACGAACCAGTCTCTAGTTACCAGTATCTAGTTACTAATTTCTAATCTAAATTATGATAGCAGCAAGGCGTAGAATAAAAATTATACTTTACGGGATAATCGCAATAATAGGAGTGCTTTTACTCGTAAGATTCTTGCTAGATTTAGTAGGTGCAAGCGAGGAAGCTGGTTTTACTCAACTCTTTAAAGGTATTACAGATATTTTTATAGACCCATTTAAAGGAATAGTGGCAAAACCTTTGGAATTAGGACAAAATATTAATCTTGACGCAATAGTTGCACTTTTATTTTTTGTTGTTTTAGGTACGTTATCAATAGAAATCTTTACAGGGTTTTTGTTTAATACAATCTACGGAATAATAGAGAACGCAGTTGATGCCGTTTTTAAAGTCATCGAAGCTATCCTTTTTTTAAGAATTATATTTGATTTATTTACCTTTGATGTTACATCGCCTTTTGTAATACTAATAAAAAACATAACTAGTTGGGCAAATATTTTTGAAAATCCTTCATTTATAGCTGAAAACATAAATTTATCCGTTATAACTATATTAGTCTTAATAGTCATATTAGATATATTTATCGGCAATATTGTAACCAGTGTATTCGAGTTTAAAAAAGTAAAACCAATCCAGATTATTAAAAAAGAAGTCCAGTTGCCTGCGGCACCACCGTCACAAAACATTACAGTTCATGTTCACAATCAGGGAGGCGCTAAAGAATACAAAGAGTATTCAGCGCCAACAAACCCAACAACTAATTCACCAATGACCCCACAGCCTGCACCAGCAGCTCAACAAGTACGTGTAATACCGCAAGTTGTACCTGTGCCTGTTCCAGTTAATGTAGCAATTCCGGCTCCTTTATCACCTAAACCTAATAATGTTTCTCCTGTTCAAACCCAAATTGTTCCGCCAAACCCGCAGCCAATACCTGTTCAAAACATACCAATAAATTATTCTTCGCAAACGCAATTAAATCAAATAGGGCAAACTCAGCAAACAAATCAACCCGTGAATTAAAAACCGGATTCTTTACTTCTTAGTTTACGGTGGTAAGTTATTGCAAATCGGTGAGCTTCATCGCGTAACCTTTGTATAAGAAAAAGTGACTCAGTTTGCCTTGGTAAATATATTCTTTTGAAATTTTCTTCATCTTTTAGCTGATTAAAATTTTCATCTTTAAACTGGTTCGAATACTTAAACAGCTCCTCTTCCCTTTTAGCAAGACCCACAATAGGAATTGTATCAGCATAACCCATTGTCCAAAGAACCTCATAAGCACTGCTAAGTTGGCCTTTCCCGCCATCTACAATAATTATATCTGGCATTGAGCCAAGGCTTTTGTCCGGTTTCCAGCCTTTTGGCCTTATATCTTTGTTAACTTGCCATGTAAGTTGCCTCAATCTCCGCTTAATAACTTCTTGCATCATTGCAAAGTCATCGGGTGTTTTTTTAGTTTTAATTCTAAATCTGCGGTACAAATCTGGACGTATTTGGCCATCTATCATTACAACCATTGAACCCGCAGCATTTGTACCTTGAATGTTACTTATGTCATAACACTCGATTCTAAAATCCTTTTGCAGCTTTAGCTTATCACTCGGAAATTCAAGACTATCAATTAACTCAGACAAAGCCTGCTCTTTCATCTTCTTCTTTAGGATTTCAATAGAAACTTCATCTACAGTGGAATCTATTCTAATATTTGCAGTAACATATTGAATATCTTTAATTCGGTCACGAAGATTTGCAGCTTTCTCAAAATTCATAGCCTTGGAGGCTTGTTGCATATCTTTTTCTAAAGATTTGAGAATATCTTTTTTCTCACCTTTAAAAAACTTAATAACATTTTTAAATCTTTGTTGATATTCATGTGCATTCTCAAGCCCTGCACAAGCGCCTTTACACAAACCAATATGATAAAAAAAACAAGGTTTTTTATCAGGAGTAAAAACTTCTCCTGTTT
>CAZUKH010000017.1:0-15042 GCA_964620955.1 uncultured Candidatus Saccharibacteria bacterium | reverse complement strand
CCTTATAATTTGAATTTAGTTTTGGTACAGGTTGATTTCTTTTTCTAGGCTTTTCAAAGCGGACATAAATGTAACTTTTGTCATCTCTCATTAAAATATTAAAACGGGGAAGATACTTCTTTATTAAATTACTTTCGAGAATAAGTGCTTCAACCTCAGAATCTGTAGTATGAAATTCAACGTCTTCAACAAGGCTTACCAGTTTCCTTGTTTTAGTATCAAGTCTCGAAGAGTTAACAAAATAGCTTTTTACTCTATTGTAAATCCGTTTGGCTTTGCCAACGTAAATGACTTCACCAGATTTGTCAAAGTAAATGTAACAACCTGGCAACATTGGGGCATTAGCGATTTTCGTTTTTAATATTTTATTCATAATGAAGTATGCAACCAAGCCCAATTTGTTGTAAACTTAGCTTTAAACTATACACAAAATTATAACATTTTGAATGGAAGAGATTTTTAGATACGTTTTAACAGTAATAATATCTTCAATGATATTTAGCTTTGCAATTGCATTCCCAATTATATACTTGTTATATAAATTCAAAATAACGAGAAGATTAGATTTTGATTTTACAACCGTTATTGAGAAAGTTAACTTAAAGGCTGGTGTGCCAATAATGGGAGGTTTAATAATAATAATTTCAGTTTTAGTGCTAAATATACTTTTCAACCCGGAAAACCAGAATTCCGGAACAGCTTTAATGTTATTTATATTTGCAATATCTGCTTTACTCGGCGGGTTCGACGATATACTAAATATTTATGGTAGAGATCGTTCAAAAATGCGCACTTTAAAAAGAACAAGAATGCTCATTAAAGTGCATAAAAACAAGTTGAAAAGATTACAGCTTTTAATATCCTATCCATGGGAGGTGTATAAAAGAGTATTCTTTATGCTGGGCTCAAACCCAGGCAAGGGAATTCAAGCGCATGAAAAAATAATTGTCCAATCAATTGCAGGTTTTGCACTAGGAATTGGTCTTTATTTCTTTTCATCCCGATTCCAACCAGGTTTTATGAGTATTCCGTTTTTGGGTGGAATTGATATCGGAATTTTGATGATACCTTTTGCTTGGATAACTGTCGTTTTAATGACCAACGCTGTTAATCTTTCAGACGGTATGGATGGCCTAGCAGCAAGTATGCTTTTTTCCTCGTTTCTAGGATTTTTGATTATAGCAATAGATAAAGAAGATTTTAGAGTCATATTTTTATGTGCTACAGTTTTGGGGTCATTGGTTTCTTATTTGTATTTCAATATTCCTCCAGCAAGATTTCAAATGGGAGATGTAGGGTCACTTGCCCTAGGTGCTCTTCTTGCTACGGTTGCTTTTTTACTTGGTGAGCCGTTAATGTTATTAATCATTTCTGCTCCATTCGCAATAACTCTGCTTTCAACAGTTGTACAGGGAATTGGTCGAAGAATTTTAGGTCGAAGAATTTTGAGAATGGCACCAATTCACTACCATTTTCAAATGGCTAAAAACTGGTCTGAAGAAAAAGTTGTAATGAGATTTGCCCTTTTTGCCCTTTTTACTATGATAATTGGTGTTTGGATTTACTTCGTTAACAAAGGACTTTAAAAAGTAACAAGGAAAAGAGAACCAGTCTCCGGTCTCTACTTTTTACTCTCTAATCTTTTTAACTCTTTTTGAACATCTTCAAGGCTTTGAAAATCTTTATAAACAGCAGCAAATAGCAAAGCTCCAAGTTTATCAATTTTATTAAGCTCTACAAGCACCAATTTGCCAATTTCTGTAGAGGTGATTGTTTGCTCATCGTGCATAAGTAAAGTCTGCTCAATATTATTTACTATCTCTTCTATCTTGTTGTCTTCAATATTTCTTTTTTTCACAGCTTTAAGTATCCCCCGTTTAATTTTTTCCCGATCAAACTCCTCAATGCTTCCATCTCTCTTTCTAACGTTAAGTAAAACTTTTTCAATTCTTTCATAGGTTGTAAATCTTTTCCCGCAGTTATTGCATGAACGCCTTCTTCTGATGGAGTTTGAGTCTTCGTTATTACGTTTATCTATTACACTTAAATTGTAGCTAGAGCAATATGGGCAAATCATGTTTATTAAGACTAATAAAAGTTTTCCTAAATAAGGTCAAGAGTTTAGCGATCAGTTTCCAATATTCTAATTATACTGCAAAAAGTCAAGAAAAAATCTTGTGGTATCTTTATTAAGAAATGATAAACTTTATGAATGCAAAAATGGTTTCATGCAATTGGGGTCTGTGGTAAGGCTACATCTCTTGTGGCAGCGATGTTCGCGGACATGGGCTGGTTTGTTACCGGCTCGGATTTGCAGTTTTTCCCACCAGCGAGTGACTTTCTTAAAGAAAAAGGAATCCTCACAACTGAAGGCTATCATTATTCCCATTTGACCAAGAGCTATTGGGCTGATTTTCTCAAAAAAGATTTAAACATCCCTTCTCAACCAGACTTATGCATGGTTGTCGAAAGCGTAACTGCCAAAAATAAAGAATACCTTTATGCAAAAACACGCGGAATTATAGTTAAGCCTTATTCTCAAATTCTTAATCAATACCTTGTTAAACCTGAATCTATTGTGATTGCAGGCACAGCGGGTAAAACCACTACAACAGCCTTGTTGATTCACTTAATGGAAGTATTTAGGTTTAAGCCCAGTTATATGGTAGGAGCAGATTTACCAGATAAAGAATCTATAAAAAATACCATTTCTAGTTGGTCTGTAATTGAAGGTGATGAGTATTACAGTAAAGAGCTTTCAGCTGGCCCCAAGTTTTGGGAGTATAATCCAAAATATTTAATTATTTCAAATATTGGTTGGGAACATCAAGATGTGTATCCTACACATAAAGAATATCTTGAAGCGTTTAGTAAACTTGTAAAAATGGTACCAAAGAATGGGTTAATAATTGCAAAAGCTGATGACGCAAATATTGATCAAGTTTTAAGGTATGCAAACACAAAGGTTGTCCGATATAATTTTGTTAATAAGGGAGGAAATACATTTGAATCTGCCCAATATGCAATTCAAGAATCAATAGATGCGAGCAAAGAAACAGGAACAGGGTTTGAAATACTTTCTCAAAAAGGGAATTTGCTAAAAGGAACAGTTAAAATGATAGGCAAGTATAATTTAGAAAACGTTTTGGCTGCTTATTGTTTTTTTAAAGAGATTATTTTTCCTCTTGGGAAGTTTAAGGATACAGATTTTATATCTGTTGTTAAAACTTTTGCACCACCAAGGAAAAGACTTGAAATTCTTGCGGATGTACAAAAAGAATCACGCAGAATTACTATAGTTGATGACTTTGGTGTTACAGCTCCAAGAGTTGCAAAATCCCTGGAAATTATTAAAGAAGAATATAAAGATTCTAAAATTATTGCAATTTTTGAGCCCAATGCCGGTAGCAGGCCTAGAGATGAGGCATTTTTTAAAACTATTTATCAAGATGTTTTTAATAATGCTAACCAAGTTTTAATACCAGATCTTTCTTCTTTTAATGAAGATTTAATCGATTCACCTACTATGGCTAAAAGATTGCAGGAAATGGGCATAGACGCTTTGGCAATGCCATTAGATGCTTTAAAAGTGCATTTGAAGTCAATATTAAATCCAAATCATAGTGTTTTATTAGCATTCTTCAGTAGTTACAGGTTAACAAGCCTTGCTCATGAAATTGCTTCACTTGTGAAATTATAGGATATTGATAGAGCTAATTTTTTCATTTATATTGTGAGGTGATATAACCACTATATATCTAATTTATACAAGTTATACATAAAATTTTGTCGACATTAATAACTGCAAGTACAATACTGGCGAACTACAACATTAATAAGCCTACTAATGAAAAGGGAGATCAGTTCAGAGGAACAGCACACGAGTTTCAGGATTACGCCTATAGGCTTGCCTCAGATTTACGCGATTTGCAGCATTTAAATATTTACATGAAGTTGGCGAAGTCTTATCCAAGATATATACTCGAAGAAATTTACAGTTATGTAGCTGATGTAAACTCACAACAAAAAGGGGCTTTGTTTATGTGGAGGCTTAAGCAAGTTAGGAAAGAAATGTCTTTAAGAACAAAGATATCAAACCATGAGCATGATTTTGTGCAATCTGAAATGGCCAAATTCAGAGATACATTTGCAGAAAAGATTATAGCGAAAAACTCCGAAAAAAATGGCAATAAATTATTTGACTTTCTTTGCAGATTTTTAAACGAGCATACTTACAAGTTGACTTCTTATGCTTTGCTTTTTGGGCTAGATTCAAAACTGGTAACAACTCTATTAGACATGTCTCAGTTAAGATTAATAGGTATGGACACTAGCAGACAACTTGTTTCAAAGCAAAAATCAGTCTTAAGTAAATCTTCTAAAAGTAAATTAATAAAACAAACATTTCGAAAAAAAAATTTTAATAAAACTTTTGATTTAATAGTTTTTTCGAATTTGTGGTTAACAGTCCCTCTAGCTTATGAAAATGAGTATTTGGCGAAAGTTTCACGCATTTTAAAGACAGGAGGCCATTTTATTGTTTCTGTTAAGTATGGAACAGAGTCAGTAAACAAGTGGAATTCATTGCCAAATACGGATGAGCCAATATTATACTTTGAAAAAATTAACGAATACGCACAACTTTGCCAAAAGCTTCAATCAAATGGTTTTAAAGTTTTGCAAAACAACGATTATTATGAAGGAAAATATTCGATAATTGAATGTGTAAAGTGTTAATAATTATTAGAAGATTACTGTGAAGGTCAAAATTGAAAGTTCTTGGCGTGAACTTTTAAGTGAACAATTCGGACAGCCCTATTTTAACGATTTGGCCAAATTTGTTAAATCTGAATACAAGTCTTCAAGGGTTTGGCCCAAAGGGAGAGATATTTTTAAGGCTTTTGATCTAACGCCAGTTTTAGAGGTTAAAGTAGTTATTTTAGGACAAGACCCCTACCATACACCCAACGTTGCTAACGGTCTTGCATTTTCTACTTATGCTAACAATCCTATTCCACCTTCACTCAAGAATATCTATAAGGAGTTAGGTGACGATCTTGGTATAGCTATTCCAACCTCACCCGATTTGTCAAGTTGGGCTAAACAAGGCGTTTTGCTATTAAATGCCACACTAACAGTTAGAGAAGGGTATGCAGGCTCACATCAAAATAAAGGTTGGGAAGTCTTCACTGATAAGGCAATTGAGTCAATTGCGAAAGTGCGGGATAATATTGTTTTTATACTCTGGGGGAGTTATGCCCGCAGTAAAAAAAATCTTATTGATTATTCAAAACACTGTATAATTGAGTCTGCTCATCCTTCTCCACTTTCAGCATCTAGAGGTTTCTTTGGAAGTAAGCCTTTTAGTAAAGCTAATAAGTACCTTCAAGAGCATGGAATAAAACCCATCAATTGGTAGACAAACTGATGTATACTTCTAATATATGGATCCTTATAATGTTGTAAAACCATTCAAAATAGTTTTGCTAGATGATAACTTTATTATTAGACTTGCCTTAAAAACGCTATTAAGAATATTTGCATCAGAACACAAGCTGAATATTCAAATATTCAGTTCGGAAAACGGGGTTGAAGGGCTTGGTTTTGTATATGTCTTGGACCCTGATTTAGTTATTGTTGACACAACTTTACCAAAATATAGTGGTAGAGAGGTAATTGATTTCCTAGTTTCAAACGAAAAGTATAAAGACAGGCAAATCATTTTGCATGATAACTCATTGCCACTAAATGAGCTTCAAGGATTTATATTAACACTAAGCAAACATGACTCTCAGTTTATTTTTAACCTTATTGGAATGGTTGAAGATCAATACAAAAAAGTATTTCCAGGAGGTGTTGGTAAAAAAGTACCAAGCTTTAAAAACAGATTCCGGTTTTTTTGTATAAAAAGATCTGTATACTGGGCAACTATTATCGATAAAATTCGTTCTACTGAGCCAGTAACCTCGCTTGGACTGGCAAGGCTTTTAAGGCGTACTATTGCAGGTTTATCTCATATTTTTACAGCTTTTTATATGCTTATGCTTAGGGTTTTAACCCCAATGGCAGATGATGAAAATATAGACCAGCAAAAGAAAGACTTACAGAATTTTAGAATCAAAACTTATCCAGCTCTTGCTTTTTTTATAACTGGAATATTTTTACTTACTTTTCAATTTGGGCTTTATGTATCTGGAAGCTTGTTAGTTTTAACAAATGTGGATGTAGAACCTATTCTTGCATCTGAAGATTTAAAAACACTCGATTTGCTGTTAAATTCTAATAACATTGTCTCAATTTCTTCTGGCGTAAAATATGATAATGATTTAGCTTCAATTGTAATGCAGAAACAGTCTGATTCGCGTGATGGGTCAAAGTACTTCTCACCTTATAATCCAAGCGCAAATATCAAAATTGAGGAATCTTGCAGTTTAATTCGGTCACTAACCATTGATTGGACAACTGAAAAAGATTTAACCTTTATGCAGTTAAGAAACATAACTCCCGAACTGCGTTTACAGCTCTCAAACAACGGTAAAGACTGGTATTATTTTAACGAAAATTTAGTATGGCAAAAAGATTCCTATTCAATACTCTCAACTACTTCAATAGAAGACGCAAATTTGCATTTAGATAAATTTAGTCAAATGACACAGTGTAAAACACTTTATGTAAGATTATTTTTTGTATCAGATGGCCAAACAAACGTGAAACTTTCAGGGTTTAGAGTGAATTAACAAATTTCTTAATTATTCTTTACTTTGTGCTTTCACTCCTTACGTAAACATCCCTTATGGATTTTGCTTTTCTAAAAACATCACGCCTAAGTCTATTTTGCACCCAAAAGTAAAGCCGAACAGGGTAATAAGCCAAAGAATAAATTAATTCAAAAGGATTTTTTGCATACTTTAAAGGAAACAATGCATAAGAAATTTCTTGCCCAAATGATCGCGACTTCGTTTCTGTTGTTATAACGTTATATTTCCAAAGCTGTTCAAATCCTCCAAGGCTTCGCATTTTTTGTTTTGTAAATTCTTTCCAAATATTTGGGTATTTAACTTTCACTAGCGCATTTGGTGCGTAGCCAATTAAATAGCCTGCATTGAAAATAACATAACTTATGTATGCGTCATCTAAAAATAGATCCCCAGGGAGTTTCATTTTTATATTTCTTATAGCCATTGAGTATCCACTCATGGGAAAAAAACGCACTCTCGATTTATCTCGGTCTAATCGCATTTTATGTACCGCATCTGCTTGCATGTGGGCCCAATACCCCATAAGGCCTGACTTTTTAGCATTTAGTGCTACAGGTCTTCCTGAAACACCTCCTATCCTTTCACTAGATTCAATAACTTTTAATAACTCATCAACAGCATTTTTTTCAAAGAAAACTTCCCCATCTGTAAGTATAAGTATTTCACCACTCGCTTTTTCAAATGCCATATTTAAAGCCCTTGGTTTTCCTTCGCACTTGTCTTTTATAAATATGTATTTGTCATTTAGTCCAAGGTTTTGGATTTTTGTTTGTGCCGCTATTTTTGTTTCGTCATCTGGCGCAACCAAAATAATTTCAAAATCACTATTAATTCTAAAGAAATTACTGTCTAAAACAGATTCAATGGCTTTTCCTATAGTTGTAGCCTCATTCCAAGCTGTTATAATTACAGAAAGTTTTTTCATTTTTAAAATATTTTTATGTTGAATTAAAAAGTTTAACACGTTTAAAAATCTAAACAAAATATAAAAGTGTACAAAAGTTATGATCAGTAAAGACGTTACGCAATACCAAATAGTAGATGTGGGATGGAGCTTTAGGTTGGATGTATATACCCAGTATATAAAGCTTCAGTCTAGGGGTAAAGTTACAGAACTGCCGATTAAGGATTTCCCAATCTCAGTAAGGCTTTCCGAGCACAGATTTTGCCCAGGTTACTTTTTAAACGGCCACTATTTTCAGTGTAAAAACCATGTAGATTTATCAGGAACACCGTACGAAATGTGTAAAAGCTGTGATACGCAATTGGGTTTTAGAGATGCATTTTTATTTGGTAAAGCGCCCAACGAAAATATGCGAAAACATTTGTCCCAACCACATTTTATTTATCTTGCTTGGTTTTATCCAGAAGTAATAAAAGTGGGTACAGCTGCTCAATCAAGAAAGCATATTCGCCCTATTGAGCAAGATGCATTGGTATACACTTTTATTGCAAGTTCAAGTGGAATTCATATTCAATTTTTGGAAAAAGAGATTTCTAAACGTGCAGGATTAACAGAATTTGTAAAATCTAAGAATAAATTGCCATATTTTCATATTAAAACTAAGTCTAAAGAGCCACTTAACGCTATTAAATCTCATTCACAAAGAGTAAAAAAACTTTTTGAAGACGATAGTGACTATAAAGATTGGTTTTTAAAAGATTTTGAAATAGTAGATTTACGTTCTCGCAAAGAGATATACTATCCTTCGCAAGAAGTAAGAAGAGTAAGCATTAATGAACTGGGATTTGAATTAAAAGGAACAATAAAAGGACTAAGAGGTAAGTTTGTGTTATTGCAAAATGGACAATATGACCTGGCAGTAAGTAAATCTAACTTAATTGGTAGATATATTGAAGAGCAAATGCAAGATTTTTCAGTGTATAACCTAAAACAGGGTGAACAAATAGGGCTTTTTTAGGCTAGAAGTTGTATACCAGCATGAAATAGTAGGTAAAAAACAGGCTTATCATGTATAAAAGCGCTATAAGCGCTATAAATAGCGATGTTAAACCTAGTAAAGTTAATGCCAAAACAAGTGAAACTGTTCCTAAGCAAATTATGGTTATTGAAGAGAAAAAGCTTATAGTTTTAAACTTTTGAGGTTTTGGAATGGTTTGGCTTTGCCATATAAGGTAATTTGATATACTTTTGTTTTGCTCAATAAAATAATCTTTAATTCGCCCCATGGCTTTTGCTGATTCAATCCAGGCTTGGCGTAATCGGACCAGTTGTAAAACAAAAATTACTCCAATAAATGCGATAACAAGCAAAATAATTGCACCAACAATATTTAGATTAGTGTCAATAACTTCTCTTAGCCCGAAAACAACAGGCGTTACTATACCAAAAAGCCCAAGGTAAAAGTTTACGATAGCCAGCCGGTCTTTTTCGGCCTGGAAGCTAGATGATTTTGCATACTCAAACTCGAGTTTAAGGATTTCGATACTTTCATCTATTTTAGTATTATTAATTGTAGCTATGTTAGCTACTTCTTTTTTGCGACTTTCAAAATAGGCTACTGCTGCGCGTGAAACAAAGAATGTTATTAGCACTGTGCCTGCTATTACGGTAAAGAAAACTAAAACAGAAAGCATATTTAGCCGAGATATTGAAAATTATAGCACACGTATTAACTTCGACTAAACTATGTTTAGTGTAAGACCAAGTTTTGTAAGTTCTACAGACATTTTTTGTTGTAGCCTTATTAGGCCGCTGTTATCTTGCAGCTGAAAAGACTGTATGCCCATTTCTGATGCAACAAGCAGGACCCTTGCAACAATTTGTGCATAAACAGATTCAATTAGACTTGCGAGCCTATCTATTTGAATGTTTTTTTGGAGCTCTTCTTCAACTTCTTTTGACATTTTAACATTGGAATGAGTGTTAGTTTGGGCAAGTAAGCGTGGAATATTAAAGTCCATCATTTCTTGTATTTCAAAATCATTCGCATAAGTATTGATTTCTGGTAATTCGGTAATTAGCCTCTCATCACCTGAATCTGCAATAGTCAAAAGCTCTAATATTTCAATACTATCTTGAAACCCGAGCTCCATTGCAATGCCTTTAATAATATCTTTAAGATTTTCAGGATTATTTATAAGCTTTTTCTCACTGTTGTTTGAGGCAACAAGGTAAAGTTCTGGCACAAAATTTGTAATAGAAAGTTTTAAGTATGGATAAGTCATTCTACATATTATTACTTGTTAATTATAACTTACAAAAGTCAATTCGCGAACTCCAGTGATATTCAGGTATAATTCTTCGTGGAGTCAATAAAAACAGCTCATGGAGTAATAGAATTGCCGGCTTTTATGCCGGATGCAACCTATGGAGCAGTAAAATCAGTAAGTTTTAAAGATTTAAAAAAAGCCAATATTGATGCACTTGTTACAACTACTTTACATATTGAGCAAAAAATAGGAAGCCTTAAAATTAAAGAATTTGGAGGAATTCATAAGTTTATGGGTTGGGATAGGCCTATTCTTACAGATAGCGGGGGCTGGCAGGTTTTTTCATTAATAAATTCTTCAAGGGGAAATAAAAATAATAAAATAACTGAACTGGGATGCAGTTTTATTGATCCTGCAACAGGAAAATATAGTCTTCTTACTCCAGAATCTTCAATTACAATACAAGCTAATCTTGACCCGGATATTGTTACTGTGCTGGACGACCCGATTGTTGGCAGTGATACTCTTTCGGCTCGTAAAAGAAGTGTGCAATTAACTACAGTCTGGGCTAAGCGCTCAAAAGCGAAGTTTGATTTATTATATAATTCGAGTACAAGTAAACCGCTTATAGGTGCGGTTATTCAAGGTGGTGACGATTTTCAATTAAGAAAACAAAGTGCTGAAGAGCTTCAAGAAGTTGATTTTGATATTTACAACTTTGGAGGTATCCCAATGCATTCTCTAAAAAGTTGGCGTAATGACGGCCCAAAGGGATTTTACAAAGAGATGCTTGAGTATGTTTCGGACCTTATACCTTCGAATAAAATAAAGTATGCAATGGGGGTTGGACAACCTGTAGATATTGCTTTTTGTATTGATGTTGGCTGGAATCTTTTTGATACTGTTTTACCAACAAGAAATGCAAGACACGGTTACCTTTATGTTTCATCTGGACAGGGAGATGAAGAAAAAAGTTATTACTCGAAACGATTAAGAAAGTTGATCAAGCATGATGTTATGCATTTAAAGTCCAAGCGGTACGAAATATCCGATGAGCCTATTGATGAAAACTGCAGCTGTGAGGCTTGTAAAACAGTAAGTAGAGCATATTTACGTCATCTTATTCGCATAAAAGAAGCTTCAGGACTAAGGTTGGCTACTATTCATAACCTTTCTTTCTATTCAAGCTGGGTAAATCAATTTAGAGGGTCATAAAAAGTTGATTTGCACTGTTTTTAATAATTGTCGATTTACATTATACTAATTTCAAATGTGTATAAATATTTATGGCTTTATTCGGGGCTGCTAAGCAGAGTCAAAAAAATGGCCCAGTTGTTCTCATTTCTATGGATGGTGTTGGAGTTGCACCTCCCGGACCTGGGAATGCTGTTACGCTTGCTAATACTCAGTATCTTGATAAGTTTTGGCCACTCTACCCTCACGGGATGCTAGAGGCTGCTGGGCTTTACGTAGGTCTTCCCGAAGGTAACGATGGAAACAGTGAAGTGGGTCACATGACTATGGGAGCGGGTAAAATAATATTGCAAGATCTGCCTCGGATAGATAACTCAATAAAAAACGGATCATTTTTTCAAAACCCATTGTTAAGGGCGGCTGTTGATCACGCTAAAAAGCACAGAAGCAACATGCATTTTATGGGGCTTGTTGGTGATGGTAAGGTACATGCTTCTGTGGATCATCTTTTAGCGCTTATTAAAATGGCTGCTGAATCCCGTATGGATCCAGATAAAGTTTTAATACACGCTTTTACAGACGGTCGTGATTCTTCTATTGATGCTGCCAAAGAAGTACTTGAAAAAATTGAGGCTTTTACTTTTCAAAAAAGGTGTGGAAGATTAGCATCAATAGTCGGTAGAGCTTATGCAATGGATAGAAATAAAAACTGGGATAGAACTAAAAAAGCTTATGATATGCTTACAGCTGGTATTGGTTTTAGAACTTACGACTGGAGACAAGCGCTTGAAGCATCTTATAAAAAGAAAGTATTTGATGAGTATATAGAACCCACATTAATTCTTGAAAAAGGGCAGACAATCCCTTCGGTTGTAGGACCAAATGATGCTGTTATTTTCTTTAACTTTCGTCCCGACAGAGCGCAGCAAATTACAAGGGCATTTGAGGATGATAGCTTTCCAGGCTGGACACGAGAAATAATTAATAATTTATACTTTGTAGGTTTTACAGATTACAAAAGAGGTTTTCCTAAACAAAAAGCCTTCCCTCCAGAAACAATAACAAATCCTCTTGGCAGGGTAATTTCTGATGCTGGTCTTTCTCAATTAAGGATAGCTGAATCTGAGAAGTTTCCACATGTTACGTATTTTTTTAATGGTGGTAATGGTGCGGTTTTCCCAAACGAAAAGTGGATTGAGGTTCCTTCACCTAAAGATGTAGCTACGTTTGATCAAAAGCCCGAAATGAGTATGGAATGGATTACAGATGTTTTAATAGAAAAGCTTAATACTAAAGAGTTTGATTTTTTTCTAATTAACTTTGCTGGACCAGATATGGTTGCCCATACAGGAGTTATACCGGCAACTATTCGTGCTATGCAAGTTTGCGATTTATGTGTTGGAAGAATCGTTGAAGCTGCTTTAGCATTAGATGGTTCTGTTGTAATTACCGCAGATCATGGAAATGCCGAAGAGATGTTAGACCTACAAACAGGAGAACCAGATACAAAACACTCAGTTAATCAGGTACCTGTTATGGTAATAAAGAAAGACTTGCCAGCCCTTGAATTACCTGTAGGAAGCCTGGCAGATGTAGCGCCAACTATTCTCGGGTTAATGGGAGTTCCTATTCCGCCGGAAATGACCGGGAGAGATTTATTAGCATAGTGTATAATTCTACATCGAATTATTAATGGTGACGTGGCCAAGTGGTAAGGCGAGAGTCTGCAAAACTCTTATTCGCGGGTTCGATTCCCGCCGTCACCTTTTAAATATCATGAATCAGTTAAATAAAAAAGAAATTAAATCCAAGTTTAAGAAATCTTCTAGACCATGGGAAATTGTTTTGATTCTCGAAAACATACAATATGCTACAAACGTAGCGTCAATTTTTAGAACTGCAGATGCTGCTGGGGTTTCTAAAGTTTTTTTAACGGGTATAACAAAAACCCCTCCATTTGGTAAAGATTTGCGTAAAACTTCAAGAAGCAAAGAAAAGTCTGTTAACTGGTCATTTAGAGAAGATACATCAAAACAGATCAAAATTCTTAAAGAAAAGGGATACTTTATTGTTGCAATTGAACTTGCAGATTCTGGTGTGCCAAATTTGAAGTTGACTGAGTTTATTAATGGAAAGTCGAAAGTTGCTTTTATTGCAGGTAGTGAGGTGTATGGTTTGTCTAAAAAAGCGTTGGGAGACTGTGATATATCAACTTATGTTCCAATGTATGGGAAAGGTGCTAGTTTAAATGTTGCAGCTAGTGTTGCAATTACATTGTTTTCGTTTTGATTGGACTGCTATAATTTGCTATGGAAAATAGATCAATATTTATTGGTTTAATTGTTTCAATTGTATTAAACTTTTTGTTTATTATTGCAGGAATAATTTTACCACTGCTAAAATCTGAAATTTACAGAGGTTGCCAGCCAGAAGGACTTGTATACGATGGTAACGGCCCTTATTGTGTAGCTATATCCAGGTCTACAAGTAATGGGTCCATTTCTGTAAGTTTTTATACAGCTCTCGATAACTCTTCTAAACAAACAGTCACTTTTAATATCTCTGGAATTAATCTTGATGATGCTTTTGATAAACCTGAATGGTGGGATAAAGGTGTTTTTTTGAGTTTTAGCACTGGACATGAGGTTTATATACCTAAAGAAGCTTTTGTTAAAGCTATTCAGTAGTAATTGAAACCTCAATTAAAATGCCTGAGTGGTCGGAAAATTCAGATGTGTCAACTTCGACATACTTTAAGATGTTTAAATCATTGCTAGTAAGTGCGTAATCAATTTTCCATAACTTTAATCCATTCGTGTGCCATGTGGTAGGAAAAAGAAATCCTGAGAGTTTTGAAGCATCTTTATGAGTTTCCAGTAGAGGTTGCATTGTAATCATTGAAGGCGTTGTATTAAAGTCTCCAGTTATAATCCTAGTATTAGCGTTATTTTGAATGTCGGCTAATAGTTTTTCCTGAATTGTTTTCCGGATAAAAAAGCGTTTTGATGTGTTTTCAATTAACAGTATAGGGGTAGATAATTTTCTTAAGTCAACGTGTACTGGTAAATGTACGTTATAAAAACTAATTATTTGAGTACCTAAACCAATATCTGTTCGTAAATATCCATCTTCACTGTGATCCACCTGAATAACAGGTAACCGTGTCATTGTTATAAGCTCATCAGAAACAATTATTTCATAATTAGGAAACTCTTTTTGAAGTGAACGCAGCACTTCAGGATTTGGAACTTTTATTTCTTTGCCATTAGAATAATCCATATATTCCTGCAGATGGTACACATGTGCGTTTTGGTCTTTTAAAAGGTTATAAAAAGATTGTTGATTTTCAAACTCCCAATACTCTGTATTAAAGTTGAATATAGTTAATACTTCTTGGCTTTCTTTATCAGTTGGAAAATCAGTAACAAAATTTATATTGACTCCAGAAGTTTGTATGCCAGAAAAAAGTGTAAAAATGATCATAAGAAAGGAAAGTACTAGGCTTTTTTTCTTATGCTTTATCAAAACTACTGTGTAAATTATGGTTAGAATAAACGGAACTACTAAGAATAAAAACGAAGGGATTATAGAAAAAAAGTTCCACAACCATAACCTCCCACTTAATATATGGTTTAAAAGCGTGAAACAAAAAACAATAAAAGCTAGTATAAACCAAGAAAATTTACGTAATTTTAATACAAAGCCGCTTTTCATTATCAATCAAAGAGGTTAGTTGTATGATCAAAATGGCAGATCGTCGGGTTCAATTACTTCACTTGGCTTTGAGGCTTCTGAGCTTGGTGCTGATTTAGAAGCTTCTTTGTCTGCATCTCCACCTTCGTACCTCGCAATAAGTATTACATTGTCAGCAACTACTTCAGTTTTGTATTGTTTTTTTCCACTTTCACTGTCATCC
>CAZUKH010000016.1:16122-17409 GCA_964620955.1 uncultured Candidatus Saccharibacteria bacterium | reverse complement strand
TTCAACTGTTTTCTGTCCTACTTCACGATAAAGGTCTTCTATCTTTTCGGCTTGCCATTCGAGTTTAGAGTGCCAGACGCCGGCGGAAGTGTATTTTGGAACTAATATTTTATCTGTTAAAAATATATCTAAAAAATCTCTAAAAAATGTCTAGACAAATGGGTACAGTTTAGATGAATGCAGATGGTATGCGAAATAAACAAGGTCGAAAGATAGTGAAGAGCCGTATGCACGAAATTCTACGCAATCCTTTTTATTACGGTGCTTTCCAATGGAACGGGAAAGTTTATACGAACGGCAAACATGAACCAATTATTAGTAAAGAATTATTTACTAGAGTTCAACAAGCATTATCAAGAAAACCTGATGCAAAATATAGTAAACACTTCTATATGCTTAAGGGCTTAGTCAGATGTGAAGAATGCCAAGGTTCAATTTCTTGGTTTGAAAAGAAAGGACATATTTATGGTAGATGTAATCATCATCGTGAATGTACTCAAAATAAATGTGGACGTGAAGATGATTGTGACGAAGTTATAACAAAGCTCTCAAAGCTTTGAAAGTACAATTGCCAAGAGTAAAAGAATGGATTAAAAAAGCATTGAAGGAAGATAATAAAGAGCAAGAACAGTATCTAAAAACATCCGTTGATTCCTTAAGTGATGAGTTACATCAAATAATCGAAAAGCAATCACGACTCTATGATGACAAACTAGATGAGCTAATTAGCCTTGATGTCTATAAGGTCAAAAATAAACAGTTAGAGGATGGGAAAGAAAAAATTGAAGAACAGATTCAGAAATTAAACAAAGACAGCAATAAGTATTATCAGGTTGGTACTCTTGTTTATTTAGTAGCTCAATACGCAGACGAAATTTACGACATACTAGACCCAGAAGACGTAAGTGGCTTAATGAAATACATCTTTGGAGATATAACCCTCTACAACGGCAAAATGCAGTACAAATATACGGAACCTTTTAAGGTTCTAAAGAAAGTAGTAGATATTACAAATGAAAGTTCGAAAGTGCTTGAAAATAGCAAAGTAGCAGAAAATATTTTCGAACCGCTGATAACCATTGAGAAAACAATGCAATCAGAGCTTGTAGAAGCCGTTCGTACTGAAATTCGGAGAAGGGGGGATTCGAACCCCCGCTGGGATTTCTCCCACTAACTCGTTAGCAATGAGTCCCCTTGGGCCACTTGGGTACTTCTCCTCAAATTGTTAAATTAAATCAATATGCCTACTTCCTTGGGCCATCCCGCTCTGGCGGGACTAAGATCTTC
>CAZUKH010000016.1:14751-16022 GCA_964620955.1 uncultured Candidatus Saccharibacteria bacterium | reverse complement strand
TAGATTCGGTTCGCTTGCTCCCTCTTCAAGAATCTCTTGAGCTTGGGTACTTCTCCTCAAATTGTTAAATTAAATCAATATACCTATCTCCTTGGGCCATCCCGCTCTGGCGGGACTAAGATCTTCTAGATTCGGTTCGCTTGCTCCCTCTTCAAGAATCTCTTGAGCTTGGGTACTTCTCTCCATCTTTGATTAAAGATTATACAATAACAGAAGTTATCTGAGTAGCTGGGAGTTTACTAAAAACAAAAAAAGCGGGTTATTATGCTTACAATTATAACAAAACTAAATGCTCGTTTTTTATAACGGCCAAAATCTTTTCACATACATCCTTACTTTCAATAACTTCATTTCGTTTTATTACATACTCACCACCCGCCGCCATGTCATGCCCCCCACCATTGAACTTATTAGCTAAAAGCCTGGCATTAGGGCAACCCTTCATAGACCTAAACGAAATTCCAAATTGTTTATCCGAGTCAGGAGTTACTGTAAATCCCCATTTGTAGCCTTTAACTTGTTTCAATATTTGCTGTTTATAAAGAGAATTACCTTCTTTAATATTCTCAATCGTAAATGAATTTAAAAAAGTCATTGGCAAAAAACTATATGTTAAAGGAGGTACATCATCAATAACTAAGTTAACTGTATTTTTTATAAGCTCCGAAAAAACTCCAAAACCTTCTTTGCTAATACTTGATAAATGAATTGATAAATCTTGAATCTCAAAGCCCCAAAAATCAATTAACTCTTGAACCAATACCAAGGTGTCTGTATTAGGCTTAATGTAAAGCAAAGAGCCAGTATCACCCAAAATTCCTAGGAGCAAAATTTCTGCTAAAGATTTAGTCATTACATTACTTTTATTTTGGAAAAAAAGTTTGTAAATTAATGCAGTTGTTGAAGCTGCCTGTGGCTCTATTAACGCTAAATCAAAGTCAGATGCATTACCACCTCGATGATGATCTATACAAATCTTTTTAGCCTCAAGGCTTTTAAGCTTTTGAGGGGACTTTACTGTAAACCTCGAAAACTCTGATGCATCAAGAAAAATATGCGTATCAAAATCTTTTGCAATTTTTGTTATATCTTTAACCCATTCAATTTCTGCATATTTATTTAAAAACTCAAAAATATTCGGGTTTCCCCATTCAATGCATATTTTTATAACCTTGTCAGGAAAAAGAGCCAAAAACAAGTTGTAAATTGCAAGAGAAGATCCGATAGAATCGGCATCAGGATTAATGTGGCTTATTATCAAAACTTTATTG
>CAZUKH010000016.1:0-14720 GCA_964620955.1 uncultured Candidatus Saccharibacteria bacterium | reverse complement strand
TTTTGATAAACTTGTTCGTCAAAGTTCATAAATTTATTGCATTTTTTATTCTTATTAATACTTCGCTCTTGCCAAGTATTTGGAGTGCTTCAAAAAGTGGAGGAGAGTACGGACTTCCTACAATGGCTATTCTTAAAGCCATGAATACGTCCCCTGCCTTTACACTAAAATCTTCTGCGATTTTACGCATCCCAGCTTCCCATTCTTGATGAGTCCATTTAGTTGCATTTTCATTAAGAGATTCATGCAATTTCAAAATTCTCTCAATGATTTTGGTAATATTGTCTTTAATTGCATTTAACTGTGTAATTCCAAAATCAACATTTTGGGGCTTTTCATAAAAAAACTTTAAAGAAGAGATTAACTCCACCAAAGTTTTACTCCTGGTTTTAACAAGTTCCAACTTATTTTCAAGAATAAAATCATCTAACAAATATTTATGTATAGATTTGTCTACAGCAAATTTTTCTATCCATCTTAATAAAACCTTTGCAAGTTCTTTAGAATTGTAGCTTTTAATATATTCTTGATTAAACCACAAAAGCTTTTCACGGTTAAACAGAGCATTGCTTTGATTAATATCTGTAAGGTCAAAAAGTTTTATCATTTCATCCATACCAAAGATTTCTCTTTCTTTTTCCCCATGTACTCTTTCAATTTGTGGCGACCAACCAAGTAGCATTACGAAGTTGTTTACAGCTTCGGGTAAATATCCTTCTTTTAAAAAGTCACGTAGCGATACTGTACCTTTACGTTTTGAAAGTTTTCCTCCAGCAGGGTCAAGAATCACGGGTGGGTGGAAAAAGAGTGGCATTTTAAGTCCTAAAAACTTATAAATTAAAATCTGCTTAGGAGTGCTGGAATACCACTCAACAGATCTTAAAACATGAGAAATTTGCATAAGAAAATCGTCTATAACCACAGCAAGGTGGTAAGAGGCCATGCCGTTAGATTTAATCAAAATCTCATCACCTACTATATTGGTATCAAAAACAGTCTTGCCTTGCACGCCATCGACAAATTCAATTTTTTCATTTTCAGGTACTCTTAATCTAATCACATACTTTTTTCCTTCTTTAATTAACTTTAGTGCATCTTCCTTTTTAGTGTCTCGGAATGGTGACCTAAAACCCCTTCCTCGAAACTCTTTTTGAATTGAAACTAACTCATCACCTTCTAAAAAGCAGTAGTATGCGTGTCCAGACTCAATAAGTTTTAGAGCATACTCTTGGTAAATTTCTTTTCTTTGGCTTTGAATATAAGGACCAAATGGACCAGATTTTTGAATACTTTCGTCTTCAACCATCCCGTACTCATGAAACATTTCAAAAACTTCTTCTACCGCACCTTCAACAATACGATTTTGGTCGGTATCTTCAACTCGGATTACAAATTGCCCGTTATGCTTTTTTGCATAACAGTAACAGTATAAAGCGTTACGAAGTGATGCCACGTGTACATACCCAGTTGGGCTTGGAGCTATGCGTGTTCTTACAGTCATGGGAAAATTATATCATGGAGTAAATTGCGTTACGATTCGTGATTTCCTTGACATTAATCTCCCTAGGTATAATAATAGTTATATATTTAGCATTTCAACATGGATCAACCAACAGCACCAGCTCCAACACCGGCAATTCAGCAGCCACAACCTGCAAAAACTTACAAAATCATGATTGTTGACGATGAGCCCGATCAGCTTGAAATCTTTAGCGACATATTATCGGGAGAACCAAATTTTGAAGTTTCAACAGCTGTTGACGGTGTTGATGCACTTGCAAAAGCTGAAGCAACAAAATTTGACTTGATATTGTTAGATATAGTTATGCCTAAAAAAGACGGTGTGCAAACGCTAAGTGAGCTAAAGGCAGGCCCTGAAAAATTTGGTACCCCAAGAGTCTTAATGCTTACTAACATTGGAGGTGATTTAGCAATTGAAGAATCACTCAAACTAGGAGCTGTTGGTTATAGAACAAAGATTGATACTGAACCGGATGAGCTTTTAAGGGTAGTTAAAGAAGAACTAGCCAAAGTTTAGATTATGATTTTATCCGATAGAGATATTCTTTCTGCTTTAAAGTCTGGTGATATTTTTGTAAGTCCATTCAAGAAAAAACACCTACAACCTGCATCTATAGATTTACACTTAGACAAACATTTTCTTGTTTATGACACGCACAGCAACTTTGTAATTGACCCAAAAGAAAAGTTAGATGAAATAATGCGACCTATAGAAATTGGTATAAACAAGGCATTTATTCTTCATCCTGGAGAGTTTGCACTTGGGCTGGTTTACGAAACAACAGGTGTATCTAGTCAATTCGTCGGAAGGCTCGAGGGCAAAAGTTCCGTAGGTAGGTTAGGTCTTTTAATTCATGTAACGGCAGGTTTTTTAGATCCAGGCAATTCGTTAAAAATGACTCTAGAGCTTCATAATACTGCAAATATGCCTATTAAACTTTACTATAAAATGCCAATTGCACAAATGGCTTTTGAAAAACTTTCTTCCAATTGCATTACTCCATACAACAAAAAATCTAAAGCCAAATATGTAGGAGATACTAAACCTGTAGCAAGTCAAATGTGGAAAAACTTCATTTAGCTTTTAAAGGTTTCCATCGTAAGGAAGATCTAATGGATTTTCTTCTATAAACTGAATATTTATTCCAAATGCATCATATTCAAAAGTATTAATCCATTGCAAAAACTCATCTCTGCCTGTTGAGTTTGTTATTTGAACTATAACGGTTGGACTAGCATCAGACTCCAAAGGTAATAAATCTGCACTAAAACCATTTCCTTCATAAGGAAATGCTCTTAACAACTCTTTTGACTCGGGAAAATTTTCTAATGTTGCAGAGGGTCTATTTTGTCCAACATCCTGGACATTATTATCAACCTTATTGCTATCACTATTACTGCTATTGTTTACAACTAAAACAGCAAGAAATAATATTAGTATCAAAGCTACTAAAATGATAAGAATATTTATTTGACTAGTAAACTTTTTAACTTTTTTAAAAAAACTTTTCATTATATTGGTCTAAAGAAGTAATACTTGCATAAATTAGTTGGGAAATTAGGATTATTTTTAAAATTATTTAAATCACATGTTGGCCTGCCTTCTTCCCCTGAATATGTGCACATAAATTCAGAGAATTTTGGAAACTCAATAATATAAGTTTGAAGGCATTTTAATTGCTCATTTAAATGCGATTGCATCAAATTAAAGTTACGCCCAACAGGCATTGTTGAAGTTGGGGTTCCATTTCTAAAGTAAAGACAACCTAGAGCTCTCGAGCCAACGGCAGACCCGGCAGTTTCTTCTACCCATAGTGCATAAGCAAGCCTTGGATTTATGCCGAGGCCTATAGCAGTACTTATTAGGTAGCCAGTCATGTCTTTTCTTTGTTTTAGGTCTTGATTATATGCCTCCTGACTTCCCAAAAATCCAATTGAACGATTAACTAGGTCTGGGTTTTCAGGAACTTCAAGGTTAGCTAACCATGTGTAAGAAGCATTGCTATCAAGGTTATAAGCTTCTACTCGTGCCTCTATTTGCCTCACAGCTGACTGCCAGTCAATGCCGTCCTTAGTGTTTTGCAAATCTACTTCACAGCTTAAAAATCCTGGCTTAAACTCAAAGTCTTCTGGAGCTATGCATTCAAATTTGTCTTCAATAACTTTACCAGTGAGATAAGGTACTGGATCAATTGCGCAACCATCTTCGCCACCTACAGTGTAGTTTGGTCTGCAAGTTTCCGATTTTCGTAATTCTAAGTGTACATGAGGCCCTGAAGAGTTTCCCGTACTTCCAGACAAAGCAATAATATCTCCCTGGCTTACTGCATCTCCCTTTTTAACTTTTAAAGATGAATTGTGTCCGTAAAGTGTAACAAAACCATTAGAATGCCTTATTTTTACGTAATAACCTAACCCGCCACTTGAAGCATCTGTATCAAAGCCTGCATCTATAACTACCCCTCCTGCAGCTGCACGAACTTCCGAATCTACTTGTACGAAAAAGTCTACCCCTTTGTGAAAATCAACAATCTGTTCGCCATTTTGATTTGTAAATTTACGTCCCACACCAAAAGCGCTGGCTATAGTGGTGTTAGAAGTAGGGTAAATGAGGCTAAAAGTAGAGTTAGATCCACCTTCGCCAGTAACAGGTTTTGCTGTAGCATTAGATTTTACGCCAATAAAAAACTCTCTAGGTCTAGGCCCTACTTCTCCAGGCCTACCTGGCCAATAAACCTTATCTCTCAAAGAAGTGCCAGCTTTTGATGCTAGCTCTTCAGAATTTAGAATAGAAGAAAATCCATTTTCATAATACATTTGTGTTGACCCCCCTCCATCTACCATTAGTAGATTTGGTATAGAGTTAGACTGAGAAAAACTAATCATATCGGCTAAGTTTGCTGCATCAAGATTAACAAAGTAAAATCTGCTGGAATCCCACCCTAATAGTGTGCGAGGATCTTTGTCTGTATTTATTCCTGAGAAAAGACTTGAATTTGGGGTTTTTCCTTCTCCCGATATTAGTGCAGCTCCAGTAATTGCTATTTCTACCTTGCCTTGAAGTTTAGATTGAATTATAGATTGTATTTGTGCTCCAGTAAAAGTTTGACTACACCCGGCGGACTGTATCTCTTCTTGTGAAAATCCCTTGTCACTTCTGCATTTGTTCCAATCAAAAAGATATATTAGGGCAAACCTATCATTAGCAGCTACAATAACTGGGTCCGTAGCTTTGTCAAATCCATTAATCAAGTTATATTCATAGTTTCCAAAATCTGATGTATCTGCAATATTTTTTGACAATGAACCGTTGTGCCAAACAATAGCATGAGTTATTCCTCTAGTGGTATCAATAAATCTAATTGACCCATCTGAAGCAACAAGCCCTTCGGGTTGTTGTGGAGTAGCAAAGTTTCGGAATGGACCATTAGTAGCAACTTTTGCCGACGTTTCTGAGGCAAACTTATCAATAGTAACAACAGATGAATATTCCTTTGCTACAAAATCTGATTCTTTAGATACAGAGGCCACAACACCATTTCCAATATTTTTTACTTGAATATCTGAATCCGAACCATCTGCCGAATCAGGATCTTCAATACAAATATTTGAAAAAGATTCACATACGCCATCAACTTTATAACCCTGCTCGCATAAAAACTTTGCAAGCAAATTTTCACTGTCATAACTTTCATCAGTTAACGAAGCTATGCAAGTTGGGTACACGTCTTTAGGGAATCTTTTTTCAGGATCAATAATATCCGGGTCTACTTTTGTGTATTCAATATCATCACAACTTAAAATAGGGAAAGCACTTATCATTGAAGCCTCTCCACTTCTAAGTAATACTTCTTTTTGAAGGCCAGGATGTAAGTTTTCAACATTAATATTTGGATTATTTAGCAACTTGTTAGCATAAGCAGATTCTCTTGAGAAAACGTCATTTTTTAAATATGTAGAAATCCACTCTTGCATTATGTCGATATAGCCAAGCCAATCATAGTAAACGCTCTTTGAAGCAATTGAACTACCTTTTGCTAGGTAGGTTTCATTTTTGAAAATGTTTGCAGGCAAATTACACTGTACACTACCAGTTTTCCCTGCTCCAAGAGCATAAGAATAGGGGTGCTCTTGCAAAGACTCAAATGGTCTATTACCGTCTCTTACCTTGTTTGATATTAATGCCTCCCAGCCAATATTTTCACGGAAAATTATTTTTAAATTTCTGCCAGCCATTTCATACTGAAGCCTTTCATACATTCCGAATAGTGCGTCGTATGCCCCTTCGATTTGTAAATCAGGTACAGTTGTTACCGGGGTTTCATCTTTTACATAAATTTCATCGCTATCATTATATTTATACGCAAAACAGTTAGTGTATTCGGGATTAATGCTTAATACACCAGCAGCCACGGCCTCAGGGTAATTAACAAACTGACCACTTGGCAATGTAGCACCAGGTGCCTGTCCACAAAGAAAACCTGATGGTGTTGCCCTTGTTCCTTCGGGATTCCAAATACACTCGAAAGCACCCTTACCAAAAACAATTTCTTTACCAAAACCATTTGCTCCAGCGTTAGCGCCTGAGTTTCTTCCTGCGTACCTTCTGCAGATATCATCACTATATCCAACAGTTGATACTTGAGGATCAGATAATTTAATCTCTGGTCCATAAATATAATTATTGTTAGTTGCTTTCACAACAAGGCTGGAATCTTTACATTGAGATACCTGTGTATACCTTTGTGGCAAACCAACAGGAGTATAGTTATAATCATATCCACCTGCTGATAATATCGAGCCTTTGTCGGTACATGTTTCTTCATCACCTACACAGATAGCTCTTTCATCAATAATCTTATTATCGTCAGTTGAATCTGCTGGAATATTGGTCAATGGATTACCTTCCAGCGTTAGATTCCCGTTTAACTCCAAAGCAATTTCATCGTAGGTTGCATCTATTCTACTTGCAGGGTGAATTTTTATAGGCCACTCAGATGAGTTTAAAATATTTTGAGCATAAGGCAAAAGCTGTGCAGCACAATTAATTGCACTTCCAAGCCAAGGCATTGGATATACAAAACTTCCATCACCAGAGCTTAATTTTCCTGCAAACTGATTTAAAGCATCATATTCAGATTCTGCCCCTAAAAGATTTGCTGCCTGGGCACAAACAGGCATAAATGCAGAAGTCTCGGATCCTAGTGGGTTAGTACTTCCAAATTGCTTTATTGGTAAACCAACTTCAAAAGTTTCATAGCGTGAAATATAACAATCACCAGAAGGATTTCCAACATTATCACATTTAACAAGCAAAGAAGCCGAAGGTTGAACCTGATCGCTACTTCCACAAGATTTAGCCTTAGAATTGCTTGTATAAGGATAGTCGTATGTGCATGCGTCAAAATTACACGACTGCCAGGAAGAATCTGATAATGCTCCTCCTCCAAGGCCACCTTTACAGCCACCAATTATTTCGGTTATATCGTTAAAACTGTAAAGTTCAGGACGTGGGATTGGTGAAATGCCTTCAAATTCTTTAAAAGATCTAAAAAACATTGTACCGACTACTGTTGTGTCTTCACAAAAGTTTTTAAAACTTTCAATAGCCTGTGCTTTGCCGCCGCCGCCGGTAAAACTACCAAACTCGGTTAAAACAAACCTTAAGTTATTTTGTTCAACATAGCTTTTAACGTTTCTGGCGGCGGCGGCAGGATTACCAGTGTCTAAAGTATCAGAACCCCCGGTAGCCGTAGGTGAACCTCCTGGATTGTACTGATTGTAGGCTTTATTTCCCGGCAAATCATAAGCATTGCCAAGTAAAAAATCAAACAACTCTGGTTGAATAGTATTTCCATTCCTCAAATAATTTAAAACATCATCATTTTGAGTATTGCTTAAGTTAAAAACTGCTGGAGCTAAAAACATGGGACCCCCATTAACAACACGAAATTGCTGAAGAGCGCCAGCAGCTCCATTAGCCCAGCTGACTAGAGTATCATAGCCTCCTGCGTCAGTTGGCACTCCAAAAGACTCCATTTCGCCTGCAGTGCCAGGTTCGTTTGGGCCTAAAATCGCAATAAACTGCCCGTCAACACCTACCTGCGAAGCTACATTTCTAAAAAAGCCCTCAATATCTCCTTGTCCTTTAAACTCACAATTACCTGGGTAACAAAGCCTTACAACAGGTAGCATTTCTGCTGCGTTAATTTCTCTTATAAACTGTACAGTTTCAGAAACTTTTGAAGGACTTAAAACCATACCTAAGAAAAAGCTCATTCCCTGGGCCTGAGCATAAGTAATCATATTGTAAACACCATCATCGCTTGATGCTGTCCAAGACCCCGTCCCAAAATCAATAATAGGAGCTAGGTTAAAACCTCCTTCAGTTTCACCCACCAACGAAAACCCAGCTTTTCTTCCGAGTTCATGCACTTTTTTTATTTCGGCCAGATTAGGGTCAATAACCTCACACCTGTCGGGACTGTCGATAGTCTTAACAACATTTCCTGAATTATCTTTGGCAAAACCAGAAGAAAGATTATTAATTATTAGCCCAGTATTAGGGGCAGGAATCCCGGTAATATTTCTTACACTTGCTACAATACTGTTAACAAAATTAAAAGACACCGGGTCAAGCGACCTAACAACATTAACAAGACTCAATAAACCAACAACTACAAACAAAAATGTAATAACCAAAGGAAAACCCCTGGTTGTTTTAGATCTAAACTTAAACTGCATACTCCATTGTAATGCATAAAGGATAAAGAGTTAAGAGCAAGTTAGATTTGGTGACATCTGTCTTGTCATGCTGAGCTTGTTTACCTGCCTTGGGCATGGTCGAAGCATGCTCGAAGACTGCCTTCTGCCTGCTGCCTTCTGACTGCTGCTATCTTTTCGCTTTTCGTTTTTACCTGTAATCAGTGTAATACTCCTTTTTTCAGTAACTTTTCATTAAACATATTATCCTCTTCCCTACTTTTTGCAAAAAGTAGCAAAAGCCTGGGGGTAGCTTAGTGTTATACCTTTTATTTTGTTATGAAACTTAACCTACCCCCAGACCCCCTTTTAGTACATGTAGTGCTTACTTATCCCTTCAATTTTTTCTTTTTCGCTTTTACTTTTTAGTTCTGTAATCTGCAGCCTGTCTTGTCATGCTGAGCTTGTTTACCTGCCTTGGGCATGGTCGAAGACTGCCTTCTGAAATTTGATAAACTCGAAAAGCTAAATTATAATTAAAATATGAATATTTCAGATCTTTTTTCACAACGCACACAAGAAGCAATCCAAGACGCTATAGAAATAGCGCAAAAACATTCACAAAGAGCTGTTGATACTGAGCATCTTTTATATGGTCTTTCAAAAGATAAAATTGTTATTAAACGTGTATTTAATGAGTTAGGAATCAAGGCAGATGAGCTGCTAATTCAACTGGAAAAGCAGCTTGGTGAAGGCAGTGTAACTGGAATACGACCTAACCTCTCTCCAAGATCAATACAAGCTATTCAAATTGCATATCAGGAATCATTAGAACTTAACCACAATTATATAGGTACAGAACATATTTTACTCGGACTAATTTTAGAAGGAGAAGGCATAGCCTACCAGCTACTTAAAAAATATGGAATAACACACCCCCAGGCAAGACAAGCAGTAATAAAAGTAGTAGGCGAAGGTGATAAAGAAGGGGGATCCGTAAACAAAACTGATACACCAACACTCGATGAGTTCACAAAAGATCTTACCGAAATGGCAAAAGAAAATAAAATAGACCCGGTAATAGGCAGAGATAAAGAAATTACAAGAGTTATTGAGATTCTTGCAAGAAGGAAAAAAAATAATCCTGTATTAATAGGTGAGCCAGGTGTTGGAAAAACAGCCATAGCAGAGGGATTGGCCCACAGAATAATTAATAATCAAGTTCCAGACATTTTAAGCGGCAAAAGACTAAAATCCCTTGATCTTACGAGAATGGTAGCTGGATCAAAATTTAGAGGCGAGTTTGAAGACAGAGCAAAAAAGCTTATTGATGAGCTGCAAAAAGTCGAAAGAGAAATCATACTTTTTATAGATGAATTGCATACGATAGTAGGCTCTGGCGCGCAACAAGGTGAACTAGATTTTTCCAATATTATCAAACCTGCTCTTGCTAGGGGGGAGCTACAAGTAATAGGCGCTACTACCTTAAACGAGTATCAAAAATATATAGAAAAAGATGCCGCTTTAGAAAGAAGATTTCAACCTGTTATAGTTGAAGAACCAAGTGTGGCACAAACTATTCAAATTCTAAAAGGTTTAAAAGAAAGGTACGAAGCACATCACAAATTAAAAATTCAAGATGAGGCACTTGTTGCAGCAGCGGAATTATCTGAAAGGTATATCAAAAATAGATTTTTGCCAGACAAAGCAATAGACATCGTAGACGAAGCATCAAGTAAAGTAAGACTAAACTTCTCAAGTGAGCCTGCCGAACTTTTACACATGAAATCAAACATTACAAAACTCGAAGGTGAACGGGAATCTTTAACTAGAGGTGGGCAGCTTAAAGAAGCTGCCGAAATCAAAGTAAGAATTGAAAAAATGAAACAGGAAATGAAACCTATAGAAGAAGAGTGGCTTAAAAAAAGAGGTACTGGTACCCCGGAAGTCAAAATATCTGATGTTCAACAAGTTATTTCCGATACAACTGGAGTTCCTATTACCGATTTGAATGAAGAAGAAAAAGAGAAATTAGTACACCTTGAAGAAAGGCTGCACAAACGAGTAATAGGGCAACACGAAGCAGTAAACCTTGTTTCCTCCGCAATAAGAAGATCAAGAACAGGTTTGAAAGACCCAAATAAGCCGATTGCATCATTTATATTTTTAGGCCCTACTGGTGTTGGAAAAACAGAGCTTGCTAAAGCTCTTTCAGAAGAGCTTTTTGGTGATGATGATGCGATGATTAGAATAGACATGAGTGAATATATGGAAAAGTTTGCAGTAAGTAGATTAATAGGTGCACCACCGGGATATGTCGGTTATGAAGAAGGAGGTCAGCTTACCGAAAAGGTAAGAAGAAAGCCGTATAGTGTAGTGTTGCTAGACGAAATTGAAAAAGCGCACCCTGATGTTTTTAATATCCTACTGCAAGTACTAGATGATGGTAAATTAACAGATGGAAAGGGTAGAGTTGTAGACTTTAAAAATACAATTATTATTGCAACCAGCAATATTGGATCGGATATGATTTTAGCAGCTCTTGGTGCTAAAGAAATGAGCAAAATAATTGACGACTTCATGCCAAAGCAACCTGAAGCTGGATTAGTAAAGTTTAAGAAAGCAAAAGACCAGCTACCTAAATGGTCAGAGCTAAAATCAAAGGTTTTCGAACTATTGCAAAAGCACTTTAGGCCAGAGTTTTTAAACCGACTTGATGAAATTGTGATGTTTCATGGATTAACCCCTAAAAATATTCATACAATTGTGACTTTAACTCTGGAAAAAACTAAAGCCCTTATGAAACAGCAAGGTATAGATTTAACTTTTGATAAGAGCGTTATTGATCAGCTTGCCAAAACAAGCTTTAGCCCAGAATATGGTGCAAGACCAATTAAACGAGCAGTGAGCAGAGAAATCGATAACCTTCTTAGCAACGAGATTTTAGAAAATAAAATTAAACCAGGTCAAAAAGTTGAGGTTTTATTCCAAAGTGGAAAATTTGTAGTAAAAAGCGAAAATAAGTAAAAACTAATAAGGATGAACGAAAAAGAAAACAGTCTTCTGCCTTCTACCTGCTGCTATCTTTTCGCTTTTCGTTTTTACCTGTAATCAGTGTAATACTACTTTTTTCAGTAACTTTTCATTAAACATATCATCCTCTTTCCTACTTTTTGCAAAAAGTAGCAAAAGCCTGGGGGTAGCTTAGTGTTATACCCTTTATTTTGTTATGAAACATAACCTACCCCCAGACCCCCTTTTAGTACATGTAGTGCTTACTTATTCCTTCAACTTTTTCTTTATATCTTTTGTTTCTTACTTCTATAATCTGTCTACTGCCTTCTGCCTATTTTTTCCCAAATCTCATTTGCTACTTTTTCTGGTGGGTTATTTGCATTAACTATTTTCCACCCAAATTCTTTGGCAAGTTCTAAGTGAATTCTCCTGCTTGTTTCCCAACTTTGTTGATTATCAGACTCATTTCTATGACCCTGCTCGATTGACCCTGGCTGTATAAACCTTTCACCGTCAAGTAAAATCGCTTTGTCAGGAATTAAAAGACCTTCATTAAATTCATTTAATTTATCTCTTGGTACGTTTCTAACTAAGCCCCAGGCCATTCCAGTACCAACATAATCTTCAGCAATAACTGTAATCCCATTATTAAGATAAGATAGAAGCTCAACTTGATAATCTCTACGATTATCAGCAAAAAGTTTTTGCAGATTTGCTTCGCACTCTGGTGTTTTTTGAGCATATAAATTTTGCTCTTCCTCTGTGAGCCTATCGGGTGTTCTTAAAATTTTGTTAATGAGTTGACCGGTTTCGGAGGTATATATTGGGTATTTAAGTCTTATATAACGGATATTTAGGCTAACTAGCCTTTTTTCCAAAAGATTCAGTTGGGTAGATTTCCCAAGATTATTTGCCCCGTATATAACTATGAAATTTCCTTTCATAATTAATCTTCATCGATTGAACTAATTTCATCTATTCCTAGCTCCATTGAATCGCCAGTAATTTTCATAACATCTTTATCTACTTTTTTAAATTCTTTAGTTGCTTTATTGTAAAAGTTTACAGTTGTAGACAAATTCTTACCAAGCTTATCAAAATATTCTTCATACGCTTTAAGGTGAACCGAAAGTTTGCCAACGTTATCTCGAATCATTTTTGCAGACTCTTCAATTTGCAATGCTCTAAGCCCTTGTAAAACTGTTTGCAGGTATGCAAGAAAAGAAGTTGGTGAAACGATAATTACATTTTTTTGCGCAAATGCATAAGAAATTAAATCCTGGGTATTTACAGAAATTGTTCCAACTTTATTTATTAATAAATCATAGTAGATGCCTTCTGAAGGAATAAACATAAAGGCAAAATCCATTGTACCTTCGGCAGGCCTTATATATTTTGATGTTTCGTCAATTCGATTTTTTAAATCTTGTTTAAACTGTTTTTCAAGTGCCTCTTTTTGCACTCCTTCAGACTCGATTATTCTATTGTAGTTTTCTAAAGAGAACTTGGAGTCTACAGGAATTATTTTATCTTTAACAAAAACTACTGCATCTACAATTTCACCATCTTTGAATTTATATTGCATTTTGTAACTTTCTGGGGGCAAAACGTTTTTAAGGGTTGTTTCTAGAAAATACTCACCTAGAATTCCACGTTGTTTTGGGTTCTTTAAAATTTTTTCCAGGCTTTCCATTTGCTTTGCAAAATCTACAACCTGCTCGTTGGTTTTTTCGAGTATTGTAAGTTTTTCTGTGACAGATTTAACAATTTGAGAAGTTTCTTTTTGTGTTTCGGAAATTGCCTTTTGAGAAATAGCGAAGTTTTGCTGCATGCTTCGGTTAGTTTCAGACATTTGCCTTTGTAAAAGCTCATTTTGTTTTTGCAAAAGCTCGTTTACTTCTTTACGGGTTCTTTCCAGGCGCTCTTCCTGCTTTTGGAGTTCTCTAAGCGTTTCTTCATCATGGCTTGTTGGTGAATTAAGGCGGGATGCAATTCGCAAAAGCAAAAACAAAATTACAACTCCAATTGCAATTATTATTAATGTTAGGGTAAAGTCCATAAAAAATATTATCCTACTGTAAAATGCCTTACATGCAAGGCCAACATTTGAATAAAAATATTAGTTTAGTAAGGTTTATATTAGAAATATTATCATTCAAACACTTTGCCAATACTTGCACAACTTCTTCTCCATATAATCTTGCTCTAGTTAGCCTTTCATTTATAGGAATAACAAGTCCTTCGACTTCTTTCAGTGCCTTAGCAGAACTAAACTCTAATTTAATGCCTTCTTGAACGTGGTAAAAAATCTTAATATAAATCTTTGCTATGGCAGGGTCTGTAGGGCCAAACTGTTGTTTTTGTTCCGGAGAAGTTCTAACTGCAAAGCTTACGTAGAAAGGTTCGTAGTCACTCGCAAATGCGGCGTTTCCGACAATTTCAGATAGTCCTTTCAATTGTGTTATCCATCCCTCAAGGGCTTCGAGGTAACCTCCATTCCCCAGAGATGAAGGATCTCGATAGAATATATCGCTATATCCCGTTAACACAAGAGGTGCTTCTTCTGTACGATACGAATCAAAATTTTCATTGTCAGCATCATGGTCTGTTTGCTCAATGTCACTACTCATAAACAATTTTTTAACTTTTAAATTCTATCACTTAAATTGCTCGTGGCATAGATGAAAATTTTTATAAACGTGTTAAAATCTCCATTTAGAAAAATTTCTAATAATCTATCATGGACGAAATCAACGGAATAGATCAAGGCATGCGATCACGAACAGCAGGTGAGTATGCTCAATTCATGGGAATAAGATATAACGATCTGATACAAATTGTTTCCCGTTATAGAGTTGTTTTAGACCTTGGTAATGGTTTGGCTGTTGCTACAAAACACTTGAAACAAGAATGCCCTGAAACCAAAATCATCGGAATCGACCTTCATCCAGGAAATGAGTATCCCTTTCAGTTACAAGCGGATTTAAACACACTCCCATTGAAATCTAACTCGGTAGAATTAGGGCTATCGATCGCTTGTCTAGGTACGTACTATAGACCAGATCCAACAACATCAAATCCGGTTGGTGAAGTTGCAGAATCTTATTTAAAAAGCCAATTAATAGAATTACATCGTATACTAAAACCTGGAGCACGTGCAATAATAGGATGCTTCCCTTCACCTAGTGAGCCAATGCATTCAACGTGTCTGCTTCATACGTCACGCAATCCCATGTACACTACTAGTTCTAGAATGGACCAATTACTAAAAAACACAGGCTTCATACTAAGAGAAGTATTAATTGGCTCAGACCGCGGCTATATTACAAAAGTATTCGATATTGATAAAGAATAAAAGCTAAAAAGAAAAAATTGAAGGAATAAGTAAGCACTACATGTACTAAAAGGGGGTCTGGGGGTAGGTTATGTTTCATAACAAAATAAAAGGTATAACACTAAGCTACCCCCAGGCTTTTGCTACT
>CAZUKH010000015.1:0-17519 GCA_964620955.1 uncultured Candidatus Saccharibacteria bacterium | reverse complement strand
TTTGCAAAAAGTAGGGAAAAGGATGATATGTTTAATGAAAAGTTACTGAAAAAAGAGTATTACACTGAATACAGGTAAAAACGAAAAGCTAATATGTAAAAAGAAAAAAACGATGAGCAAAAAATCAAAAACGTACTAGTCTCAAGTCTCCAATCTCCAGTCTCTAATCTTTATTTTTTGAAACCTATGCCCAGAGGGATTCGAACCCCCAACCTTCTGTTCCGAAGACAGAAGCTCTATCCAGTTGAGCTATGGGCACTTGGTAAGTTTTCACATTATAACATTATTGTGTCACAACTTGGCGTTCCCTGAGTTCTAAGACTAAGTGCAGCATTAGCTAACATTTGTATTTGATCATTTCTAGTCCATACGTATATAATTGTAAATCGTATGGAAAAATTCATTTCAAAATCATTTACACTAATAATAGATAAATATTATTATTTATTGTTTGCTTTCGGTTTTGTTGCAACAGCTGGAAGTTTAATTTTTAGTGAAGTGCTGTTACTTACACCATGCTCACTCTGCGTTTGGCAAAGGTGGTTAATGTACCCAATCGTACCATTAGCAATGGCAGGAGTATTTTTTGAAAGCAAACACCTTAAAAAGTTTCTTCCGATTTTGGTTTTATTTATAGCTTGCTTGGGTATGATTATCGCTTCATACCACTATCTTTACCAAATGACAGATATATTTGGTCAGGTATCAACAGTATGTGCTGATGGGGCTGCGTGCAAAACTGTAGATTGGGTAATACTTGGTTTTATAACAATTCCGCTTTTATCTTTACTAGGATTTTCAACAATTTTGATACTGACAATTTTGAAATTAACAGGCCACAGGTTTGCAAAAAATGTCAAGTAGAATCAAAAATCTATATATCGGAAAAAGACTTACAGTACTCTTGGTATTTTTGGGTTTTCTACTTATTTCAAAACGCTACAATCAAGATTTATTGGGATATGACCTATCTTTAAGACTGCAAGATTTTTTTACAATTTTTTTAGGTTTGATTGTAGAAGCAAGCCCATTTATTTTAGTAGGAGTTATCGTTTCAATAATAGTTGCACTCTTTTTTAAAGAAGAGTGGCTAATGCGTATTATGCCCAAAAATCGTTTTTTATCTCATATAGTTTTTTCTGTTTCGGGATTTTTAATGCCAGTTTGTGAATGTGGTAATGTGCCAGTTGTACGTAGATTAATCTTAAAAGGATTTGCACCATCCCATGCAATAACATTTCTTTTGGCAGCTCCAATACTTAACCCAATTACAATATGGGCTACTCTTGAAGCTTTTAGTTTTGATTCAAATATTGCTTTAATAAGGGTAATTGCAGCACTAATTATTGCCAATATGATTGGAATTCTTTTTAGTTATTATAATAACCCCGAAAAAATCTTATCCACAAGCTTTTACCGTGAAGTTTGCGATCATGAACACCATAATGAAAAATTGAGTTTGAGCAATATTTTTAACATTTTTCAAAAAGAGTTTTTAAGTGTGTTTGCAATGATGGTTGTAGGAGCCCTAATTGCTGCTTCGTTCCAAACATTTATCCCAAGAAGTGTAATTACAGGTATAGGGCAAGATCCATTTCTTTCAGTCATTACAATGATTATTATGGCCTTTGTAATATCAATTTGTGCAAATGTCGATGCCTTTTTTGCAAGAACCTATGTAAGTTCATTTACAATAGGATCTCTCGTTTCATTTATGGTATTTGGACCTATGATTGATATAAAAATGCTAACAATGCTTAGAAAATCATTTAAAACTTGGCCGCTTATAGTAATTGTAAGCTTAGTATTTATTTCAAGTGTTATTGTCGGATTATTAGTTACACTCATATATTGATGGTAAAACTAAAAAACTTTTTAATATTAAGTCTGTTTGCTTTATACCTGTTGATTTTACAGGTAACAGGTGGGGTTCAATACTATCTTAGCGAAAGGTATTATGGTTTATTTACTTTTTCAGCGTTAGCTTTTGGCATTTTTAGCATAGGAGGACTTATTAACACAGTTTTAACACTTAAAAAAAGAATGGTATTAAAATCAGAGATTACTAAACTTTGGAAAAACGATTTTAAAATATTTTTAATACTTTTGACTCCTATAATAGGACTGTGGAATGGACTAATATTTTTGCTAATAACTATAACTATTCTGTTGCCTTGGGCAAATGTAAAAAATGATACGCTTTTTAAGTCTAAAAACTTAGTTATTGATGTGACTTTGTTTATAATCCTTGCAGCGGCGTTAGTTTTCCCGCCTCAAAGCTTGTCGGCTCAAACTGTAGTACAACGCTACGATACAATTAACTCGGTTATAGGACAAGGTAGCTCGGACATTTCACTAATTCAGTCTTTTGCTGGAGATACAAGCACGTACACAATTCGTGATTGGATTTCTGTGTTAAACAGTGGTAAAAATATTTACGAGTTCGAGAAAAAAACTGCGTCAGTAATTGGGTTTGTTATACTTCCTAAAGTTGTTGGAAATGAAAATATTGCGATGGTTGCACGATTTGCAATTAGTTGTTGTGTTATTGATGCAACACCAGTAGGGCTTTTCTTTCAAGTACCGCAAGGAATTATTCTAGAAGAAAATCAGTGGATAAGCGTAACAGGCCAGCTTGAAGTGCAAAAAATAAATGGTGTAAATTCATTGGTAATTATTCCCCAACAATTAAATAATGCTAGCCAGCCTGAAAGGCCTTATATATGAGAATTAGCTTGATACAAAAAAAAGCTTTATATAACATCAAAGCAAATAAAGTTTTTTTTGTTTTATATACATTAATATCTGTAGTTGGTCTGCTGGTTGTAACAACTCTTGCAATACTGTCAAGCACTGCAGGCTTTTATGTTAAAGAAGTAAATTACTCAAAGCTAAACGAAACCAGTTTGCTTTCACACACTGACCCTGCCCTTAACTTTAAAATGAATATTCCTATTAAAGTTATACCCCAAGTTGTAGACTTAAACCCTGGTCAATATTCAACTATTAAAGACTTTTTAAGCCAAAAACCTTTCGAGCTAAATATTGAACTAAACGAAAAAAAAGATTTAAAAGAAGTTATTGAAATAAGTGGTATTGCCCTGTCCGATATCAAAGTTACTGAAGACACAAACATTTTAAAGCTTGATTTTAGCAACATTTATGAAAATGCTAACAACTTAAATATTAAACTCTTAAGTGAAGAGTCTATAAGCCGAATATACTTAATTGAGATTATTCCAGATTTAAATAGCATTGTTGAAGTGTTCCCACAAACCGAATTTGCAGTTTCGGCTCTCGGTCAAAATCTACAAATAAACTTTAAATATCCGCTTACTCCTTCATCCGAGTACAAAATCATAATAGACTCAAAAATTGAAAGTATTTATGGGGATTATTTAAAAGAAGATTATACTTATACAATAACTACCTCTCCCGCTTTATTCACTTATGTTTCGCTTGAGAATAATACTAAAAGTATTGTTGAAACAGATACGAAAAACTCTTTTACAAATACGATTTTTATAAACGAAGGATTACTAAAGTACACTCAAAATGAAAACTTTGTAGCTGCTTCTTTTCAAACCGCAGAAGGCAGTGATGATATAGCCGTTATATCCCGGGATGTAAGCAAATCAACAAAGTACTTAAATCTTTCTTCTTCTAAAGTCAGGCAAGTTGAATTGTCACAAAGTCAGAACTTGCTTTTGTATAGCTCGTATACTGTAGAGTTTGAGCAAGGATTTCCTCTACCTACAGACAAAACACGCCTGTATGCTTTTAACATTGATACCAATCAAACATACGAGTTCGCTTTACCAAAAAAGATTTCGCAAGTCGGTGAATTCTTTATAGCCCCTGACAACTCAACACTGCTTATCGAAGATGAAAGTATTTCAGAGTACTATCTAGTGTCATTTATAAATCCTGATGACTACGTATCTGTTGGGAACTACTATCTTCAATATGGTGGATTTAATCGTGACAGCAATGCAATAGCCTTTAGTGCCTTTGACCCTACCGGGTTATTTTCGTTAAGCACTTACCTTACAGTCTTTTCCGCTGGAAGAGAAGCGAAAGACTTTGCAAGTAAAGAAGATTATTTCATTGACCCTTTTTTTGGTAATGATAATCTGGTTTATGTTAGTAACCGATATAAAGAGATTGGAGGTATTCCAGGATTATTCGCAATAGCATCTGTTGACTTAAACTCCGGAGTTGTTAAAGAAATTATTAAAGAAGAAGGTAAAAGCCTCGAGTTGCCGTCACTCGACCCAGGTTCAAGATACCTAGCAGCTGAGCTTTATGAAATTGATGACATAAAAGACCTAAGTAAACAAAGAATCTTTCCTTTTGCCAATAAGCCAGCTATAGGTAAATTAATAATTTATGATTTGATTAAGGATTCATCTTTTATTGTGAATGGAATTGATCTTAAGTGGAATCGTTGATCATTATTTACATTATTTAAAGTTAGTTGTAATATTTGAATATGGCAAAAACAAGCAAAAAAGAAGAGTATAAAGTTAAAGGAGAAAAACTTCTTGCTAGAGTTAAAGAGTTAGTTAAAGAAGGAAATATTAGGACTATTGTTGTCAAAGACCAAAAGAAAAAGGTTGTAGCTCAAATTCCATTAACTTTTGGTTTTTTGGGGTTTATGCTTGCCCCTTTTTTTTCTTTAATTACCACTGGTCTTGCTCTTCTTGCAGATTATACAATCGAGGTAGAAAGAAAGTAGTATGAAATTAAAGTGCTGATAAAATACGCGTCAGCAAGTAAATTACTACAGAAATAACTCCAATTCCAGCAAGATATTTTATTGCGGATTTTAAGCTAGTAACTGATTCTTCGTAAGTTAAATCATCACCAAACTCTTGATTAGGAGGTATATTCTGTTGAACAGTGTTAGCTGTTGTGATAACAGGCTTGCTTTGTACTGCAGGTGCAACTTGTGGACTTGGTTGCTGGCTAACATTATTACTCATACAAACATTGTACAAGAAAACTTCGACTTTTAAAACAAGATTTAAAAGTTTACAATAAATGTAGTTATTAATTCTTTTATGAAGTTTATAGCAATTTATGGGAAACAGTCCGATGCCCAGGTGGCGTTAAATCAGCTTGTAGAAACAGGTATTGAGGAAGAAAATGTGAGTCTTATTATGAAAGCTATAGACGAAACTGAAGTATCATATGAGTCTAGTGACCTAAATTCTGGTTATGAAGATGATTACGGTAATAACGATAACGAGAACGATGAAGAAGATGTTTTTGATGTTGCTAAAGGAACCCTAGAGCCTCTTGAAAGTATTGAGGTTACAACTATAAATGGGCAGTATGTTATAGCTGGCCCTCTAATTAAAGAGTATGAAGATAGTACTGCGGAAGATCTTACTATATCGGCAGTGCTTATGTCACTTGGGCTAGAAGAATCTGATATTGCTTCAATTGAATCACGCCTTGACTCAGGTCAAATACTTTTAAGTACACTAAGTACCACCGAAAATGAAGAAGAGCTCAGGGTTACTTTAACAGGCTCAGACCCTGAGCTCTTTATTGAAGTTGAAAACTAAACTGCTGCCACTGGCTTTGCAGCTTTCTTAGGTGTAAACGCTGTTCGTAACTTTTCTTCATCAAAACCTTGTGGAAGTGTTTCGCCAATAGCGTATCTATACAAAATCACCTTAAATATAGTAGACAAAAGATATGTTATGGTAAAAAGAATTGCAAAAGATACTATAGCAATAATAATGATTATTAATGAAAGTAAAGGACCTGTTAAGGTTAGTGCAATTATTAATCCTCCAAAAATAACAAACATTAAAATTGCTACTATAGAAAATATTAAACTTATACCTACACTTCCTGTAATGTTTTCACCCCAGGTTTTTTTAAGAAGATTTCCACTTTGTTTAATGGAGTCTATAGGTCCTTTGTTTTCAACAACCATTACAGGAATGGTAAGAAAGTTAATAAGATTCCAGCTTATGCTCAATATACCTGTAAACAAACTACCAATTATTCTCAAAAATGGATTTTTATTATCTCTAAAAGCGCTAGATAGTAATGAAAGTACTATACCGACAGTACTAAAAATTAATGCTAATCCAAAAACTCTTCCTAATTTTGAAGTAGCGTACGATAGTGCAGAACTTGTAGTTACTGGTTGATTATTAAGCTTACTCTCAATAAACTTTACAGTTGCTAGACTAAAAAATACTCCTATAAAGGTGAATACAAATAAAGCTAAGAATGTTACTGCAAAGCCAAAAACTGTCCCGATAGTACTCTGATCTTGCTGATAAAGGTTTTCAAATCTATAAGATGTGGTTACTGGGTTTTCTGCCAAAAGTCCATAAATTAATACGCCAGCTACTCCTAAAATTACCAGTAATACGATGTATGAAACAATTGCAATAAGCTGCAAATATACAAGCTCTGTATTTTTTCTAAAAAACCCGTAGCTAAGCTTTGTTAACTCCCAACCTCTTGATATTCTCCCAAACATAATAAAAAATTTAATAAGTATCTTTTAAGATTAATTTTACTTGTATGACATTACTTTTGCAAAAAATTCTTTGCAGCTCTGTTAAAACCAGCTGGGAATCCATCAATAAAATAATGCCTGTTTCCATTATTAATTAATGAAGTGGAAATTACAGCATGAGGAGATAATGAGTATGAAATCTTTAAATTCTCATGACTATTTATTAACTTAATAAGCCTGTCGTGTTCTTCTCTTGATGCGCAAATGCAGCCGCTTAAAACTTTTCCATCAAACTTTATTACCTCTAAATTGTTAATTATTGCATTGTTCTTATGAATTATGGATGCAGCTGCTCTTCCAGTCATAACAATGTTAAAGATTTTTTTTATTATGCTTGTTTGCTGTTTTGATGCTGCTAATGGACTCACTAAAGGAGGTATAAGTTTAAAATACTCTCCATAAACTTTGCTTATTAAGAATAATATTTCTGAAAAATTTAAATTTGTGCGTATATTCTTATTTTTAATAAAGTAGCAGAGAATCTCTTCACCACATTTGTATAAGGGGAGCTTTATCCAGTTAACTTCGCGTGTTTTTTGATTTTCAACTACTGATTCAAACTCTTCAAGTACGTATTGTCTACGCCTTCTTATATTTTTTTCCACATAATTTAATGCATTTCCAAACGCTATTGCATATTGGGGAGAGTTTCCAAAAGTTACCTTTGCAAGCTTAATTTTCATATCTTTTTTTTCCAGGTATTTAACCTTATATTCTGCCAGCCTTACAAATACACTGTATCTACGAACAAAAGATTTTTGAAGTAAAGAAAGACTTTTTGTTACTGCAAGTGTTTGATTCGAAGGCATAGCCACTGTTGCGCCATCTCCTCCCCAAAAAACTGGCACGCTAATGTCTTTCGTGTTTAAAATACCAACAATTTTATCAAGAAACTCAATAGCGATGGTATTAACAAGCTTGGACTTGCCCTGTTTAATTAATTTTGTAGATCCTTCTATATCAAAAGTAAAAAGCGACCAGTCTTTTGGCACTGCCATTGCTGATTTTTTTAGATTAAAAGCACTGCTTAAACTTAAATCAACAAGTTTTAAGTTTTTATAGTAAGTGTTAGAATTCATCGCTTAAAATAAAAGTCCCCTGACTGCATCTAGGCAGACAGGACTAAAGTCAAGAGTTTTACGATCAGTTTCTAAAAAGTATTACAAATTTAAATATACATAAAAAAATTTACGGATGGAACAAGAAGATATTCTTACCAACGCAGCAAATGAACAAATTACTCAATTACTTGGAGAAGGAAACAGTAGGTTGGCAAAAGTTTTTGTTGAAGTTTATTGCATTGCATACGTTATAGAAAGCATAGCACCTCTTTTTAATCACATGTATTCGACTTTTAATCGGACACAAGAGAACTTGGACAACTCAAATGAATGGCTAAGTTTGTGGAATGATTACCAACGTTTTAATGCTTTGTTTAAAACACTTCGCCAAGACTTTAAAAAGCTTACAGTTGACTTAATATTAGATACAGAATCATTTAGAGCTAATGCTGTTAAGTGGCTTGATAGGAAGTACTTACACTATAATGAGCGTCTTTGCGATATGCAGCAGAGAGTTCGTGGGATTGATGTTTGGTTTGCGGATTTAAAGTCAACTAAGTAAATATGGTTGATATGCAAATCAAATAAAAAACTTTAGATAGTGCTTTGGTTTTGGTAAAATATTTTGGTTAAACCAAATGAGTGGAAACTATAACATTGGCTTCGGGTTGTTTTTGGTGCTTCGAACCAATTTTTAAAATGCTTAAAGGTGTCACTGATGTAAAAGTGGGCTACACTGGCGGTATTATCCAAAACCCTACTTATGAACAAGTATGCACACAAGAATCTGGACATGCGGAATCATATCAAGTTACCTTTGATCCTAAAATAATTTCACTTGAAACACTACTAAAAGTCTTTTGGCAAGTTCATGATCCAACTTCGCTTAACAAGCAGGGTAACGATATAGGCACTCAATATAGATCGGAAATATTTTATAACTCTCAAGAGCAAAAAAAAATTGCAGAAGAATCAATTAACCAAGCACAAAAAGATTTTGATAAGCCCATTGTTACTAAAATTACTCCTTACAAAATATTTTACCCGGCTGAAAGTTACCATCAGTCATTTTACGAAAAAAACAAATCTTATCCTTACTGCAGCATAGTTATTTCACAAAAGATTTTAAAGTTTTTGAGCGACCCTTCAAATAAGCAATATTTAGCCTGAAACTTTGGATTCTTATAGCAACTTTAACTACAACAAATATTGCAAGCGCAATAACAAAAAAATCAACAAGGTCAGAAATAAATTGCCCGTATTTTAAAATTGGAGCAGAAGCAGCTTCAGCTTCAAGCAGAGTACCATACAATTTCCCGTCTAATGACACAAACAAATCAGTAAAAGCGCTGCCCCCTAAAATTAAACCAATCGGAGGCATAATTATGTTTGATACGAGCGAGTTGGCAACTTTAGTAAATGCTGTACCTACTGTAAGTCCGACTGCAATATCAATTACATTTCCACGAGAAATAAAATCTTTAAATTCTTCAACAATTGACTTACTCTCCTGTATTTTTTCTTTTGGAGAAACTTTCCCAGTTTTAGCCATGTGCAGATTATACACCACTAGGAATTAGCAAAAAAGCTAGGAAACTGAGTAAGCTTGCTCAATATACTCTCTTAACATGCGATCTGTGTTAAAGTAGCTTGCATTAAAAGCTATGGCATTTTTTTGAATTTCTATCCATTCAGGCTGATTTGCATAAAATGTGGGCATTATTGTATGTTCAAGCTTACAATAAAGATCATGAAGTTCAATAGTATCCTGAACCTGATTCATATCTTCGCTGCCAATAGACCATCCCGTCACACCTTCTTTCCAACCTTCTACCCACCAGCCATCAATTGTTGAGAAGCTAGGAACACCATTTAGTGCTGCTTTCATCCCGCTCGTACCCGAAGCTTCGAGTGGTTTTTTGGGGTTATTTAACCAAATATCACAGCCTTGTATCATTAACTGCGAAATCTGCATCCCATAATCTTCAAGGTAAATAACTTTTAAAGCTCCAAGGTCTTCTTTTGAATGTTTAATAAATTGTCTTATCAAATCCTCGGCTGGTCCATAATCAAAATAAGCTTTACCCGAAAGAAAAACATAAATCCCCCCAAATTTTTCTGCAAGGTATTTGAGGATTTCTATATCGGTAAAAATAAATCCTGACCTTTTATAGCCATCTACTCTTCTTGCAAAACCGATTGAAAACTTACTTTCATCTAACTCAATACTATTTTTAGCTTTAATATACTCAAACAACTCTCTTTTATTTTTTTTGTGCATGTTAAAAATCTCTTCATCCGGTATAGCAGTTGCGCCTCTTAAAACAGATGGATCGCCTTTCCATCCCGTTAAATATTTATCAAGAACTTCTGTAGTAGCTTTAGCTGCCCATGTGCGTGTGTGAATACCATTTGTAATTGAATGAATATTTTTTTCAGGAAACATTTTTCTACTTACTTGACCATGCCTTTGAGAAACTGCATTAGCGTAAGAGCAGTTTTCTAAACAAAACTTTGTCAAATGTATTCTATCTTCTTCATAATCATCTAAAAGCAATTTTGAATACTCCTGTGCCATAATTTCTTCTATAAAATTTTTGCCATATTGAATATGACCGTGTTCAGCAGGAGTGTGAGTAGTGAAAACAATTTTGCTTTTTGCCAGCTCTTTAGATCCAGTCATTTTTCTTGCTTCAAGAATTGCAAATGCTGCATGACTCTCATTTAAGTGGTATTTATTGACTTTGTAACCCAGAGCTTCAAGGGCTTTTACACCTCCAATACCAAGACCTATCTCCTGCCTAAACCTTGTTTCGGAGTAATTTGTATAGAGGTTATAGCTTATAAATTTTTCTGAATCGCGATTTTGCGGCAAATCAAAGTTTAAAAATATTACAGGCACTTCAAAGCCTGAAAAACCTTTTACTTTATAAACCCAAATTTCTGCTTTTGCAAAAGACTGATAAAAAGGCACATCAATTAGCTTACCAGTATTTTCAAGAAACTTTGTATAGTCCCACTCATCTGCAATCTCTAGCTGTTCAGCATTTTCGGAAAGCATTTGTCGGAAGTAGCCTTTTTTATACAACAAAGTAACACCTATCATTGGGTACTTACTATCAGCAGCTGCTTTAAGAGTATCGCCGGCAAGTATTCCTAAACCTCCAGCGTACTGCTTTATCCCATCTTCTAAACCTATTTCCATTGAAAAGTAAGCTGTATAGGAATATTGTTCGTTCATTTTTTATTTAAAATTGAAGTACTCAAACACGATATCAGATTCTTTAACACCTTGCGATAGTAGTTGTTTCTTTAGTGCATTAGTCATTGGAGCAGGTCCGCAAAGCAAAAAGACTGTGTCTTCAAACGTTTTAGCCTGTTCTTTTATAAAATCAGCTGTTAAATAGCCTTGCTCATTAGAAATATGAACACAAGCTTTTATATTGTTAGATTTTTGCTGGAAAGATTCAACCTCTTTGGCAAAAACTGCTTCGTTAGACGTATTGTCGGAATATACTAAAGTTATTGTTTCGTAAGACTTAGTAGTTATTTCACTTTCTGCCATGCTTAAGAATGGAGTGATGCCTATACCTCCAGCAATCCAAACTTGGCGTTTACTTTTTCTAAGCTGATTAGAGTAAAAAGCCCCATAAGGCCCAAACAGCTTTACTTTGTCACCTACGGCCAGTGCCTCAAGTGTATGAGACCAATCTCCAAGTTTTTTTATACATATTCTTATATCTTTATTTAATGGATTTGATGCAAAAGTATAAGGGTGAGGTTCTTTATTTACACCATTTGAATTAATAAAGCTTAAAAAGGCAAATTGCCCTGGCTTAAACACTAGCCTATTTGAAACTGGTGTCATGTATAAATCAAACAGCTCTGGCAGTACATTTATTTTCTTAATTTTGTATAAATAAACAGGCCCAAAGTGATAATACAAAAAAACCTTATAAATAAACGAAAATAGTGCGAACGAAATTATTCCTAAAATCCATACTGACATTAGAGTAAAATTAGCAACGCTTGCATCTGCAAGAATCGAGTGTAAAGCTATAAGCAAAAACACTGGCCCCATAAGTTGATGTATTCTTTTCCAAAGCAAATAGTTTATTTTTTTAACCCCTGCACTAAAAACAAGGATAGTAATAATCCAAAACGCTATGATTCCAACGTTTCGGAATAATGGATAGTTTGAGTTGGGTATAAAAAAGGTAAAAAATGTTGATAGAGTATCAGAACTTAATGCAATTAATAGTGGATGCAAAAAAACTAGGAAATATGACGTAATGCCAGTAGCAATATGTATGCGATATAACTTATCAAGGCCAGTAAAGATTTTTTCTAAAAATTTATAGCGAGCAGCTAGAATAATATTTAAAGATAAAAATACTACACCATTTAATCCTGCCACCGACCCTAAGCTTCTTAAAGGGTTTTCTAAACCATTAACTCTGTTTTTATAAACCAACCAAAGACTTGTTGTAATTACAACAAGTAATATACCTAAAATAAATGCTCTAATCTGAACAGTTTTAAATGAAGTTTTCAAACATTATTAATAATCTCCAATATATGGTACATAAGGTCTTGGGTTAATTGCAACCTTATCTTTCCAGAGAATAAAATGCAGGTGTGTACCAGTGCAATACCCTGTACAGCCCATGTATAAGAGATCTTGACCCTGTTTAACGCTTTCGCCTTCTTGCACCCATATCACGCCATTACCATGAAAGTATTCAGTTTTTATCCCTCCTCCATGATCAACTCTTACGTAATAGCCCTGTCCGCCACTACCCCAGCCGGCATACTCAACTACTCCATTTGCCACAGCAACTATTGGACATCCATCCCACTTAGCGAGATCTACACCGTTATGATAAGGTAAAAAACCTCTCGAAAAAGTATAACCAGCACAGGCAGGGTGTGACAGTGGATCAATAAACACACCCCTAGGAATATCTGCAAGTGTGCCTTCTGCCCCTGCCTGACGAAGGTTGCCATCCGGCACAAAAAGCACTTGACCAGCTTGCAATTGAACTGGTTCTTTAAGAGAATTAAACTCAATAATATTAAACCTGTTTGCTTCTGTGTTTCCAGCACTACTTGTTTCCGCTATAACATCATCAAGTGTTTGTCCAGGTTTAACAGTGTATAAAACCCCATTTATTTCTGGAATAGTCAAAACCCACCCAGCTTCAAGTCTATCTGTAAATGGACTCATAACATCTTTGCTTGCCCATCTTATAGTATCACCCGAAACGTTATATAGGGAAGCTATAGAATCAAGTGACTCACCTGGTAATACAGTATGTTTTTTAGTAGTTAAGCCACCTCCTGAGATTTCTTCTAAAAGTACTGTCTGGATTGAGCCTCCTTGCTCTAATATATCTGACGTGCCTGCAATTGCTGCTGATAATTTAATGTTAGAACTTGTTTCTTGTGCAAAGAACCTGGTTGCAATACCAAAAGTGGCTGGAAATATCGTAATTAAAAACATAGAAACATGAATTATATTTCTATAGAAATTGCTTCTACCCCAAAATAAACGCGACTGCGTTTTTCTTTTTGTGTTTTCAAATACCTCAACTATCTTGACTGCTTTATTAACAAATCGTGAGCGCCTTCTTTTTGGTGGTATAATTTTTGGACTCATAATTACTGAATATATTACCACGACCTTAAGTTAATTTGCCCCTTTTAAAGTTTCCACATATACTGTCTTCATGGCAGAGAGATTATTAGGTGATGTCAAAAAAGTCTATTTAAAAAAAAGATTGATTGACTCAACAAAGTCACAAATTAAATCACTTTACGAATCAAAAATATTTGGTAAATTTCGTTTCGCAAGACTCTATTCTTTTGCACGCAAGCACAAATTTATTACAGTAATAATGTTAAGCTTAACTTCGATAATGTTACTGACTTTTATACACACTTTTAACAAGGGAGTAGAACTTGTAGTGCGCAGGACTAGCGACAACGATGACTCCATATTGTCTTACAACAACGCAGTTTCCGAAGCAAGAGTACTTGGGCAAAGCAGTGTCTTTAGGCCTAATCTAGGAAATACTTTAAACTCATCTTTTAAATCTTTAGACAAACGTATTTATGTTTTAGACCAGTATTTTCTTTCAAGAAACTCACCACTTTATGGACAAGCAATCCATTTTGTTAATGCATGTGACAAGTATGGAGCGCCTAAAGACTGTATTACTACTGCTGCTATAGCAAGGCATGAAACAGATTTATGTAAATATGCAAATTCAGCAGAAATGTTTAACTGTATGGGTTGGGGGGGAGCTGGAGTAAATAGAGTAAGATTTTCGAGCTATGAAGAGCATTTGGATGTTGCAACAAGAGTGCTTACACAAAGTTACGGCCCTGCAATGATGATAGACCCTAGGCTTATGGAAAGAGTTTTTTGTGGACCTCAAGATGAATGCATTGGTTGGGGTAGTCGTGTTATAAATATTATGAACGAAATTGATAACTTCGCTGTTTCTCTTGGTGTAGGCAGGCTAACAGATTTAAGATAATATTTTTTATAAAATTTACTTATGCAGATTTTTTTTGAAATAGCATATATCACTTTTGCAGGAGCTATTGCTGCATTTGTAAGTACTAGATTCAAACTTCCAACTATTTTAGGTTATATAGTTGCTGGAGTATTTTTAGGGCTAATTTTACCTACGCTTGGGTATAAAGAAGGGTTAAATTCTGAGTTTACTTCACATCTTGCAGAGATCGGTATTGCACTGCTACTTTTTGCAGCAGGAATTGAGTTTTCACTTAAAACTATTAGCTCAGTTAAAAGTATTGTGATAATTGGTTCGATATTGCAAATTCTTTTTACCATTTTATTTTCTACAATTGTTCTTAATATTTTAGGCCTTGCACTATTTGAAAGTGTATTTATTGGCAGTATGATTTCAATGAGTTCGACTGCATTTGTTTTAAGGATGCTGGAAAGCAAACAGGAAATGCATGCTTTTCACGGGAAAATTCTTTTAGGCTGGCTTATTATGCAAGACATAATAGCAGTAGCAATTTTTTTGCTATTAGGTTCTATTGCTCCTACTAGTAACGGCGATTTTATTCAGATATTTGTTTCGATTGTCAAAGCAATTGCAGTAATAGGCTTAGCTTTAGGGTTAGGCAAATACCTTATGCCTTATATTTTTACTAAAATTGCTGAAACTGGTTCGCGTGAAGTTTTGCTAATTTCTGTTGTAGCAATTAGTGTAGGTTTTGCTTTTATCGCAGAGCTTTTCGGTGTTTCTTTTACACTAGGTTCATTTTTAGCAGGGCTTGCTTTGTCTGAAACTTTTTTAAAACACGAAATTTTCTCTGAAATTAAGCCTGTAAGAGACCTTTTTACTTTGTTTTTCTTTGTTTCTATAGGAAGTTTATTAAACTTTACTGATTTGGCTCAAAATATTGGTTTAATTTTAACTATTGTTTTAGTTCTTTTGACAATCAAGATGATTACAATTTTTGTGATAGTTTCTCTAAGAAAAGTTCATACGCTTACAGGTATTCGAGTGGCTACTGGACTTAGTCAAATTGGAGAGTTCGCTTTCTTGGGCATTACTATAGGATTGCGAAACAACTGGATAGATAATCAAATTTTTACTACCTTAATCGTCTCAACAATTGTAAGTATGGCTTTAACACCTGTTTTATTTGGGCAATCTGAGAATATTTATAAGTTATTAGAAAGGTTTATAAAAAAAATCAGTAAGAAAGCCCATTTTTACCTTTTTGTTACACTTAAGGCCCAAGATAATAAAATTACTAACAATATTCATGATCACATAGTTGTTTGTGGTTATGGTAAGGTTGGGTCTTATGTCGTAAAAGCTTTAATGCTTGCTAAAGAAAGGGTATTGGTTATAGAAATGGATGCAAAACTTGTTGAACGCGCAAAAGCTGATGGAGTAAATATTGTTTATGGTGATGCCACCAGCCCAGATATCTTAGAGGGTGTAGAAATATCTGAAGCTAAAATGTTAATTATTACTTTACCGTCTTCGTATTCGCATGCATCTAACTCAATAATCCGCTTTGCTAAAGAAAAGAATTCGGAAATTAAAATCATTGTGAGAGAAAGAGAAATTGATGCAAATCTTGCAAAAGATCCTAATGTATTTGAAATTGTTGAGCCTGAATTTGAGTCTGCTGTTCGTATTGTTTCTTTAGCTGGTAAAATGGCTAACTTTAACAGGCTTCAGTTTGTGAATAAATTAAGATCTCTTCGAAAAAACGAAATTAAAGATCTTTCTTCGAAATCACAAGATAAAATGGAATTTGCCTAAAACTTGCAATTGCAAAGTCTTTATTTTCGGTTGAGTAAGTTGAAACTGAAGTCCCTCCATCAAGGTTAATAGCATTTACAATTTTTTTATTTTTCAAAACATCCAGGTTAATTATTTGTTCTGATAGTTCGGCAAGAGTGTATTGACTAGTAGTTGCGACGAAAAATGTGTACCCATCTGATGTATGCCCTAAAATACTTCTCTTAGCTTCTTGATTACCATTAATTGAATTCGAAATTAAATCGTATTGTATTAAGTTATCTTGAATTATTAAAGGTCCTGTTTGAAAGCTGGTAGATTCAAATTGTTGTTGACTGTTTTCTTGAGCTTCATACTCTTCAGGCGAAATAATGGTAATTCCTGATTCTTGCAAAGTAACAACATGGGTCAGTTGTTTTTCACCAGGTATTAATGGATTAATAATTTCATTCCCAATCTTTAAAAGCCCAGCAGGATTTAAATTAGGTTGAAAGTACCCTGCATTTATTACAAATAAGGCATTGTTGTTTTTCGCTATATCGGAAGCACTTTTAAAAGGCTCTGTTTGCAAAAAGTAATTAAAGTTAATACTTTTGTTCGGGAACATAACTAGGTATATCCCTTTGTTTAAATCTAAAAAATATTGTCCAGTGGTTTGTACTCGTTGCTCTATGCCATTGTTTGATTCATTAGGTTCTGTTTGCCCCATTATTTGTTCAGTGACATTATTGTTAACTGAATTAACATTAAAAACATAAAATGCCACTAAAATAATGGATAAAACAAAAAGTATTTTTTTATTTATAAAAGCATTCTGCATGCCAGAGCTTACAGCAGCTTTGGTTTTATGTAAAGGATAAAGAGATATAAAGTACTGGTTGCCGAGAGTTGACAACAGTGCGTCGAGTGCTATATAATAGTTGTATATCATTTATTAGCTCAATTTTTTTATGAGCGTTAAAAAAGCAATATTAACAGTATCTGCATTTGCAGTGACTGTAGTTTCAACTATAGCACCAATGACCGGCGTAGGGCGTAGTAAGTGCACAAGATATTAAAGATAGTCACGGTTGCACAGTGGCAGGATCCAAGCAAGAATACTGGGATGGGAATAAGTGTGTAGATCCTAACTTTAAATGGATACCAGTTGAAGAAGACAGAGCACCAAAACCAGCGCCAAAAGCAAAAAAGACTCCAGCGCAAGAAGTTGTTGAGCCTGAGTGGTTAAGTGTAATTGAGTCTAATAAACGTTTTGGTTGTAATTTAGAAAAACAAGAGCAATACAATACACAATTAGGCATGTGTGTTGACTTTTCGCAAAGTGTATTACCACAGCCTGTTGCTGCTCAACCAGCACCTGTAGTAAATCAACCTGTTGATGAAGCTGCCGGACTTGTAGATGTAGCTATCTCGTTTATAAAATGGCTAGAACGTATAGCCGAGTTCTGTAATACTAATAATATTCCTGTAACTTTCCCGGGTGCAAATGCAATAGAAATTTAGTCGTTACTTTGTAACAAAAAAGGAGCCAAAGGCTCCTTTTTTTGTTCTTAAAAGGTGTTCTCGGCGTAACGAAGTGAAGACGGTGTTCTCGGCGTAACGAAGTGAAGA
>CAZUKH010000014.1:0-18007 GCA_964620955.1 uncultured Candidatus Saccharibacteria bacterium | reverse complement strand
TTTATTTTGTTATGAAACATAACCTACCCCCAGACCCCCTTTTAGTACATGTAGTATTTACTTATCCCTTCAATTCTTTCTTTTTCGCATTTACTTTCTAGTTCTTACTTCTATAATCTGCAGCTTGTCTTGTCATGCTGAGCTTGTTCTGTCATGCTGCGCCTGTTCTGTCATGCTGAGCCTGTCGAAGCATGGGCATGGTCGAAGACTACCTACTGTTTTCTGTCTTCTGACAGCTGTCTACTGCCTGCTGCCCTCTGACTGCTGCTATCTTTTTGTTTTTAGTTCCTACTTTTTCCGTCTTCGTTTTTAGTTTATCGTTTTTACTTATTTTAGTTTTTCCCTAAAACAGGTTTAGCAGAGCAAAAACAAGGACCATTAGCGCTATGTAATCAATTATATCCTGGTAACTTACATCGATTATATCTTTATTGTCATACATATCTAGCAATAGAATAAACATATGAAAACTTGCTACTACTACAAAAGCAGTTAGCATAGCATTTACACTTGAGTAAAAAAGCAAAGCAAATACTAACGTTATAATTACGGTTGTTATTAGGCTAGTTAGCACGATGCCTAAAGTAACCTTATGCCGAGAAATGACCAATATCATAGATATTAGTATAAGAATAAAAGCTGCTATAAAACCAAACCACATTGGTAAAGCGCTTGTACTACCAACTAAAACTAGTGTATAAATCCATAAGAAAATAGTAAAAGAACTAACAATATCATAAATATAAAAAGAAGCTTTGTGTTGTTTAACTTCTTTGTCGTAATAGGAGTTTATATTAAAAAAAAGGAATAATAGAGTTATAAAAATGAATGGAGCTAATGCAAGTTTAAACCAGTAAATATTGTTTAGATAAATAAATGCCACCATTCCCCAGTAAAAAAGTATAGGTAGAGTTATGTGATTAAAAAAATGCGAAATCTGGCCATCAATAGGAAATTTAGTATGACCAGATTTCGCACTGACTAGTCCTGTTAAGTAATTGGTACTTATGTAGAGTTCTACCAGCAATACTAAAAACAGTACAATTGAGGCGAAAACAAACATTTCGGCAAACGAAAAAGACTTAATAACAACAAGCATTATTAGCCCAATTGAAAGCGAAGTGCTGTAAAGTAAAGACCTTCTTTTATTTATACGAAGCAGTTTTGTCATTGGTTATGATGATAAACCAAAAAGTATATTGCCAGATGAAATACCACCTACAATAAGAATCATTGCAAGTAAAGCTACTGTAGCAAGGTTAAGGTGTGCTTTTCTTGTGACAGTAATAAGCATATTTGTTTTTAACAACACTATAAAATCGACTGCTACTATTGCAAACAAGTAAATCATAAAAACTAACGGTACATAGTTTACAATTCCAGCTTCTCGAATTGTTTTGACAAAATCAACGCTTATTTGATCATTATAATTTTGAATTGTGCTCGCTGCTAAATCCTTAGGTTCAAAGTTTAAAACTTCATCACTTCTTATAAAGAATTCTGAGGCTTGACCAATTCTGTCAAAAGCAGAAAAGACTATATAATCTGAGTTAACCTGACTTATTGAAAGACCTACTTTCCATTCAGAGGTTTTTTCATCGAAAGAGATATTAGCGTTACTTACATTTGCATTAACTCTTGTAGTATCATCGGATGTTTTAAAACTAACTGTTAGAGCTTCACCAACTTTTTCAAACCTAATGCTATCTTCAAAGATGATAGGCGCGTTTTTGTCTATATAAACACGGATTTCAGCAGAAGAAGCAATTTGTGTTCCTTGGCTATCATATACAATTGTTTTAAGAGTATATTGCCCATCAACATTAAAATCTCCAATTCTAATAGCATAATTATTTCCTGCTGCATTTATTCTTCCTTCGGGAATATTGTTAACTAGTACAGTAACATCCGCCCCTGCAGGGTTAACCGTGCCATTTACATTAAATCGTGAGCTAGGAATTACTTCTCCGTCTATTGGACTAACTATAGTTACATATGCACCATTGTCAGAGACTGTTTCCGACTTATTGCTGGAAATATCTCCAAGTATCTGGTTAGATAAAGATCTACCGAAGTGAATCACAATTAAAGAATTGTTTTCTTTACCCTGGAAATTTCCTGTTACAATGCCTATACCAATATCGGTAAAGTCACTGTTAAGAATATTAGCTCTGTGAGTAGGACTATTCATCCATGAAGAGATTAGTGTATTTGGATTAGAGAAGCCCTCTGCAAGATTCTCACCGGCTTGTTGGTAGTTATATCCCACAGCAAAAAAATAATCCCTCCAGTCTTTTCCTTCGGGACAATAATGTGACCAGCAATCACTTGCAAGCATGTCCCGAGCTTTTGCTGCTGCTGACTGGTTTAATAGGGTACTCGTTTTTAAAGGTTTTAAACCGTTTTGGGCCCTTGCTGCATTATGACCCGACAAAATTTCATCATAGCTAATGTTTGCGCTTACTTTGGTAAGATTAAGAGCACCAAAAAGAGTGTTTACAAGTACTAATATTGCAGCATAAACAAGGAAAGCGCGAGCCCCTAGTAGTGTCGGGCTATAGTTATTATGTATTCCTGGAATAAAAAGTTTTTTAAGCACTTTAATGTTTTAGTATTCGTAATAATGCTAAATTAAAAAGTACAAATATGCAATTTTAATTATTTAGAAACTTTTTTCTTAATTCCACTCATCTTACGGTAATCTCCATTAATAAATTCAATAACAAGTTGTTTTGCTTGTTCTGCTACAAGGTTAATTTTAGGTAGCTTGTCTAAATCCACCCACTCAGGCCTATAAATTTCTTTTGAGCTAAGTCTTCCAAGTTCCGGATAGCCAAGTTTTACTTGCCCAAGAAAAATATCGGTATAGTAAATTGAATCATTTCGTGGGTGTCTATATTCATTTTTATAGGTACCAATGTGCCTATAAGCTGCAACTTTTAAATTCACCTCTTCAAAAACTTCTCTAGATAAGGTATCTTCAACTTCTTCATTATTTTCCATTGTGCCACCTGGTAAAACATAATATTCTTTGCCTTCATGAAAACGGTAAATAAGAAGGATCTTTTCATCTTGGATAATTACAGCAGCCACTCTATCGTTCATAAAAGATTAGTAATAAGTACACTATTTAAGAAACCTATACTCTTGTTAAATTATATTGTGTCACTAAATCAAACTAAAAACATTGTATTGTAATACAAATTTTTACAATGCAGCTTGCATGCGATACAAATTTGCAATGATAATAAAAATCAATATACTTTAAGTAGTTAAATTCAAACACAATGGATGGGCTTGCAAAAACCAAAATCATGGTAGTTGAAGATGAGCAATCTTTGTTTAAGGCAATTAATGAAAAGCTTTCTAACTTTGGATATGAAGTAATGGTATGTGAAAATGGAGCAGAAGGTTTAAATAAAATTGAAGAGTTTAGGCCCGATGTCGTGTTACTGGATATAATAATGCCTGAGAAATCCGGAATTCAATTTTTAGAAGAATTAAAAAGTAAAAATGTACTAAGACCAAAAATAATTGTTTTAACAAATCTTGAACTAGAAGAAGTTGTTGCAAAAAGTTCAGAATATGGAGTTGATAAATACTTAATGAAGTCAAATACTTCACTCGATAAACTAATAACAGAAATTAACGAAATTATTGGTAACTAAGGGAGAGTTTGTGAATTAAGTAAGAAGTTAAGTGTATTTTAAAACAGATTTTTAAATTAATAATTAAGAATTTTAGTCAGAAAATTTTTTACTTTTTAAAAGAGCACAATGAATAAATCTAAAGTTGGTTATATAAGCAATATAGAATCAGATACACTTGAAAATCAAAACTTTAGAAAAGTGCTTTTTACAGGAAAGAAAATGCAGCTGGTGGTTATGAATTTAAATCCTAAAGAAGAGATTGGAATGGAAGTTCATGAAGATCACGATCAATTTATTAGAATTGAAGACGGTGAGGCAGAGGCATTTTTAGATGGGGAAGTAACACAATTGCATAATGACGATGTTTTAATTATACCAGCAGGTACAGAGCACAACTTAACAAACACTTCTGATTCACGCAATTTAAAACTGTATACTATTTACGCTCCACCTGAACACCCAAGTGAAACTGTTGATGTTACAAAGCAAGATGCTTTAAACAGAACTTCTATAAATTAGCTTTTATTAACTTATCTTGAATACAGATGCAGTAGTAATTGGATCAAATGGAAGTATTGGGGCAAGTATTGTTGACGAGCTTTTAGCAAATCAATTTGACGTTGTAGGTATAACAAAAAGTGGAGCTGACAAGTTTGACAGGCCTTTTAAAGTTTTAAAAACCAATGCATTGGATGTTAATGAAGTAGTTAATGCAACTAAAACCGCTAAATACATCTTCGGAGCTTTTAATGCGTCTGAATACTCAAATAAAGCTTGGTCTCAAGAGTTTCCGTTGTTTATGGAGAGCTTTATTGAGGCTGGTAAAAACTCTGGAGCAAGGCTGATTTTTATAGATAATCTTTACACATATTTAGACTTAAAAGGGTCTAATAGTTACACAGAAGAAACTGTGGTAAAGCCCAAGTCAGCAAAAGGAAGAATTAGAAATAAAATTGCCAAGCGTTTTTTAAAAGCAATAAGTGAAAAAGAAATTAAAGGTTGTATTGTTAGAGGCAGTGATATTTATGGGCCTTATGGCATGACTAGTTTTATAGGTGCAAGATTTTTTGAAAAAATGATTAAAACTGGTGTTGCAGAGCTTCTACCATTAGGGAACAAACGCCATAGTTTTACTTTCACAAGAGATTTTGCCAAATTAGCTTTAATTGCAGCTCAGCAAGATCATGATTTTCCTATTCTGCATGTGCCAAATGCAGAAGCCATAGGATATGAAGATTTAGTAGTTAGAGTTTTAAATACATATTCTCGGCAAGATGTAAGGATAAGAGAAATTCCAAAGTTATTTTTTAATATTCTTGGAGTTTTTAGCCCTGGGATAAGGTCGGTAATTCAAGAGTCTTTTCATTTTAAAAATGAATATATAGCCGAAAGTGTGTTGGTTAGTAAGCTGGTACCGGACTTCCATCCCACATCAATCGTAGAAGGACTTAAAGAAACAGTTGAGTGGTTTAGAAAACTTTACGAGTATAAAGGCTAGTAAATCTTTCTAATGGTCTTCGATATACTTGTAAGGACCAGTAGCATATATTGTAACTAAAGTAGGACTGATTTTTAAATGAAGATTATTGTGGCGAATATAGCGCATAGCGTTTTTGCGAACATTAATCAAGTCGTATGCATTCTCACCCAACTGGATCTGACCGTTAAGAGCAGGCGTATTTGTTACACCCCGTAGTAATCTTATTGCTTCATTCTCTAAAATTATCCTGACATTGCCAGAGGTTAAGATATATTTATTCTCAATGAATTCATTCAATAAAGATGGATTAAATTTATTACCAAAGATATTTAAACCTACTAAAGATTTAAGCTTTTGCATATTATTTATACATGTTCGTATTTGATCCTCGGCTTGTGCATCTATAAAAGGTGTTATAACCAAAGGTAGTCCAGTTTTCAAATAAACTAGTGGGTCTATTGCAATGTCTGATGGCAAATTTTTATATGAACCCGTAGGTAAATAGTATCTTGGTTTATATTTTGTTCCTTCTAGTTTATAGTATGTACCTCTTTTGGGTAAATTACTTTGTAAACCCTCAATAGAATCCCAAATATCCTCTACTTTAACTCCAGACATTATAGCTACTGCAGCGTTATATTCAAAAGGAACTATTTCATTGGCAAAGAAGCGTTTTAAAATTCTTTTTCTGTTCGTGGGGCTATCTACATCTGCCAGTGCTTCTCTTAAAAAATAAGCTCCGCATGCTAAAGGCATAGCCGAGAGCTGTTGTTGATTTAAAGCAAGTTCTATTGCTACTCTAGCGTAGTTTAAAACTTTCTTATTAGAGTTTGGGTCAACAGCAACAGCACCAGAAATGTAGAAGTTCATGGTTGCAACTTGGCTCCATAACGAAGAATCATTTCCCAAAAAAGTAACCTGGTTTAAAGCTGCCTCTAAGACAGAAAATGAACTTGGACGCTTGGTAATATGAGAAGGTTGGCCAGCAGTCAGAAGGTTTATTTCATTTAGCAATGCTTCAGAAAGGAAGGAGACAGGTAAGTTAAGAGTTTGCGACCGATCTTCTGGAATTGATACGGGCTGAGTTCTACCCCCAAGAAGTTGTGCAAAGTATTGTTGTATTGGCATTGGAACCGTTCCGAAATCGTCAATTCGGCTTGCATCAGGATTAACTTCTCCCATATTGTTGTTGTAAACCGGCATCATTATACTATTTGTCTTGTAAAAACTCAATAAAGGCTAGTAAATCTCGAACTTCTTAAGTAGCTTTTTGTTACCTTCGATTTGATACTTCAAAAGATCCGAGTAAATACCCGGTTTAGTTGACAGTTCTTGAGGAGTTCCAATTGCCTCAATTCGCTTATTATTTAGGACAATAACACGGTTTACATTTTGGATTGTTGAAAACCTGTGAGCAATAATTATTACCATTCTATCCTTAACAAGATTATCAATAGCCTCACTTACTTCGCTTTCAGATTTAGCGTCTAAGCTTGAAGTTGCCTCATCTAAAATTAAAATTGGCGCATCTTTATAAATTGCTCTTGCAACCTGAATTCTTTGCCTTTGTCCACCCGAAAGCCTAACCCCACGCTCTCCAACTTCAGTGTTTATTTCGTCTTTAAGATTTTGTACAAATTCCCAGGCATTTGCTTTTTTAAGAGCTTCAATTACTTTTGCATTATCTATTTTAGATCCATAGGCAACATTCTCTTTGATAGTTGTAGAAAACAGCTCATTTTCTTGAAAAACTAAAGCCATGTTCTCTCTCACAAACTTGTGTGAAAGCTGTGAAAATCTCTTGTTATTAAGAAAAATCTCTCCATGACTCGGTTCATAAAGTTTTAATAAAAGATTTACAATTGTAGATTTTCCAGCTCCACTTGGACCAACAAGAGCAACCATTTCATTATTAGAAATATCGAAGCTAATATTTTCAAAAACAGTTTCTGACTCATTATACTTAAAAGTAACATTCTCGAACTTTAGGCTAGGGGAGCTTATTCTTGTTACATTAGCTTTTTCTTTAAAGTTTTCAATAGAAGGCAGATTAAGAATCTCAAAAAACTCTTTGGACCCACTCTCTGCCTGCTGTATTTGTCCAAGCACATATGACATGCCAAATAATGGAGCACGTGCTCTGTCAACCAGTTGAATAAGTATTATAACTGTCCCGACTGTTATAAAACCTTCAAAAGCATTATAAAAAATTATTACACTAGCTATAAACAAAATAAGATAAAGACTTAGCTCACGGATAAAGTCAAAAAGGTGAAACTCATTGCTTTGTTTTCTGTAAATATTATTTATCTCTGTTAAGTTGTTATTTACCAAAGCGAATTCTTTATTTTCATTTGTAAATCCTTTAACAAGTTTGATATTCGAAATAACTTCTTGGATTCTGCCGCGGGTAACATCTTCAATTTTGTTTTTTGCTTCTTCTCTTTTTCCCCACCTTTTAGTTGATATTGAGCTTATTCCTAAATAAATTGGGAAAATTATTAACATTAAAAGACCTAACGCAACATTGTAGTAAGCTAATATAAATATTACAATTATTGCTTGCAAAAAAGTTGGAATAATATAATTAGTAGCAACATTCATAAAGCCTTGAATAGATACAATACCTCTATTCAACTGGTTTACAATTTTCCCTGAAACTTCAGAGTCGTAGTAAGACTGGGGTAAAGACAATGCTTTTTCGTAAAACATGCTTGTAAGATGCTTTCGAATTTTACCAGCCAAGTGATCGCCTAACCTTTGACTTACAGAGCGTGAAAGTAAATAAAATAGAGTAGCAAAGAAAGATACACCTAAGAGTATAACGAGATTTTGGTAGTCTTTATTTTGGTTTTCGAGTTGAGTTATAACTTCATCTAATATTCTTCCTGAAAGTATTGGAGTCACAAGCTCAAGTACTGCACCACCAATGCTTATTGTTACAATCAACCCCATTAGCAAATACATAGGGCTTGAAAGTTTTATTATTTTAAAAATGTTTGACATGAAAGTATTTAAGACTAAGAATTATAACTTATAAACAATTACGTAGCTAACTGCTTACTACACTAGAAACCCAAGCACTTAGATGCTATAATACGGCAACAGACGTAGGTTTATGAATCAACAAATAAGGGAAGACCTATCAGAACAAAATGCAAGTTTAGCTGCAAACGACTTTCTTTTTGGAAATAGTAGAGATTCTCAAATAGTAGCATACGATAGTAGTGTCAAAGCTCTTGTAAAAGCTTTTAATACCATTATTAATGAACAACAACAAAGTGCTCATAAAGGTATGTCTTCATACTCTGTATTTACAAACGGTTCAAAAATCCCGCCTTCTCCTGTCAGTTACACAGTTTTTAATAATCTTACTAACGCAGCGCAAAAATACGTTGCCTTTTGTGAATCGAGAAGAGTAATACCAAGGTCTTTAACAGGAAAATCAGCCAGACTCGATTTATACGCAGCTCAATACATACCTGCGATATTCTATAGTGCAAACAACTTCACCCAGTTTGCTCTACAAAACTTAAATAATAATGAGCTTGTAATTGAAACTGATGCAGTTGTTGCTGCCATGCAGTTTCGGCCGAGAAGTTTAACATCAAAACTTGACTCAAATATTATTAATCATATAAAAAAATCTAAAGTTTTACATTGCCTTGCATCATATTTTGAAACAATCAATCAGTGGATACTGGAAGGTGAAGAACAACAATTTGCATTAGGTATAACATCTCTTTTTGAATTAGACCAAAAACTTAGTTCGCAAAACGATGTGATCAGGGCTTACTTAGGTTACGTACTTTCACTTGAAGAATATGGTGAGTTTAATGCTGGTGCATACATTGGTGCTCTACTTGATAAAATAAGTGAGATTACAACTGAGAATAATGATGTCTTTTTCTCAAGAATACAACAAATATTTGAAAAAGAATCAATATTTACAAGTGGCCAGCTAAAAGTTACATATATAGATTGGCAAAGCTTTTACCAAGACTACGGAGATTCATTTAATAACAGTGTTGAATCTTTGCCTTTTGAGGCTATCATAAATTATTTAAACGTTATTGATACTTTATTTGCTCGAGGAGATGAAATAGATTATGTGCCTACTAAGGAACTCTACAAAGGTTTAAGAATTCAAAAAGCAAGAGTTAATAAATACGTTATTCAGTTTGGATTCGAAGTAAAGGATAAGGCTGACCAACTTGGAGACATAGTTTTCCATCATCTTGGTAATACCAAGCGTACTCTAAGTTTTGATGTTATTGTACAAGCAGGTACAATAGCTTTAGAGCCGCATACAATAGAAGGGGTTGTACCAGCAGAGATTTATAATTCAGTAATACATCAATTATTTATAGCATTAGAATTTGTTATAATTAATAGTGCATTAGTCGATACTAGTGGCAATTCTAACCCAATTGAAATCCCTGCCGGGAAGCAAAATACAAGAATTTCACCAAACCCTGCTTTAAATAATAGATGGAAAAAAAGAGCAGAAGATGTGGAAGGTTTAGCTCCTGCAGAATCTCAAGAGGTAAAACCTCGTACTAATGACATAAATGTCCCAGATAGTATTACAGAAAAAGATTTAGAACTGATAAGAAGATTCCAAGCTAACCCTTCTAGCGTCTTACTATCTAAAGTTAAAGGAGTAAAAGGAAATATATGGTACCTTAAGCCAAGGAATGGCTCTCAACATAGAGTATACTTAGAACTTAGAGAAGGGGATAATGGGAAGAAAAGCTTTTATTTTAAACGCTCTGTAACTAGTAAAAGTGAGCAGCGTGCCATGTTTAACGAGGGCGAAATATAATAACACCCCTAACTTCTGGATTCGCTAAAAGCTTTGCTCGAGTTTACCAAAGTTGCAAAGGTTGTTAATATTGGTGGCACTATAATCAAAAATTTAAATATTGTATCCCATGTTTGAGTATCTCCTATAACTGAAGTGTCAAAAGGAAAAACATTCCAAAGCCAAATCGCTATTAAAACAAAGAAAATAAGTGAAACAAAATCTGCTAAAACTTTAAACTTTTTACTTTGCCAAAAGATTCTTAGTACATTAAAGAAAAACCCGCTTATCAAGCTTAGATTGTAAAACCATCTAATATTGTCAAACTCTCTTGTTATAAAAAGAATGTCATAGTAAAAAATGTTAAATAATATCAAAAAAGCTGCACTAAAAATCGCACCAGCTATTGGTTCAAGAATTTTTGACTCTTTATTCATGTGATTAAGATCATTTTTTACAGTTAAATTTTACGCCCACAAATAAGACTAATCAAACCTTATTTACATTTCTATGCTTGAAAGCACAAGGTTGCCATCAACAAGTGTAACCTGTAGGCCTAAAGTTTGAAGTATACTCTGGGGTATAATTCTACTATCAATATCATCGGCAATACTTAACTCTAAATTTTGCCTTAGAAGCAGGTATGCGAAGGTTCTAGCTGCTACTCTTGCGTTGTTTGGACTAATCTCCGCATCTTCTCCCCAATGCTCAGCAAGATAAGCTACATTTAATGTGCCATTATTTGTATCTTCGGCTAGTCTTTGAGCCTCTTGTGTGATTAAAACAGGATCTAAACTTTCATCCATGCTTAAATTTTAACTTTAGTTATTAAAATAATCTACTAAGTTTAAATTTTGTAAGCTCTCTTAGCTTTTCAAGAGTAATGTAAAATGCCGGGAAAGCGATTAAAACCATAGCTACACTGGAAAGAAGTCCAAAGATTATTGTAAAAGCCAAAGGCTCCCAAAATGGCTCTGTAAGTGCAAGTGGTAGCAAGCCCGCAATTGTTGTAGTTGATGTTGCTAAAATTGGTCTAAACCTGAGTTCGATTGCTTTGGCTATAGAACAACGTATACCAAAACCTTCTCTTCTGCGGGTGTTTGCATATTCTAAAAGCATAATTGTGTTGTTTACAACAATACCAATTAAGCCAGTTAACCCAACAACAACAAAAAAGCTCATAGGGTTATTTGTAAGATACAAACCAATAAATAAACCAGGGAAACTAAAAGGTATAGCTACAAGAATCAGTAAAGGTTGTGTAAAAGAATTAAATTGCACAACCAATAAAACGTACATTACTAATAACGCCACAAGACCAGCAAACACAACTGAACTAAATGACTCGGCATTGTCACTTTCTTGCCCAAGGTCAAAACCTAGTTTGATATCACTTTCTCCAAAATCAGCAAGTTTTTGTGGAGTAAACTCATTTATTATTTTATTTTGTAGTTCGAGCAAAGTTGCGCTGTCAGAATCCCCAGTAAATTTAGCTCTAATTTGCGCAAAACGTTTGCCATCTATTTCGCTTATACCATTGAGGTTTTGAACTTGTACTTCATTTACACCTACATTTTTGTTTAAAGGAGTGCCTAAAATAAATTCACTTATTTCGTCTGTAACTTTCATGAGAGTATCTGTACTCTCGGCAAAGACTTGCATAGCAAAAGGAAACTGTTGTACTGGTGGACCAGCAACAAGGCTTGAAGCACTTATATTAACATCCTCAATCTGCGTTCCAAGCTCATTGATTTTTGCTGCAATATTTAAGGCTGTAAGCTCTCTTTCACCTATAGGCGTAAGTTCAATTCGCAAATTGAAGCCTTGAGCATTTGCACCAAAGTAGTTTACTTTTGTTATTACATCTTCCAGGTTATTGGCAATAAGCTGCTCTAGTTTAATCGCTTGCTCTTTTACTAAATCAACATTGTTATTGCCTGGTGTACTTGCGGTTACAGAAATTGTGTCGGCATCTTTTGACTGAGCAAAAAACTCAAATCCGATTTTTGCCGCAAAACTACTACCAATAACGATTACAGCAATAGATATTGTTATATTTAATACTATATAGATTTTTCTTGACACAACGAAATATACTATTTTGCTAAGCCGGCGGCTAAGCTCTACTATACTATTAGGTATAAATCCAAGTGCATTTTGAAAAAAATAAATAACCTTATTTTTAGACTTTTTTTGTGAGTCAGGTATAAGTACCAATGATATTAGAGGTAGTATTGTTAGGGCAATTAATAACGAGAGCGCAAGAGAAATAATTACAGTTACAGGCAACAACCTTATAAAATCACCCAAAACACCAGATATAAAAACTAAAGGAACAAAGACTAAAAGAGTAGTAAGTGTGCCTGAAATATCTGCAATACCAATATCGTTAACAGCTTTAGCAACAGCTGCTTTTCCTTTAAACCCTTTTCGTTTATAGTAGTCAATAGCTTCAACAACTACTGTTCCGTCGTCAACAAAAAGCCCAAGTACAAGTATTAATGCAAATAAAGAAATAGTGTTTAGTGAATACCCTATTAAATAAAATGTTATAAATACTGCACCGAGTGTTAAAGGTATAAATATTCCAAGAATTACTGATGCCCTTAAATTAATAAAAAAGAAAAGAACAATAGTTATCGTCAAAATTGCTGCAAGGGCATTAGATTCAAGAGAAGAAATTTGGCTTTTGAGGCTATCTGCAAAGTCTCCTCCATAAGATACTTTTATATCGCTTAATAGCGAATCTTTGTTTAATGTATCATTGACAATATTTCTGACTTCGGTTGAAAACTCTATTGTACCTACGTTGTCGTTAGCTTTTACCACACCTATGTTAAGTGCATCATAAAAATTGATTTTTCCCTCCTCAGAAACTCCGACTCTACTAAAGCTTGTTTTAACAATTACCTCTTTGCTGGATCTAACATCTTTTCTTGTTTCGATTTGTTTTATGATATTCACATCTTTAACAAGCTCTCCTTCTTCGAGATTAGCCGTTAACCTTTCTCCAAGTTGTTGAAGTTCTAATGGTGACTTAGTATTTGAGTATATCGAAAAAATCAAGTCATTCACTCCATCAATCTTTGCTGCATTGGGGATTACAATGTTTGGGATAATTGTAGTACCGTATCCATCTAAACTTTTAATTTGATCTTCTATCTGGTTTGCTGCGTCGTTAATGTTTTCAAAGTCTGGTAAAAATCTTACTAAAACTGTAGAAAAGCTTTCTGTTGAAGTGGTTTCTATAGTTTCAATCTTCTCGACAGACTTTAGTGCGTCACTAATTTTTGACGTCACATCTAACTCAGTTTTTTCTGGCGAGCCGGAAAGATAAGGTGTTTGAACAAGTACAACTGGAATATTAATTACTGGAAATCCTTCTCGTTTTAACAATGTTGTGTAACTGAAAAAGCCTATACCAACAAGCGCAAGAGATATTAATAAAGTTGCTTTATAACGCGAAATGAATGCTAAACTAAAGTTTGCTATTTTACTTGTCTTTTGTTTCATACATATATTTTTAAAGATTAAATAAAAAAACTCCTGTCTACAGCCAGGCAGGCCATGTAGTAGTCACAAGTTTTATGATCAGTTTCAAATAAAAGTGACAGAAAACACGAATATATTAGCATACTATTGTAAAACAGCATTGATAATGTGGTTGTATTGTATTAGTATAATTTAATATATTTTACTTATGATTAAATGAGTTACGGTTCTAAAGATTTAACTGGAAAGTACTTTACAATGAGGGGCTTCTTCTTAATGTGGATTCCTGTTGCAGTACCTTACGGCAAAATTCTGCAGGAAGCTAAAAAAAGAGGTTACAACATTGATGAAAATGAAAACGGCATGATTATTGAAAAAGGAAAGAGCTTTGGTTTTGGTTGGATAGGGGTTAAAGTAAATGATTCGGCAGCTGGTAAGGGAATAGTTTCTTTAAATGGTAAATTTAAAACTTATGAGCATATTGGCTCATATAAACAAATGGGTAAGTCATTTGATGTGATTATGAAGGAAAATAAAAACCTAAATGAGTTTTATTCAATTTATTTAAACTCACCAGGAGAAGCTCCTGAAGCTGAGCTTAGAACACTAATTTGTTTTAGATAAGATGGATTTGCGTATTCCTGGGAAGACTCATGATCTATTCTAAAGTTTTCTCCTTGAAAAAAAATTTCTTTATAATCAGAGAGCCCAGTATTTAAATCTTTTACAAGTAAAGCAAGTCCTGGAATAACTGCATACTTAATAAACTCTTCAGAAATTTCTAGCCCACAAATAACCTCCGAATTAAGTCTTTTTTCTTCGAGAAAGTTCTTCAGGGTTTCTAGATTGCCTTCTATTAGTTTTTTCTGTCCTGAGTAGTGTGACTGCGGATCAAAGTAAGAATATCTACAAGAAGGGAGAACACTAATAGGAAATTTTATAACTATTTTGCAACAAATAAGATCACGTGTATCTATATGCTTGAGGGAACGCATTTGATACGGAGACTCTGAATAATGACTTGCAGTAAAAAGACTAGGTTCTTCTCTAGAAAAAAGTGCAAAACCTCTTAGTATAGGAAGCTCGTTAAGTAAAAGGCTTAATATATTACCACTATTCGAAGTTAGGGAACTTCTACAAATTATACTTTCTCTAGTAAGGTATGCAAACATGGTGCCAGATATTGGCACCAGTATCAAAATCTAGCAATAACGAGATTCTCATTCGTCCAACTTTTTACTAAGTTCATTTGATTTATAAACCTATCTGTAGTTTCAGGATTGGCAATATTTAGAGCTTCAGCATCTATAAGGTAAAGTCGAAAGTCTATGGGGTGAAAAACAATATTGTTAGGTGCACATTTTTGATAAAGATCCCCATGAACAAGAGAGTACTTGGCTGCAAAATTTTGAGCATCCTCAACTGCATTATCCCAAAGTACTTTAACTTGCTCAAAGGTAAAACCCGTCATCATTCTTTGACTGTAGTTTTCAAACAACTGCAAATCTAAGATTGATCCTAAGTGGCCTAGGCTGTAGCCTAGCCAAGGCATGTTAAAAAGTAAATAGGTTGGTGTTTCTACAACTTTAAAATCAGGTTGGCCATAATGATTTCAAAGAAGTTTCAATTTGCAAACTTCCTCACATGCAGATTCATTTACTGGCCTTGCCTTTATGACTCGATCATGACCCCAGGTTCTATCATAAACTAAAAAAACATGTCTATCCTGGTGGTGTATTGGGTATACTTCTTTGAAAATTTCACGAGGAAACTCTTTCGGAGTGTACCCTGAATCTTGCATAAATTCGTAAACCTCTTGAGTTGTGCGGTAAATCGCTTCTGCCATGTAATTATTTAAAGTATGCAAAGCATTTTTTGAGATAAGCCAACTTTTACCGTAATACTTCGAGCCTCTTCGAAATTGCTTCTTCAATTAGCCTAAATGATGCTTTTTTAAACTTCTCAAAATGAGGTAAAGCTGATAACTCACTATCATCCTAATTTGTAGAACTTACTTTCGCTTGCGAGCCTCCTATAATTTCAACAAATCCATTAGTAAGTGTTTCATGTGCGACAGAAGAATGGTTTGTTTCAAAGGGCAAAAATACAACTCGATAACATTGAGTAGTTACACAATCTCTCTCAAATTGCATGTCGTCGATAGGTTCAATACAAAACTTCACTTCTGTTGTTCCACCTCTTAGCGATTCAATAATACCGCTTAAATTATGAAAGGCATATGAATATAAAACAGCTTCGTCATAGGGACCAAGCTCCATAATCAATGGATCTTTGAAATTCTTTTCACTTCTACGATGTCCATAGCCATTTTCAAAAAGATCTGGTGTTTCCATAGCCTGGCATTATAGCACATTCTTTCCAACTGAGTCAGGTGGGATTCGAACCCACGACCAACCGCTTAAGAGGCGACTGCTCTACCACTGAGCTACTGACCCAAGATAAGTTTGCAATTATTAAATACGCCAGCCAGGATTCCTCAATAAGCTCTGAAAATTGCAAACGAAGTGCTGCAAGTTTCATGAGCGCATTAGTCCCGCCCCAGGCGGGAGAACCTTTAGAAACAATATATTAAAGATCTTGGTTTAAAAATACGCCAGCCAGGATTCGAACCTGGGACCTACTCCTTAGAAGGGAGTTGCTCTATCCAACTGAGCTACTGGCGCATATTTTCACAACTTACTCTTATCTTTCTTTTTTCTACTCCAGCTCCCCGACTAAAGTCGGGACTAAGATCTTGTAGATTCAGACTTCTCTGCGAGGGCAGATCGTCCTCATCAACAATCTCTCGAGGAGCTACTGGCGCTTAAATTTCGCATGCCATTTTAACATTTATTGTTAAAGCGTAAAACCCCTTTGTTTAATTAATTCAAGTACAGCTTTTGTAAATCGCGTTGATCTTCCGCTGTGTTTGCCTGTCTGGCTACAGGCACGGTGAATTTGACCGCACAATAGAGCAATATAAGAGATGTATGGTAAAATTAGATCTACAAAGGATCTGACTGGCAGTTAATTTATAGTGCGGAATTTAAAAATTATTATACAGCAAGAATAAGAGAAAAGTACTTTAAAAGTAATACAGGTAAAGAATGGTTACAAAGAAGAAATATTCTTTGAATCTACGAATGCTAAGTTTAATGTATAAAAGCATGGCTTGCCATTCGTAGCTTCGAAGAAGCGTAGAATGGTGGCTGTCTTTCTACATTGCATTACGAAAGATAAATAGCTCGATTAATATGATAACAGTGTATGTTTTAAGATCGAAGGAAGGAAAAGTATACGTTGGGATGACAAAAAATATTGGGAGTAGATTACAATTGCATAATGCTGATAAAATTAGATCTACAAAGGGATCTGACTGGCAGTTAATTTATAGTGCGGAATTTAAAGATTATTATACAGCAAGAATAAGAGAAAAGTACTTTAAAAGTAATGCAGGTAAAGAATGGTTACAAAGAAGAAATATTCTTTGAATCTACGAATGCTAAGTTTAATGTATAAAAGCATGGCTTGCCATTCGTAGCTTCGAAGAAGCGTAGAATGGTGGCTGTAGCTCAGCTGGTAGAGCGTCGGTTTGTGGAACCGAATGTCGAGGGTTCAAGCCCCTCCAGCCACCCCAAATGAAACTTTGTTCTTCTAAAACCTCCGATTGTACCTTCTGTAAACCGCTTTGGATTGGTTCGATCCTTCCAGAAAGTGAGTTGAGCTGTTTTTGGTGTTTTGAGATTAGTCTGAACTCGGAACTCATTTGTATAAAGACTTTCTGCTGTTTTAAAAAAAGGTTCGATCCTAAAGTTGACATAATCATTTTTTTATCTTCTAAATCACCTTCCTCCCATAATTGATTCAAATTCTTTGCAAAATTGAAGGCTTTTATAATCGTATCCATTCTATTCGTATATTCATCATCTAAGTCATTTAGATTTCTTAATAATGTTTTCTTCTCTTCTTCAAGTTCAGACATTTTTTCCTTAAAAATAGTATCCGATAGAATTCCTTCAAGGTTTTTATCCACTAATCTATCAATTTTATCTACACAAAGCTGGTATCTTTGATTCAGTTGATTTGCAATGTCTTTGGTGTCTGTTGTTGCTTTATCTTTTTCAATTCTTATCTTACTTACAATCCAATTAGATACATCCTCTTTTAGATCAATCATACTAACAAGTTCTTTGAACTGATTAGTCAGCTCTTTTTCTTCAATAGATGGCTCATAACAAGAAACATCATCTCTTTTCTTTGTACAGTGATAATATTTGTAGGTTCTCGGTTCTGTTTTTTTAAATACCTTTATTCTTGGAGGGTCTGCTGTAATTGAGCAACCACATTCTCCACATCTTAATAATCCTGTAAATGCGTGTGTATGTATCTTTTTTCTAGGTCGACTTCTACCCGAAATGATATCTTGTACAAGTTCATACTCTTTTTTTGTAATGAGGTTAGGATGCTTTCCTTCAATTAAAATGCCAGAACCTGCTGGATACTCAAATTTACCCATGTAGAAGGTATATAAATGTACCCCAGAAACTGGACAGAAAAAAGAGGTGTAATTAGATATAATGT
>CAZUKH010000013.1:16268-19428 GCA_964620955.1 uncultured Candidatus Saccharibacteria bacterium | reverse complement strand
AAAGTTGCAAATTATTCGATTAGCAGAAAAAGGGAGGAGTCGCATAGTGGTCTAGTGCGCACCGTTGGAAGCGGTGTATCCGGGAAACTGGATCGAGGGTTCAAATCCCTCCTCCTCCGCCATACTACCTTTCTACATTGGTCTTAAAGTTCCTGCAAATATTTGCCAAGCTAGCGCAGATTTAGCTACCAAACTTAACAAAATATATACCCTTTCTCCAAAGAGATAGTTTTTCCATGGGCCAATTTTTTTGTACTGCAAAAACATATTTATTGCAAAACAATTAAAGAACAAAAAGATAGATACAAGTATTGCATAAACAAAATCTGGAATATTAGTACTTACAGAAGACACTGCTCCAAAAAAGTACATTCCTATAACAATCCAAGGAATTATGCCAGCAATTACACCAAAAATATACGAGGTCCAGTCTGTATTTTTAGTCGTTTGGTTATGAAGTTCCATCATCAAGCCAAACAAATTCATCATAGCGTTTAGTCCAAATATTAAAATTAAGCTTGGCACATCAAACATACCGCATAATACAGCTATTGCCACAATCATAACTGAGGAGCTGAAGGCGTACTCAATCCATCTTAAATAGTTTATTTTCTTCTTTAAATTACTTATATACCATTCGTATATTCCAGGTAAAACCAGTAAAAAGTGAAACAACGCGGACAAAAACAAAAATAGAGATATAAAATGTCCGAGATTCAAATTTAGTACTTCCTCTGTAACAGGTAAAACCGTGCGTGCTTGAATATTAAAGTCAAGAAATGTTGTTGAAAGAGGGATTTGAAAGTCTTTACTTAGTGCAAACATAGCTATACCCTGCAAAAAGTGCAGAATAGCCATAATTCCGTTCCACCACCTAAGCCGTTTAAAAATTACATCTCCTTCCATAAATGGTATGTAAAAAGTATATTAATTCATATTAAAACTAATTTCATATGAATGCATTAAATTTTTTGATGTGTAAAATTTTTTTAGCCTGTCCTTAAAAAGTTTGATAGAATTGGATATGCTTAAAAAAATTTCTGGTGGTGTGGTTCACAAACTACCCACAGATTTAAAATCTGCCCTATCCAAAGACTCTAAGGCGTTAGCCCTTTGGGAGAAACTAACCCCACTTGCGCGAAATGAATGGATTTGTTGGACCACGTATGTAAAAAAATCTGAAACAAGACAAAATCATGTTGGACGTTTAATCAAAGAAATAAAAGAAGGTGCCAAAAGGCCATGTTGTTGGTACGGCTGCATCCACAGGAAAGATAAAAAAACTGCAGGTTGGACTAAAAGCATTATTGTGGCGAAACGAAAAAGTTTTTGAAAGATTTTTAAATATTTAAAATATTTTTTACATTAATAATTCTTAATGGCAGAACTAAAAACCCGCAAAATCAACTTAAGTGTTAAAGATTTTATTCAATCTTTGAAAGATCAACAAAAAATCGAAGATAGCCTTAAACTTGTTCAGCTTTTTGAAGAAGTGACTGGTGAAAAAGCAACAATGTGGGGAAGCAGTATTATTGGGTTTGGATCTTATCACTATAAATCTGAAAGAAGTAGACAGGAAGGAGACTGGCCTTTAACAGGTTTTTCTCCAAGAAAGCAAAATATGACAATTTATATTATGCCGGGGTTTGACACCTTTAAAAAAGAAATAGATCAAATTGGTAAGGTGAAGACGAGTGTATCGTGTATATACTTCAAAAAGCTGTCTGACCTTGATTTGGTTATTTTAAAAAAGATAATTAAAGACTCTGTAAAAATTATGAAGGATAGGTATGGTGTAAAAGCTGTAGAATGAAAGATGGCGGAATCTCCCCGTAAAAATCCGACACTCGATGTAAAATCGAAGTATGAAAACACAACAAAAATAGTAACAGTATGGGAGCTTTATTAACAAGGTATTCCAAAGTCACACATAACAAATACAGGAGGCTGATCGGACATAGATTAGGGAAACCTCAAGATTTTAGCGTCAGCTAACTTTGAGAGTCAATAAACTTTACTTCCTAAGTTGGGATTTTGACTTTAATCTCTTTTCTGTGTAAATCCAAAGGGCTAATGCAATTAATACAAAGTTTTTAAACATATATTGTCCTGCAAGGGTTGGCTGTAAAGGCCCTGCCCAAGAAAGCTCAGGAACCATAATTAATGGCAAAAGAGTTGTAAACATGTGGATAAGCATTACTGGAACAACATATTTAGTAAGCCTTGGGATTAAGAATCCAATGCCTATTAACACCTCCAAAACTCCAAAAAGTATAAAAAAAGTTTCAAATGGAATAAAAGGAATTGTTCTTTCAAAAAGTGCTTCTACAAGGCCTGCTGCAGGGCTTAAACCAATAATCTTTAAAAAGCCAAAATAATAGTAGTCAAAAAATAATGCGCCTCTTGAAAACCACAATAGAAATAAGTGACCGTCTATTCTCTTCATGAAGTATAGTTTAATACTTTTTTAAGGAGAATGTAAGATGGCTTAAATTTCTTTTATTCTGCAGTTCTGCTAAAATCTCAAAAGGATGGAGGGGTTGTAGCTCAACTGGCTAGAGCGCACGAATGGCATTCGTGAGGTTGTGGGTTCGACTCCCATCAGCTCCAAAACTCAGAACTGTGGGAGTGTTCCCCTTCTCGTTTGTGAAGTTTTACTCTCTACTTCTTTGTTCTGCAATACTTACTTTTAAGCTTCTTCCATCTACTTCTTTACCATCCATTTCCTCACATGCTTTTTGTGCATCTGAAGCTTCAGCAAATGTTACAAAGCCAAATCCTCTTGACCTTCTGGTTTCACGATCACGAATAATAGTTGCATCAAGAACTGTTCCAACACCATCAAACATAGATCTTAAATCTTCTTCTGATGCTGCAAAACTTAAGCCACCAACGAATACTTTTCTACCATTTGAACTTTCTTCTGAAAGCCTTACTTTGATATTTCTTCCATCGATTTCTTTCCCACTTACTTCCTGCATTGCTTTAATAGCATCTGCTTCTTCTTCAAACACTACGAAACCAAACCCTTTAGACTTACCGTCGTCAAACTTTTCAACTTTAGCTTCTTTTAGCGAGCCAAATGATGAAAAAATACTTTTAAGCTCTTCAGAGTCAGTGTTCCAAGATAAATTACCTACAAATAAAGTGATACTCATTT
>CAZUKH010000013.1:7202-16258 GCA_964620955.1 uncultured Candidatus Saccharibacteria bacterium | reverse complement strand
CTATAATGAAATTTAGGGAAGTTAGTAGAGAGTGATACTCATTTCAAAAAATTAACATAAATTAAATAAAAGAACTTTAATAATTATTAAAGCCCAGATTTGTGACAGGTATTAGCTAAATTTATAACTAAGCCTGGAATTATTTGCTTTAATCGATACACATAATACTAACAATTAAACTACTGGGTTAAAAACCTAGGCCATTTTAACATAATTAAATGTACCTTTGTATCCAAACATTTTTCCAAAAAGTGGATGCTTAACTTGGAAGTCTACTGCTAAAGTGTTTGAGTCTATAGCAAACTCATTAATTACAGCTTTGCCAGGAGATAAAAAATGTGGAATTGGTATTCTGAAAAATCTTAGATTCCAATGATAGTGAGTTGACTCAAACCTAAGCTTTGAGTCACGAATATCTACTTGCATAACTATGCCAAGGCCCATTCCAACATACTCTGTAACAAAGCCTGGAGAGTTGCATATCATTTTAGTATTAAAATCTATAATTCTTCTATCGTAGTAAAAAGTACGATTCCATAACATACTACTGTCTTTAACGCACACAGAGTTTTTAAGCAATGTTTTGATATTTTTGCCTGGAATGGGGGTAAACGCATTTAGTAGTTTAAAAGCTGGTCTAAGAATTAACGCAACTTTGGAAACTTTAATTTCGTCCATTCTGCCTTCAAAAACTCGCATTTCACCTGGTTCGTGGAGATTATAGTGAATCTTTAATATGGGGTGTAACTCTTTAAACTTTTTGCCAAGGATTTGTTCAAAAACGGAATTATTCATACTCGATAAATTTTTTTAAATCTTCGCTTGTAGGCACTTTGCATGCTGAGTATTTCCCAAAAAATCTGTACCTATTCCTAGCCTCTAAATTAAAAATAAAATCTCTTATAAACTGCGGAATAACCCAGCCTAGTGAAAGAACTTTTAAAAAACCCCTAGTCTTTTGACCAATAATGATAATTGCTGAAGAGCGTTGGAAAAGTTTTTCTTTGTTTGTAGCAAAATCTGTTATTACATAAAGAGTATCTAAATCCGAAGCTTCTTTCCCATACAGTCTAAGTAATTCTTTAGCTGTTTTACTTTGTAGTGCGATTAGCCGGAATTTATCTTGACTGTCGTGTTTTAATACATAATTCACAAGTCTGTCACACATTTTGCAAACTCCGTCGTAAAAGAAAAAGTTGTAACCTGTGTAATGGTTTTTAAGTTTGTCTATTCCCACAAATAAATATTTTACACAAAATTTTACTCAACTGCTATTTCTGTTTTTTTATTAATTATTTTGTAATTTTGTTTTTGCAAAGGGTAAATATCTCCGTTAATTCTAATATTTGCCTTAGACGGATCTTCAACATAAAGCTCGATTTTTTCGAATGCTTCAAAATCCAGCGTGCCTACTTTAGCAGCAATTCCACTAAACAAAATGATGTCGTCAGCCTTAACAGAAATTGAAGTTGGCTCAACTATATCAATATTTAAAATCACTTTTTCAAAAAAGTTTGTAGGTTTTACTAGTTTTAATGTTATTAAAGATTCTCTTCCAAGGGTATTTACAGATTTTATTACAACTATATTCAAAAGTTCTGTTACAGGAAAGTTTTCTAACTCAAAGTTATAAAATGGATCTAACGGTAAAGGAACATCGTTAACGAATACAGTAGACATTGAATCAGTTTTACCTTCTAAAGTTAAAAGGTTGGATTCATAAGTTATAGTACCTTCGTAGGGAGATTGAAGTTCAAAAGGGGTAATTAGTTCGAGCTTTGGTAATGCTAATGTATATTCCAGATTTTTTATTAAAAAAATTGATGCAATTATAAATATGCCTATGCCAAAAATCGTGTAGAAAGTTTTCCTTGTTAACACGATTTTTGGCATAGCATAAGCCTTATGATTAAGTTTCTTTCTTTTTACTGGGAGAGCCGTTTCTACATCACGCAAATAAATCGACCTTAGGGCTAAATAATTAAGTCCAATTAATTTTGCATAATTTTTAATAAAACCCTTAGCTTGAGTATGTGATGCAAATTTGTTAAACCTATTAGCTTCAATATTTTTTAGAATAGCTGTTTTTATTTTTAACTCGTGAGCCACTTCTTCTAATGAGACTTTGTATTGTAATCTTTTTCTTTTAAACTGCTTGTTATCGCTCTTAAGGCTTGAATAGTTTTATTTTCAAATTTTGTTGCTGACATTATGTTAACATTCTACTATGAAAGATTTTGACGCCAAAGAAATTTCTACATTTCAAAATCTCGAAAAAGCCATTAAAGCCAGTAAACTGAATTATGATCTGGTGAAAATTCATAAAGCTTACGAATACGCTTTCTCTAAGCACCACGACAATGCAAGGATTTCAGGTGCTCCAATAATGAGGCATTGTTTAAGCGTTGCAGGATACGTAACCAACTTAAGGCTAGATACCAATGCTGTTTGTGCAGCTCTTCTTCATGACGTAATTGAACATTCAACTGGTACAGTTGAAGAAATTGAAGCGAATTTTGGAATTGAAGTTGCATTTATTGTAGATGGTCTCACTCAAATACGAAGAATTTCAGGTACAGTAGATGTTAATAATGTCGACTCACAAGAACTTACAAAACTAATTTTTACTGCTTGTGAAGATATAAGAATTATTATTATCCGTATAGCCGAAAAGCTCCATAATATTTTGACAATTGACACTTTGGATGGACCTATAAAAAATAATGCGGCTATGAAAATAAAGAATGTTTATGCCCCTCTTGCGGAATACCTGGGTTTAGGGAGTGTTCAAAGGATTATGGAAGATAAAGCATTTGAAATACTTCACCCTCAAGAGTATCACTTAATTAAAAAAGAGATTTCAGCCTATTTGTCTAAAAACAAGCACCATATTGAATACTTTGAAAGAGATTTAAGGAACTTACTTGAGAGGTACAACCTTACAAATTTTGAACTATACGCAAGACAAAAGGGAATTTATAGTGCATACGAAAAGTTAAAACGTAAATATATGAAAGATGGTTTGCCTTTTGAAAAAGCAATTAAAATGCTTTTAGATATTTATGCTGCAAGAGTCATTGTTGATACTGTTGAGCAGTGTTACATGGTACTGGGTTTAGTTAATGCAAACTATGAAACAATTAGAGAAGAGTTTGTGGACTATATTGCCAACCCTAAAGATAATGGTTATAAAAGCATTCACATTCTATTTAAGTTTGAAAATACAATTTTTGAAGTACAAATTCGTACAAAAGAAATGCATGAATTCAATGAATATGGCCCTGCCTCACATATTGCCTATAAATTAATGCAAAACAAAGTAGGCCAAGAACTTACGTGGACTAAAGAGCTTACAGGCTGGAAAGATAAGTTAGAGCTTTCTCAAGAAGACTTTCAAATTAAAGCTTTTAGAGACAGTATCTTTGTTTTCACGCCTAAAGGAAAAGTTATTCGTTTACCTCAAGACGCCTCACCTTTAGACTTTGCATTTCACGTTCACACACAGCTTGGCACTCATTACAGAGGTGCTCTTGTAAATAAGAAAATGGTTAGTATGCAACATGAACTTAAAACTGGAGATGTTGTAGAAGTATTAACATCAAAAAACCTCACTGTTACAAGCGACTGGCTAAAATTTGCTAAGTCTAAAACATCACAAAGTCACATTCGTAAGGCTCTAAGGGTAAAAGATAGCTAAAGTGCTTAAAGTGTGGTTTACTCACTATTACTTTGTAAATCATAGTACTTTTGACCTTTCAGATTTTGGGGCATATATTCTTGACTCAAAACTTTTTCTTTAATATTTTTATCTTTGCTATTTTTTGCTTCAAGCCATGGGTAACGGATATGTCCTTCAGCGTATCCAAAAGCTTTCATAACTTTATTTGCAGCATTGCGAAGGTGTAATGGTATTGGGTCAAGACTTTTGTTATTTATATCTTTCATAGCAAGCCCTAAGGCTAAAGTAACTGCTACTGATTTTTTTGAACTTGCAAGGTACAATGCGCATTGACTAAGAATAAGCTGGGATTCAGGCATGCCTATCATTTTAACTGCCTGCATTGTGCTAACAGCAAGTATTAGTGCCTGTGGGTTAGTGTTTCCAATATCTTCTGAGGCAAAGATTACCATCCTTCGTGCAATAAAAACCGGGTCTTCTCCTGCTTTTATCATTCTTGCAAGATAGTGCAATGTGGCATCTGCATTACTGCCACGCATACTTTTTATAAATGCAGAAATCGTATCGTAGTGACCATCAGAAGACTTATCGTAAGCTATAGATTTTTGTTGTAATACGTCTTCTACTTCTCTTACCCTAATGTTGTTTCCAAGTTTTAAAACCGCTTCACATGCATTAATAAGCTTTCTGGCATCTCCGTCACAAAATTGAACAAGATACTTTTTTGCTTTGTCACTCCAGGTAGTCTTAGGAAAGTGATTTATAGCTCTATTAAGAATCAATTCAACTTCTTTATCTAACAATTTAGTAAATAAATAAATTTGGCTTCGGGACACAAGCGGAGCATTTATTTCAAATCCAGGATTTTCTGTTGTTGCACCAATTAGTGTAATTGTGCCATCTTCAACGTGTGGTAAAAACGCATCCTGCTGGGCTTTATTAAATCTATGGATTTCATCTACAAATAGTATTGTTTCTTGATTATTTTTAATTTTATTTTCTTTCGCTTTGTCAATTATTTTTCGTACATCTTTAATTCCACCTGTTACTGCAGAAAAAAGTACAAAATTTGATTTAACGTAAATTGGAATCAACCTTGCAAGAGTGGTTTTACCACAACCCGGAGGGCCCCAAAAAATCATTGAACTGATTTTTCCAGATTCTATAATCTTTCTTAAGGGACCATCTTTACCCATTAAATGATTTTGTCCAACAAATTCATTAATGTTTTTAGGTCGTAATATAGATGCCAAAGGGGTAGCCATACTTCCATATTAACATACAGCTATGGTAACATCCCGCAATGAGCGAAAATGTGATTGATAAATATTCACAAGTTATTAGTATTTGCAGTAATTCTTTCCCAAATTTAGGAAATTGGGCCGATGACTTGGCGCGAGCAATATTTTCGACTACTGGAGTTGAAGAACAACACTGGGGCGATCAAATAATAGAATGCATTAAAGCACTAGAACCAACTGCTTTACAAAAATTTGAAGCAGAAGTTAAGAAAATAATTCCAGATTTTTGTATTCAGTCACTTTTGGGAGAAGTGATTGGAACTGAGTCATAATACTCTTAGGCTTTAACGTAATCTCTAAGTCCTAAAAGTTTGTGGTAATCTCTATAGTCAACAAACTTTTTAATTGTTTTTGGTCTATTTTTTGATCCATAAATAATTTCAACTTCAATACCCAAAGAATCGTTAAGACATTGTTTTATATTTTCAAGTTTGGTTTTATCGTTTATCTTTGTAATATCAATTTGAATCTTTTTAGGCATTTTTTTAGATTTTGCAATTTCTAAAGATTCAACCATAAAAGATTTTTTGCCATCACGATTATTAACTTTACCCTTTAACAATAATGCTTTACCTTCTTCAACAAGCCCCAGGGGTTCATATTTTAAAAGTGTTTTTGGAAAAATAACTGCATCCATAGAAGATGAAAAATCTTCAATAAGTAAGATTGCCATCCGTGAGTTGTCTTTTTTAGTATGCACTACTTTTATTGTGCTTATTAATGCTACAAGGTTTATATTTTGCTTATTTACTCCTTCTTGTACTTCTGCAATTGTACAAATGTCTTTTTTTAAAAGTGTCCATTTAAACTCTTCAAGTGGGTGGGAAGACAGGAACAAACCTAAAAGCTCTTTTTCCCAGGTTAGTTTTTCTTTATCAGTTGCTGATACTACAGTTAACGGGAACGGGGTTTTTGGGGTAGCACTTAGTGCATCATGCTCACTCTCAAAACTAAATAGTCCGGTTTGCCCAAGGCTTTCTGCTTTTTCCGCATTTGAAACATTTTCAAATACTTGAGGAAGAATTGTAATAAGTGCGTTTCTGTCTCCAAAAGTGTCTAATGCACCTGCTTTTATTAAGCACTCAACTGCTCTTTTATTTATGTTTTTTATTGTAACTCTTTTTATAAAATCATCAAAGTGCAAAAACTCACCATTTTTTAGCCTTTCATTAACTATATTTTCGCAAAGCTTAACACCTACATTTTTTATAGCTCCTAGCCCGAATCTTATGGAAGAATCGCCTTCAGGGGTAAAGTAAACTCCTGATTTATTTATATCTGGTGCTAGTACTTCAAAACCAAGTCTTTTTGCTTCTTGCATATCTATGACAATTCTATCGGGGTTAATGAGATCAGCATGCATAAGTGCAGACATGAATTCCAGAGGATAATGAGCTTTAAGATAAGCACATTTATAAGCTAATACTGCGTAACCGGCAGCATGTGCTTTATTAAAACCATAATCTGCAAACGGCAGAAGGTATTGCCATAGTTGAGCTGCTATCTCTTCTGAGTATCCTCTTTTTTTAACCCCTTCTTTAAAAATGACTTCTTCTTTTTGCATTACATCGAGTTTTTTCTTTCCCATGGCTCTTCTTAAAATATCTGCGCCTCCCATGGTGTAGCCTGCAATATCAACAGCTATTCTAATTACTTGTTCTTGGTAAATAGCGAAACCATAGGTGTATCCTACAATTTCTTTAAGTTCGGGGATAAGGAACTCAGGGTCTTTTTCTCCATGTTTGCACTTAATGTAATCGGGTATATACTGCATAGGACCAGGTCTATAGGCTGCTGCCATAAAACATAAATCTTCCTGGGTTTCGGGTTTTAAATCAATTAAATATCTTTGCATTGGTGGGCTTTCAAACTGGAATACACCAACTGTTTCGCCACGTGAAAAAAGTTCATAAGTTTTTTTATCTCCATCGGGGATTTGATAAAAATCTATTTGTATGTTTTTATTCTCTTTTATGTTTTGGATTGTATCGGAAATTATTGAAAGTGTTCGAAGTCCTAAAAAGTCGAATTTCATTAAGCCAAGTTCTTCTATCCATGGGCCTTCCCACTGAGTTATTGTTCTACCACCTCCAGTCTCTGGCTGCAGAGCAGTATAATTAATTACTGGTCCCGGAGTTATCAAATATCCACATGCATGTACAGACATGTGCCTCGAAAGGCTTTCTATATTAGTAACTATTTTACCTAACTCCTGGAGTCTTGCATCGGAATCAACTATTTGTTTAAACTCTGGACTGGTTTCCATCATCTTTTGGAATGGGTACGGTTTTCCAAAAAGCACAGTTACCATTTTAGAAAGCTTGTCGGCGATATATAAATCAATACCCATAACTCTTGCTACATCTCTAATTGCTGCCTTGGTTTTTAGCCTCCCGATAGCGCATATTGCTGCTACAGATTCTTTCCCATATTTTTGAGTAACGTATTCAATTAACTCATCGCGTCTTGAATCTTGAATATCCATATCTATATCGGGAGGAGACGGTCTTTCCGGATTTAAAAATCTTTCGAAATATAGCTCCCATTTTATTGGATCCAACTCTACAATGTCTAAGCAATGTGCAACTACACTTCCAGCTACAGAACCTCTTACGCCGGTTAATATCCCATTCTTTGCACTCCATTTCATAATATCCGAAACCACCAAGAAGTAGTCGTCATAACCTTTATCGTGTATTACTTTAAGCTCGTAATCTATTCTTTCAATTATTTCTTCGGATAAATAAGACTTTGCTTTTTTAATATCAAATTTTTGAATTTGCTTAAATGGTAACGTTTCTTGAGAGTAATAGCGAACAGCTCCTTGAAATGCTTCTTTAGCAAGTTCTTCTTCAGCTGTTAAGTTTTTTGGAAGATTCCAAAAATGTGGTTGAACTCGTTTATAGGTTATATCGAAAGTTTCGATTTTTTCATTAATCTTTAGAGTCTCTGTAAGTACTTCGGGAATATCAGAAAAATCTTGTTTTAGTTCATCTGGCGTTTTGATGTATGTTTCAATATACCCAGCCATTGCTGTAGGGTCGCTTAGAGTTTTACCGTCTTTAATACAAAACAAGACTTTTTGAGTTTCTTTGTCTTCTTTGTTTAAAAAGTGAGCATCTGTTGTTGCTACTATTGGTATTTTAAATTTTTTAGACAAATCATAAATCGCATTATTAACTTTTACTTGTTCTTCAAGTGTCCTTAGTTGTTTGGCTCTTTCTATTTCGGGAAGGTTTTTTACCAACTCATTGTCTATTTCATCTTCGCACCTTATTCCGTTTCTTTGAATTTCAAGATAAAAATCTTCTTTGTAAATTGAGTGTAAAACTTTTAACCATTCTTCAGCTTTTTGTGGTTCGTTTCTTACTATGTGCCTCGAAAGTGGTCCTGCCAGGCACGCTGATGTACAAATTAAGCCTTCAGAGTATTTTTTAAGTATTTCAATATCTGCTCTGGGTTTGTAATACATTCCTTCAAGGTTAGATATTGATACAATTTTTATCAGGTTTTGATAGCCTTTTAAGTTTTTTGCTAATAGCAATAAGTGGTAGTATCTTATTCCGTCTATATCTTGTCTTAAGGTACGCTGTTTTGGTGCAAGATAAATCTCACAACCAATTATTGGTTTTACACTGTAATCTCGGGATTTAATCCAAAACTCAGGCACACCATACATTACCCCATGGTCGGTTATGGCTACTGCGTCCATTCCACTTGATTTTACTTTTTCAAAAAGTTTTTCTGTGCGGTTTAACCCGTCTAATAGTGAGTACTGAGTATGAACGTGAAGATGTACAAATTCGGACATAAAAATTGCTTAGTAACTGATATTAAGAGATAGTTACTAAGTTTTCAAGAGCAATTAGGAAAATATTTATGCTAATGGTTTAGCTACTTATTTAACATTTTGCAAACTCGCAAAGATACGTTCCAACAGAGCTTGTCTTTCACCCACTATTCTCAACCTTTCAATTACAACTTGTTGAAGTTCTTCTAATTCGCGTTTGCTTTGGTCATTTGCAGCCGACATAATTTTAATCAAAGCTTTAAGATTAATTTGTGAATTAGTTAAT
>CAZUKH010000013.1:0-7147 GCA_964620955.1 uncultured Candidatus Saccharibacteria bacterium | reverse complement strand
ATCTCGATTCATAACGGGTTTGTTTACATTGGCTGTAAGAATACGGTTTAACTTCCTAAGAGCGAAATCGTCAAACATATCTGGGTAAACCTTAGCTTTCCTTATAAAGTCATAATCAGCAACAATTAATTCCAAACTTAATAAAAGGTTATTACTATCAGTTCCGGGTTGGAGAAGCCCACTTCCCAATGAGAGTGATCTATTAAGAAGTACCGCTTTAACTATTTCAGAAGCAGTTTTTTGTCCAACCTTATAAATATATTCACAAACATCAGGCAATGTAGATACTGCACCCTTTAAGAATGCCACTGTGTGATTTATTTCTGCATTTTCACCATTTTCTGGAAAAATATCTGCAACATTAAATTGTTGAAAGATATTAATTGCTAGTCTTTAGGTTCAATTGCTTGTTTAACACTTAATATGCTTCTTAAAAGCAACTCCTTACATTCTTGCAGAAGGGCTAGTCTAGCTCTTTCAGATTCTTGAGATGATCGTAAATCTAGTAGTAAACGAAGAACTTGTTGATTGGAACTAACCCAATCTTCGACTGAATTATAGACTTCAGAAGGCTTTACTTCTCCTGACAATAATTGATTGGCATTAATAGATACTAGTGCATTAAGAAAATTAAGTGCAGCAGGATAAGTATTTATATATGTCTCTAAGAGAATTCTCACATGAGCTAATCGCTATTTTAACTCGTGTATCCAGCAGTCCTTCTAATCTTCTTAATGCTTTACTTATTTCATATTCTCGCTCACCATATCTATTTTCTGGAATCCTTAAACTCTGATTAGCGTTTATAAGCACTTCTTTTACGTCTTTGAAAATTGGATCGTTACCATAAGTTTCTTGGTATTTAGAGATAAATTTACTTAGCATATCGTCCAGGGTTGGATCTGCTTCTTGCTCGGGCTCTTGTGGCATTTCATCTGACATAATTTATAGTTAATATTTTAAATTGTTGAATGTTAACACATAGTGGCGAAGTTACCAAGGCGGTAAGTAGGTAAGAACTATAAGGGAAAGTCTGTTGCCTACTGCATTCAACCTTAAATCCCTTTTAGCTTTTAGCTTATCGTTTTTACTTAAGTGGTATTACTGCTGCTCTTGCACTAAGCCAAGCATCGTTTTTAGTAAAATACGTCGCAACTCTAAAAAAGTAGTCATCATAATCAACTTTCTCAGAAACAATTCGAGTTTCGCCATTTGGTGAAAACAAGTTAGTAACAATCCCTATACAAACAGCAACAACACCATTTTCAATTGCAAATCTTTTTGCTTTACCAGAATTTGCAGATTTAAAAACAACAATGTTGCCACTTATAAAGCCTAGTAAATCATTTCCAAAACAATCAAGAACATCTGCGGAAATAACAAATCTTTTATGCGAAAACTTATTAAAAACTTCTTTAAGTAAGGCTTGCGAAATAAAACTATTATCAACTTTGACCACACCTATACAATCAGCCCAGTTTAAAGAATAGTCAATTCTTTTATTGCCAATGGTACTAGAACAAAATCCAAGGCTTTGGTCCATATTATAACTATCTGTTAAAGCATAATTTGACAACACAAGCTCTTTTGAAGGAATAAAATCACTGCCTTTAAGAAGCATTAATTTCCCATTTTGCTTTTTATGACTTTTGGTTCTTGGACTCCACAAAACAGCTAATTCGCCAGGCCCACAAAAGTTTACCAACCGCGCAGGTAAGCTAACCGGTATTACAACAGCGTTTTTAGTTTTAGCATAAGCAATAGAAAAAACCCTTTTTGGTTTATAGTGGGGCACTGGAATATCAAGCCCAACAATGTGATGGCTGGAAGCACTTATTTTTTTTATAACATCTTTAGCACGCTTTGTAAGCTTTTTGCCTTCAAACCCAGTTCCTGATACACATTCAATATATACATCTGCTTTTTTAATATCTTTATAAAAACAGTCCTGAACAATATTTAAATCAAAGCCCTCTGCTAGTATTTCATCCCATATCTTTTTTAAAACAGGGTTTTGGCTATTTAATCTTCTTCCTAAAACATAAACCTCAACGTTTTTTACCCCGAGCTCTTTTAAAAAATAAGCTGTAGCAAGGCCATCAGCAGCATTTCCACCCATGCCTAAAATAAATCCATACTTTTTATCAGGACCATAGAGTTTAATAAGCTGTTCTGCAAAAGACTGACCTGCTTTAATGTAAAAGCTTGTTAAATCAATGCCAAGATACTTAGCATTATTCCATAATATTTGTGACTCTAAAATTGAGTTTGAAAAATTCATATTTCTAGTTTACAGATTTGTTTTTCATTTTTATAGATGGATCATATTTGGAATTTCCACAAAGATGTCAAGACTTTAACTAACGAGCCAGTCAGCTTTTGTCATTATTTAGTAGAAACTTTTTGCATTTATGGTATATACTGCTTGTAAACGATGCATGTCGATGGCAACAAAACGCCTAGGCCAATAAAATATGGGTAAAAAAAGTTTCTATAAAGATCTGCCATATATCGAAGACTTTAACGATGTTACTGATAATCGGTGTTTCAAAGACATTCCGCCAGAATGGTATATTCTCGTAACCGATGTACGCAACTCAACAATTGCTGTTGAAGAAGGAAGATACAAAGAAGTAAACTTTGTAGCAGCATGCGGAGTTTCAGCTGTAATGAATATTGATAAGCAAACTGATTTCCCATTTGTATTTGGCGGTGATGGAGCAACAATGTTAATACCTCCAGAATCACTAGAACAAGCTTATGACGCTTTAAGAGATACATACTATTTTGCGCTTAAAGAATTTGGACTAGAATTACGTATAGGCGCAGTACCCGTGATGGATATTCTTCGCAGAAGAACTAAAGTGAGAATTGCCAAAATGAAAGTTGGCGAGAACTTTTATCAAGCCGTATTTAAAGGAGGTGGGTTAGAAGAAGCTGAAACACTTGTAAAAAGTGACCCTAAATACATTATTGAATTTAAACCCCCTAGAATTCGTGCAGACTACAGCGGATTGCAGTGTATCTGGCAAGATTTTCCAGGCAAAAAAGAAGAAGTCGTAAGCCTTTTAATAAAAGCTAACAACTCTGTGCGTGATGAATCCCAAGTTTATTCGGATGTAATGTCAAAAATCCAATCAATTTACGGGTCGAAAGAAAAGCGTTTCCCAATAAAAGTAAGATCAATAAGAATAGGTACAAATATACAAAAAATATATCTTGAATCGATACTGCAAGCCTATGTTGAAAGAAAATCAAAAAGTGTACTTTTTGTGAAAAACTTTGTTAATGAATCAATAAAATGGTTTTTAAATAAAATAAAGTTAGGTATAAAAGCCCTAACCCTAAGAGCGTATAAATCTACTGTTCTAAGCTCGGTTGATTCTGAAAAGTTCGATGATATGCTTAGAATGGTTATATCGGGCAACTCTGCCCAAAGACACCAACTAGTTGGGTACCTTGAAGAAAGATATCAAGCTGGAGAGCTAGCATACGGTGTCCATACAACTCAAAGCGTTTACATGACATGTTTATTTTTTGAAAGGAAAGGCCAACAAGTACACTTTGTAGATGGTTCCAATGGCGGTTATACTGCAGCAGCCAAAGAGTTCAAAAACCGGATAAAATGGCAAAAAGTTTATATGAAAACTTATTAGGCATAAAAAGATAAGTTTTTTACTTTACTAAAAAAACCTAGGGATAAATTGAATAAAAATTTGATAGAATACATGCTGAATGGCTAAAGAATCTATACAAATACTGTATGCAGTACTTGGAGGTCACGGTGGCCAGCCCTTTATGGATTGGTGGATTTTCGGAGACTCTACAATCAGCCACAATATACTTCTTAATACTGTTGATTCTGGTGGGCATACCGGAATTATAAGGCAACTTTTTCCAGATATACTTCCCCCTGGAGATTTACGAAGCAATATTGGCTCAATAATAAAACGAAAAGGTATTCTTACAAAAAACCCTCAGCTTATAAAAATAGGCTACAGTATTGCTGAAGAATTCACGGATAATATTAATGAAGTTGAGCCTAAAACAATTGCTCTTGCAAGCCACATAATAAATAGATCAGACATTTCAAACTCTAAAATTATTCTTAAAACGATTAAAAAGTTTTCCGAAGAATACACAATACGGTTTAAAAAAAGATTTAAAAATACCAAAATCAGCCATAAAATTGGAAACATTTTAATTGCAGCGCTTGTATATGAAAATCAAAAAAAAACCTTAGATAGTGTTTTTGACCTCGACCTCATTAACAACTTATTTAAAAATGATGATCTTATTCCTAGTAACTTAAATTTTTATTTTTGTTTTAACAAAGCTTTAAAGTTAATCGCTAAAGACGCAAATGGGAAAAAGCTTAATTCAGAGGCAGAAGTAGATGAATCTAAGATCCAGGTGCACCCGCAAAACTTAAGCGTTATAAATACTAGCAGGCAGCAAGTAAAAAGTTTACAGATTTGTAAATACCTCGAATCACTTATACAAAAATCAAAGCTGGTGATAATCCCAACTGGTTCACCCGCAAACTCTTATCCTTATATTTCCATGCTTAAAGATGTTTTAAAAAGCAAACTAATAATTCGAGTAGCTAACGCAGTAAAAGCCACAAACGATATTGATTTTATTTCGGAGATTCATTACTTAATAAACCAGCTTAATCTTAGTGTACTTTGCCTGTCAACCAGAGAGTGGTTAAACAAAACTCAAACAATCTTTAATGTGCTAGAAAGTTATGCCAAAGAAAGCAAAGAAGTACAACTTACCCCTGCCAACCACGAAATGTTTCTTGAAATATTTAAACGTTTACAACACGATGGTATTAAGCTAAGTAGTTATATTGAACTTGACAACATTTCGAACTCAATTCTCCCGGTTTTTGATATAGTCGTATTTAATCAAAAGAAAACCGCCTCAATAAAAAGTAAAGATTATGCGATAAAGTTTCAAAAAGGTATCCGTCACATTCCTGGACAACTTATGAGCATGCTCGAGCATATTGCAAACCTAAACCAAGCTAAGCTTGACGCTTTAAAGAATTCTAAAGAAAAAGCTTCGATTGCAAAAAAAATTATCCCTGATAGAATCTTGTACAATGAATAAAATCAAATCTTCCTGGGATTTAGAATCTATAACCAGTAAAAAACAACTGGATAAAATTGATGCAGAACTTAAAAAAATCTCAAGTGCAGCAAAAAAATTTAGGGAAAAATGGTTAAAACGTACAGATTATTTAACATCTCCTAAAGTGCTTGCGACTGCATTAGCTGAATACAACAAGTGGGCACAGGATTTTAATACAGCAGGTTCAATAGGATACAGACTTTGGCTTGAATCTAGCATTAATATGACGAACACAAAAGTTAAGGCAGATCTTAACAAAGTTCACCAAATATCTGTAGACAATGCTAATAAAATACAGTTTTTTACTTTAAATATATCTAAGATTAATAAAGGCATTCAGAAAAAACTTTTGCAAAGCTCTCTATTGCTGCCTTATAAACACTTTCTTGAAAGCCTATTTACTCAAGGGCAATACACACTTACTGATACTGAAGAGCAAATTCTTAATATTAAAAGTAAGACTTCAAACTACAATTGGGAAAACATGTTACAGACTCTTTTGTCAACAGAAGTGGCTAAGGTAAAAGGAAAATAGCAAGTTAAAAACTTTTCACAAATAGTTGAACTTATAAATAATAAAGATGAATCTATCAGAGACAGCGCAGCAAAAGCCTTTACCGCAATTTTAACTAAATATCTTTATGTTGCGGAACATGAGTTTAATTCAATCCTGGAAAACAAGTTTAACGATGATAAACTACGAAAGTTTTCAAGGCCTGATTCTCAAAGACACCTTAGTGATGATATTTCTACCTCAACAGTAGATATGCTTGTTAAGACAGTTTCGGCAAACTTTAAAATCGCAAAAGACTTTTACAGGCTTAAAGCTCGACTTTTAGGAAAAAAGAGACTGAAATACCACGAAAGAAATGTCGAATATGGCAATCTAAATTACAAGCTGGATTTTAATAAAAGCTTTGAACTAGTCAAAAATACTTTCACACGTTTAGACCCAGAGCTTGGAGTAATATTAGAATCATATTTCAAAAACGGACAGGTAGATGTTTTTCCCAAAAAAGCAAAGACAATGGGAGCTTTTTGTGCAATGGGAAATAAAAAAGATAAGACTTTTATTTTGCTTAATCATGCGAATTCAATTCAAAATGTTCTTACAATGGCCCACGAAGCTGGTCACGGTATTCAGTTCGACCTTACTCGAAATACCCAAAACGCTCTAAACTTTTCTTTCCCAATGTGTACCGCCGAAACATCAAGCACGTTTTTCGAAGATTTTGTTTTACAAGAAATTGAAAAAAATGTGAATAAAAAAAGTAGGCTTGAATTATTAATGATGAAACTTAATGATGATATATCAACAATATTTAGACAAATAGCATTCTATAATTTTGAAAAAGAAATTCACTTGGAGTTTAGAAGTAAAGGATACCTTTCAGCTAAAGAAATTGGAAAAATATTTAAAAAACATATGTTGAGTTACATGGGCAAATATGTAGAACAGCCGAAAGACTCCGAAAACTGGTGGGTTTATGTTTCACATTTTAGAAATCCTTTTTATGTTTATTCTTATGCATTTGGTTTACTCGTTTCAAAGTCTCTGCAAGCTGAAGTCAAAAAAAATCCAAAAAGAATTAGTGACGTAAAAAAGTTTTTATCTGTTGGTGGTTCAATATCTCCAGAAAATGCACTGAGAGGCTTAGGTTTTAACATAAACACAAGTGCATTTTGGAACAAAGGTATTGATGAGATAAAAAAATCACTTGCAGAAGCCAAAGAGCTTGGTAATCAAGTAAATTGAGTTTTCAATTTCGCTTTAAAACGCTATAATACTTAAACTTAGCAACTTAATAGTAAAAGTGCACGAATGTTACCGGGTCGTCTAATGCTCAACAGATTCTTGGCGAGTCAAGCGAAGCACAGACGAGACTAGAAGATGTTAGTACCGCGAAGTAAAACGAAGCGGTAGTAGGACTTAGCAACTTAATAGTAAAAAGCGCACGAATGTTACCGGGTCGTCTAATGCTCAACAGATTCTTGGCGAGTCAAGCGA
>CAZUKH010000012.1:19011-22007 GCA_964620955.1 uncultured Candidatus Saccharibacteria bacterium | reverse complement strand
ATTGGTATAAAAATAAAATCAAAAAAATATATAATTGTTTATAAATGCGAAAAATGCAATAAACAGGTCTACTGCGAAAGTGCACCAGACGACTCTATAGAAGAGATAATTAAACTCAGTAATAAATCATGGCAAGAAAAAAAGTAACTCGTTTCAAACTAAAACTTGCTATGTTTGCACTTGTATTCTTATCCGTTGCTAATTTAATTGTTGCAACTGTTGCTAGCTATAACATTTATCAAGGCACATTACGTCAACACAATAAAAATATTGTTTTAATAAATTTGTTTTTTGAACCTATCGAAATTGATATAAACGGCCAAAAGCTACCTTTAGATCTTTTTGATATTAAAGTTATCCAGCGTAAAACCAACCAACTAATAAGAATCTCTATTTTTGATGCGAGAGGGTATTTACTGGAAAAGCTAGACCTTCCACATATAGCAGATAATTCGCACCTGCTTATTAAACCTGTGACTAAATACTCGAACTATTGTTTTTTTTCTGCTGATGTCCAAAGCTTTTACGATACTTCAAAACCTGACATAGTGGAAAAAGTAAATTATCTCTCAACAGAACCTACTTCTTATCTTTTAAGAGTTCTTGTTTCACAGTCAACCTTTATTTTTCCTGGATTTGCTCAACCAGAAGATTTACCTCTTTTTGCTGAACGTTCGGTAATTAAAGGTATTTACCCTATTGAATGCGATAAGCTTACAAGTTCTGAAGAGCAGATAAAAGTTGTAAACCTTTACAAAAATTATTCTTCCAAAGCCCAACGAGATTTTTACTATAAATCTTTAGAAGATATTAATAACTTAACGCTATAACTTTGAAGTTATATAGTTTTATACAACATCCTGTACAGAGTAAGACGCAAAATTTATAGTAAAAAACAGACAAAAGTTCAAAGGTCTTAAAATTGCTTTAAAAGATACCCTTCTAATTCCGAAATCTTAACTCTTTCTTGTTTCATGGTATCTCGGCTTCTAACTGTTACTGCATTATCATTTAATGTTTCAAAATCTATTGTTATACAAAACGGTGTTCCAATTTCATCCTGTCTGCGGTATCTTTTTCCAATAGAAGCTGTGTCATCATATTCAGTCATCCAGGTTGATTGCAACATCTTTTTAATTTCTTTTGCCTTGGTTGTTAAATCTTCTTTTCTTGACAAAGGCAAAACTGCAACTTTTACTGGCGCTAATGCAGGCTTAATTTTTAAAACAACTCTATAATCTGTGAGGTCATTACCAGTATCTGCAATTTTCTCACGTGTCCAGGCGTTATCAAGCATCATCATTACTAACCTATTTAAACCACAAGAAGCTTCTATAATCCAAGGGGTATAGCGTTCATTCTTTTCTTGGTCAAAATAATCCAGTTTTTGACCCGAAAACTTAGCGTGCTGGGTTAAATCATAATCACTTCTTGCATGAACTCCTTCAACTTCGTCCCATTTACCCATGGATTTAAAGTTATAAACAATATCTTCAGCTGCTTTAGCATAAAAAATCAGTTTTTCATGTGGCCTAAATTTTAATTGATCCGATGGAATTCCTAAGACTTGTGTATACCAGTTCATTCTATGCTCTTTCCACATAGCAAAAGCCTGCTCATTTATGCTTGGGTGTATGAAGTACTGTAATTCCATCTGCTCAAATTCTCTGAGCCTGAAAATGAACTGACGAGCAACAATTTCGTTTCTAAAAGCTTTACCTACTTGAGCTATACCAAACGGGATTTTTACCCTCATTGTTTGTAAAACATTCTTGTATTGAAGATAAATACCTTGACATGTTTCCCCACGAAGATATGTTACATTTTCGTTATTAAAACTGGCATCAGTTGTACCTAAATTAGATTTAACTAAAAGGTTAAAACTGCGTGGCTTTGTAAGTTCGTTTCCGTCAGGAGATTTGACATTAAACTCTTTTATTATGAGTTGCATTTGAGCAGCGGATAATTTATCCATATCGTTTTTCTCAAGCGCATTTTGAATTTGCTCGTCATGAATTAAACTGCCCGCTGACTGCTGACTGCTGCCTGCTGCCTTGAAGTAATCTTCAAGAAGGTGATCTGCTCTATACCGTTTATGTGTTTTTTTATCTTCAACTAAAACATCTTCAAAACCCGAGACATGCCCAGATGCTTCCCATGTTTTGGGATGCATAAAAATACCCGAATCTAACGATACGATGTCATCTCTGTCCTGCCACATAGCTTTTTGCCAGGCGTTTTTGATATTCTCTTTTAGTAAGTACCCGTAGTGTCCAAAATCATAGACTGCTTGAAACCCACCATAAATTTCTGAAGAGGGGAAAATAAAACCACTTTCCTTAGCCCAGGATTTTAATTGGTCGAGGTTAGATAGGGTAGAGCTAGTTGAGTTTTTCTGAACATCTTCTTTTGACATTTGTTGTGTTTGTAATAAATATAATTAGCTTTCAGTTAGCAGTTGGCAGCAGGCAGATATTTTTAACTTTTGCTAATGTAGTGTTTTAATATAACTGGTTAACATTTTTCTTATTTCTACAACTTTATCACTAAGCTTTACAAATTCATGTGCTTTCAAATACTCCAGATCTTTTGCTAAGATGAGGAAATATTCTGTTTCATTTAATGATCCCAGTGCTATATACATAAATCTTGAAAAATCTTTATTAGAATTTCTACTGCAACCTTCGGCGATATTCGCAGGAACAGAATAAACTGCTCTTAGAATTTGATTTGTTAATCGAAATTCCTCTGTTTTGGGAAAAGATTTAGTTACTTTAAAGATATCTTGAACAAGCAAGTGAGCTCTTTCCCAAAAAACTAATTTTTTGTAATCTTTCATTTAATAATAAATTATTTATTTCTATTGTTAAGCAGCCAACTGTCAACTGCCCGCTGTCTTCTGCCTACTGTCTTCTGCCTTCTGTCTTCTGCCTACTGTCTACTGCCTTCTGTCTTCTGCCTTCTGTCTTCTGCCTTCTGTCTTCTGCCTTCTGTCT
>CAZUKH010000012.1:0-18911 GCA_964620955.1 uncultured Candidatus Saccharibacteria bacterium | reverse complement strand
GCCTTCTGTCTTCTGCCTTCTGTCTTCTGCCTTCTGTCTTCTGCCTTCTGTCTTCCGCCTTCTGTCTTCTGCCTTCTGTCTTCTGATTCCCCAAACAAAAACCCGCCTTCATAACACTATAAATAATGCTATAAGGACGGGATTCTTACTAAATACCGCGGTTCCACCTTATTTCCTGATTCTTGGTAACTCAGGCCACTTAATTGTTTTCTAAAGCTCCACCTTGCCAAAGGGTTTCAAAGCGTTAGACATAAATTATACTTCAAAAAATTACAAAAAAGAATATCGTAAATTTTAATTTAATAAGGTAGCATTGCTTCGTGCAAGAAACTCAAGAAAGAACATATCAGCCATATCTCACTGGTCTTGAAGAAGGGGATATACCTATTGACTATGACCGTGAACCGCCAACAGCACTTAAAAATAAAATTACAGGGAAAAGACAAGAACATGAATCAAATCCTGAAAAACCACTAGTTTTATCAAGACCAGTTACACCTTCAGCAATTCCAAATTTATTAAGACATAAAGTAAGATTGAAAGAAGGGTTTGTAAAACCCGAGCTATTAGAAAGGCAAAAAGAAACAATTTATACTCATTTTGGCAATATTATGCATTTTCTGCCACAAACAGTAACAAGAATAATATTAGAAAGACATCAAAGTCACAATGGAAACCTTGAAAAGCAATCACTGTTAAAAATTTGCACACCTACAAATTTATTTTTTGCTCGCAACTACCGTGAGGGTGAAAGTCCTTTTTTAAAAGCATCATACGCAAAACCAAGAGCACCTTACATAGATGATTTTGGACTAGGATTTCCACCACAAACACAGTTTATGCTATCAGATGGTTTGTGGGGTTATCTTGATTGGATTAACAAAAGTGGAATAAGTTTGACTGAAGCTGAACTCGCAGAAAGACTTACATGTATTCAAACATTAAAAAACTTTGTTGCATATTATGGTAACTCAAACTTTAATAGAAACAACTACGAAATATTTTGGGAGCTTAGAGATTACATTAATGCTAAACGAACAGAAGTTTTTTTAGCAGTTGAGAAAGTTTTTTGGTTGTTAGACAGGTCAGAATTAAAAATATTTGATATGAATACTTTTAGCTTAAGTGATATAAAACTTATTCGGTCTTTAGAACCCCTTCATTTCGGCTTAAAACCAGCCATTGCTTTGGAACAAAAAATGAATTTCAATCTTGTTTTAGGGAAACCAGAGTTTTATAGCAAACTAAAAAGTATATGCCCTGACTTCTACGTTGGTATAAATCTTAGAGCTACTGCGGATATGGTTATAGTACGTCCGGACGGGAGAATTGATATTATTGACTTTAAAACTACTCTACCGCAAATGGATTATGCACAAGCAATGAGCTCAAGGCTTTACAAACTAGCTATGGCTCACTTAATTGGAACTCATCCTTCATGGCTTTCGGACAACACATTCCACCCTACATCTTATGGTTTAGTGTTTAACTCGTATGTCATAAATGCTCTTTCAAATATTCATTTTTGGTATGTTGATTTTAAAGGACAAGACCCGTTAACTGCAGTAGAGTTTCCCGAAAAGGATGCTGGCTACTCACTTCAAAATTTCTCGGACGATCTTCAAAGACTAATCGAAACTATGCTCATGCATAATATTCGATAAATCGTATGGCAATACAATGTATGGTAACTCGTGTTTAGAATAGGCAAATATATGCAAATCTCCTTGGTTTGAAGTATCTCTCATAGATGCGCAGTTGAATCCTCTTTGAGTAAAGTAATCCGTTAAAATTGCAATTATGCCATCTCGATATATTTCATTTTTGTAAATATCTGGGCTCGTGAATGAATAAATGAATGCAATGTCAAAATCTCTAGGGTCATTCTTTTTCTTAGATGAACCAAAGGGAATAATTTTTTGTATTTAAGTCTCCCGCAAAGAACCAGAAAATCAGAACTACAAAGGTGCGAATTTAAAACAAGTAATTGCGCCTGGTTCAAGTTTTCCATTTGAAACAAATTTACACGTTTTTAACAAAAAATTAAATACATATTTCCCATAAAGCCAAAGTTGTACTATAATTCCTTCATATTATTGTTTATTTTTGAATGTTAGATCTAGAATTTATACAAAAATATCCTGAAAGAGTTAAAGAGGCTATTCGAAATAAGAAAGTAAAGCTTGATGAATCAGTAGTTGATATTTTCTTAGAACTTCTAGATAAGAGAAATTCTCAAATTTTTAAAGTTGATGAACATAAGGCAGAACAGAATAAAATCACCGCGCAGATTCAGGCTGCAAGTAGCGAAGATCGAAAAAGTCTTATAGCAAAAGCAACCGAGTTGAAAGAAATAATAAATAAGGAAGAAAAATCTTTAATTGAAATAGAAAACGAATTCCAAGAAATCTGGCTTAAACTACCAAATATAACTTCTCCAAAGATGCCAGTAGGAAAGGATGATAGCGAGAATGTGTCTATCAGAACTTGGGGAGAAATTCCAGAATTTAGTTTTAAAGTTAAAGACCATATCGAAATAGGAAAAGAACTTGATCTTATAGATACCGAAACAGCTGCAGAAGTTAGTGGATCACGTTTTTACTATCTCAAAAACGAAGCTGTTTTAATACAATTTGCTCTCATCGATTTAGTTTTTAGAACATTAAATAACAAAGAAATTCTCAGCGAAATTGCAAAAAAAGTCGAATACGAAAAAGTTACAACATTTACTCCAGTATTACCACCAGTAATGATGAAGCCGTCAGTAATGAAAAAAATGGATAGGCTGGATCCAATCGAAGAACGGTTCGAACTTAAGCGTGATGAACTAATTTTGATAGGAAGTGCAGAACACACTCTAGGGCCACTGCATATGGATACAACTTTTAAAAGCTCAGACCTGCCAAAAAGATATATTGGATACTCTACTGCCTTCAGAAGAGAAGCTGGTTCTTATGGTCAAGATACAAAAGGAATTTTGCGGGTTCATCAATTTGAAAAATTAGAAATCGAAACTTATGTACAAGCTGAAGATGGGGAAAAAGAGCAGGAATTTATACTTGCAATCCAAGAGTATTTGGTTCAACAACTTCGGATTCCATACCAGGTAATCCAAATCTGTACAGGAGATACAGGAAAGCCCGACTTCAACCAATACGACATTGAATGCTGGATTCCATCACAAAACAAATATAGAGAAACTCACACATCTGATTATATGACCGACTATCAAGCGAGAAGATTAAATACAAAGTATGTGGATGTAGATGGGAAAAAGAAGTTTGTACATATGAATGATGCAACCGCTTTCGCTATAACAAGAATTCTAATTGCAATTCTAGAGAACTATCAACAAGAAGATGGCTCAGTAGTAGTCCCTGAAGTTTTAAGGCAATATATTGGCAAAGATACCCTTCGACCATGCCCAATGCAGGTAAACAAGATCAGGTGACAACGAAGGTTACACTTACTAATACAAAGCATTCACAACTTTATTATTTTACTAGTTTTTCAATTGGCTCTCACCCCCTATCAAATAAATCACCTAATTAAACACGGCTTTGACCCGTTTGATAAGGCTATCAAGAAATCTCAGAAGCCAGTAGAGTATATAACCGGCATAGCAGAGTTTTGGAGCAGAGATTTTATAGTTAACAAGAACGTTTTAATACCAAGGCTAGAAACAGAAAAGCTAGTAGAACTTGTACTCAAAGAAATAAAAAAAACTTTTGACACTAAAGCAAAACGAGCAGTAAGCATTTTAGATTTAGCAACAGGAAGCGGAGTTATAGGAATAACCTTGGCATTAGAACTAGAGAATCTAAAAGTGCCATTTAATGTATATATAACCGATATATCAAAAGCTGCCTTGAAAGTTGCAGAAACAAATATTAAGCGTTTAAGCCCTAAAAATATTAGTGTTTTACATAGCGATTTGTTTAAAAACATAAAAAAGAATACTGATGCGAAATTCGATTTTATAGTTGCCAACCTTCCTTACGTACCTTCAAATCGAATTTCGCATCTATCACAATCAGTAAAAGACTTTGAGCCTAAAATTGCTCTTGATGGAGGCCAAGATGGACTTAAGTTTATTAAAACCCTTTTAAAACAAGCTAAAAGCTTTATAACCCCAAATGGCACGATTATTTTAGAAGTAGATGACACTCACAGTACTGACGTTGCAACAAGACTAGGGCAACTTTACCATTGGAACATAGAAGTTATCAAAGACCATAATGAAAAAATACGCTACTGGAAAGCTCAATTATTATAATTTATCGGCAAAGGAATAATAACTAAACTTCTTTGAGAAACACTTTTTCCGACATAACGTATCTGAGGTACTGGGGTATCTATGAATGTCACACATCTTAATGTCTCCTGGTGGTTAAGGTAGGAAACATCCGGAGTATAGCCTTGAGTGTATTCTAAAAAAATATATACCGAACCCTCGTGTTCCCAAAAGCCCGAGTAGATCTGAACTCCTATCGCTCTAGGAAAACTTATCAGATTATAGGCAACTCCAGGATTATTTTCACTAACAAGGTAATACGTTAAAGTCACTTCGCCATTAGACCCTATTTGAGTACCACCAATTAAATGGTGACCCTGGGTTGCGCCGACAACCACGCCCTGTATTAACGAACCAGATTCATCTAAAACCGGATGTAATCCAGACTCATCTACCCAAAAAAGTTCAGAAGAGTTAGTACTAGCGGGGTAGACTAGATGCGAAGGCCTTGTAGATATAATACCCTCAGAAAGTATTTGTGAAACTGCTGTACCATCACACCAAACTTGACCTACAAATCGATCTCCTGTATTACTTACGATTTGCCAATCTGATGCAACTAACCCACCTAAGTAAAAAACAACTGCAGCAACAAAAGTTGCAGCAAATGTTACCAGTGTTGCTTTTAAAGCCAAATCAAAAACTTCTCCATTATTTCCAAGCAGGCTTTCCTCCGGCGCAGAGGAAGCATCATTTTGAAAGACCTCAGGTGTACTATCTTCAGGGCTAGTCATATATACTAATTATATTACAGCTTAGGCACTTGACAAAAATTATTTTCTTTTTATAAAATTAATTAGCAGTCCAGGTACTAGACTGCTAGTATTTTAATTTTTACCAATAAAAAATATGAGTTCAAATAGAAGAATAACACTTCTAAGACCTTCACAAATATTTGACAGTTTCATGGACGAATTCTTTAACGCACCAGACTGGAAATCAAGTAACATTGGAGACATGCAGATAAATATGCATGAAGATGATAACAACCTATTTGTTGAAGTAAAAGCTCCAGGATTTAAAAAAGAAGAGGTAAATATAGAGCTTGAAAACGACCTTTTAACAATTCATGCTAAAAAGTCTACTGAAAATGAAGAACAAGATAAAAAGAAAAAATATTATATGCAGGAATTTTCTTCTGAAGAGGTAAGAAGAGTAATGACTCTTCCTGTTAGAGTAGATTCTGAGAAAATTTCTGCTAAAGCAGAAGATGGTTTAATAAAGATTTCTATGCCAAAGCTTGCTGAATCCAAAGCAAAAAAAATTGCAATAACTGCTCAATAACTGAAGTTAAACTAAGCGATTCGCCTTTGGCGAATCGCTTAGACAATTCAACTTTTTACTGCACAAACACAAGAAATAAAGCAACAACAGCAATAACAAAACAAACAGTTAAAAATATTTCAAAAATTCTTTTCATAGGCATTGGTTATTTGGTAATCGGCTATAATATCTCAAAAAGAAAAATATAAATCAATCTACATCTTTTGCTTCTTTAACAACATAAATTAGTTTTAGAACTTTGCCATCTTCTTTTACTTCTTCTTGTGAATTTTCAATAAGCTCAATTCTTATCATTTCTTTAAGAAGATCCATTCGCTCTCTAATTTCTTTTATTTTTTCTGAAAACTCTTTAATTTTTTCATCATCTTTTATCTCATCACGTAGTTTTTTAAGCTGCTTTGCAAGTTTTTGAGATTCTTCATATAACTCATGCTGAGCTTCTAAATCTTTTTTATCCGCGCGTAAAAGAGATACTTGTTTTTTTAATTTAAAATACTCTTTAGCTTTATCTCCTTCTCCAATTTTATGTTTATCTAATACTGCATCCGCCATAAATATTCTGATTTAATAAATTAATAACTTTAATATAAAATGTGTTAAGAGCAAAATTTGCTATCTTACTTCTTACACTTGCAGTATGCACTTTACCATAACTGCCCCCTCTCTTACAAAGCCAACTTATGAAACTCTTGAGGATTATGCAAAAAAACGATTTCAAAAAATCGAAAAGTTATTAAAAAACACAGCACAAACAGATCACGAAATAAGAATAAGTGTAGAAAAGTCCGGCGATTTGTATGAGTTTAAGTCAGAAGTTTTTATACCCGAACATATAGTAGCAACTTCTAAAGATAGAGATGTTAGAAAAATAGTTGACATTGCAGTAAAAAGAATGCAAAGAAAATAAAAAAAAATAGGAGACAAGCAAACAAATAAAAAGACTAAAAGAAATCGATTTGCAAAGTTTTTTCCTTTTAGAAAGTAGCTGCATCTAAAATTAAATTTACAAGCTTATCGGCAAGCTTGTTTTTTGCCCTGGGCACATCCTGAAATGATATGTTATCGAATTGCGACTTAAGAATTAATACATCCGAGTAAAGAGATTTCATGTCGTCGCTCTTAACTTTGTATTCACCCATAAGTTGCTTAACAATCAACTCACTATCAAGAAAACAATCAATACAGCGGATCTTTTCTTTTTTTGCAAGCTCAAGCCCAAGTATTAATGCTTTGTATTCGGCAACGTTGTTTGAAGCCGTTCCAATAAAGGCTCCTGAAAAATTTATTATTTTTCCTTTTTCGTCAAAAATAAAGCTGCCGATAGCGGCTTTACCTGGGTTGCCTCTGGAACCCCCATCTGTAAAAAGAGTATAGTTCAATTGTGGTAGGTATAAAGTAATAATTAGGATCTTTTTTCATTTTGTCTTATTTATTCCTTCAATTTTTTCTTTTTAGCTTTTAGTTTTTACTTCTACAATTTGCCACCTGCCTTGTCATGCTGAGCCTGTCGAAGCATGGTCGAAGACTGCCTGTTGCCTATAATCTAATATCTTCTAGCTTTTCCTTATTTTTTTGCTTTTTAGTAGTAACTTTTCATTAAGCATATTATCCTCTTTCCTACTTTTTGCAAAAAGTAGCAAAAGCCTGGGGGTAGCTTAGTGTTATACCCTTTATTTTGTTATGAAACTTAACCTACCCCCAGACCCCTTTTAGTACATGTAGTGCTTACTTATTCCTTCAATTCTTTCTTTTTAGCTTTTAGTTCTTACCTCTATACTCTGCCACCTGCCTTGGGCATGGTTGAAGACTGCCTTTTTCTACAATTGCCCCATAAACCATGTTATATTGCTTACCCACTTAGGCTTGTTTGTATCAGAACCACCATATCTTACCACTACACATGCAGGGTCATTATTGCATGGTGCCAAATGCTTTTGCGAAATTTCACAAGACAAAATGTATAAAGCTTCTTCCCAGCTTGAATACTGAGTATCATTAAGGTATCCAAAAGGATTGTACAATTTGTAAGGAATTCGCCCAAAGCCACTTTCATTACCAGCTATAGCCGACAGCAAACGGTAATCACCTCCACACTCATATGCACGATGCACGATTATATAACCTAAACCTGCAAAAGGTGAATTATATCTTTGGAGTAAAACTTCGAGCTTATTGGTTTGCTCTTGCAAAGTGGCTAAAAGTCTCTGTTGTTCTAGCTCAACTAGCTTTTTATCGCGTTCTTCTGTAAGTTTTTTTTCAACTACCGAATGAGTAACCAAATCAGGCGTCGCTGATTTTGGTAATGAATCGGCTGCATAAACATGAGGAAAAGAGTTAGAGGAGAGTAAAATCAAGCTTATGCCAATAAGGAATAAAACCATTATGCTGGTAAACAGCTTTCTAAAAAACTTTTTTCTCTCAAAATGCAAACTAGTGAATAAATTCACAACAATTTTTGATTTAAAGATTATGATTTAAGTTCCCCTGTTAATATTTCAAGTACTGGGAAACTATCTCCTGCCAAAAACTCTAACATCATACCACCTCCTACAGAAACGTGGTTAAATCTTTTTTGTTTAATACGTAGTAAATTCATGGCAAAGGTTGTATCTGCACCACCTGCCACTTTGTAAGCTTCTTTAGCTGCACCTAGGGCAATATATTCTCCTACAGCTTCTGTACCTCGACTAAAATCTTCCCACTCAAAAACGCCCATTGGTCCGTTCCAAAGTATTGTTTTGGCATTTTCAATTTTCTCTCTAAATAGCTCTAGTGTTTTTGCACCAATATCCAAACCTATCAAATCATCTGGAATAACCTGAGTAGATACCTCATGAGGTTTAGCCGAATCTTTAAATTCTTTTCCACAAATATGATCTACGGGTAAAATAACCTCACAATTGTTTTTCTTTGCAGTAGTTAAAATTTCTTTTGCTGTTTTAATCATGTTTTCTTCTACCTTTGATTTTCCTACACTCACACCCTCAGCAGCTAAAAATGTGTAAGCCATTGCTCCACCAATTAAAATCGTATCTAATTTTTTCACTAGTGATTTAAGAACAGGGACTTTAGTATCCATTTTAACTCCTCCAAAAACTCCTACATAAGGGCTTATAGTTTGCTCATTTAAACGAGTAAGCGCTTCTATTTCTTTTTGCATTGAAAACCCAGCGTAAGAATCTATCATTTGAGGCATATCAAAGACGGATGCATGTTCCCGGTAAACACCAAAAGCATCATTAACATAAATATCGCAAAGCTCAACTAAAGGCTTTACAAATTCCTGCCTTTCTTTAGTATCTTTACTTTCTTCGCTGGGAGAAAACCGCAAGTTTTCTAAAAGCAAAACTTCTTTGTGCTCCATAAACTTTATAGAGTTTTGGCACGCACTTATGTGAGCAAATTTTATTGGAATATTTAAAAGCCTACCTAAAGCAAACCTTACTGGCATTAAAGAAAGTTCATCTACTTCTTTACCTTCTGGTCTGCCTAAGTGTGAAATAAGAACAACCTTACAATCATTTTCAAGCAGATATTCTATAGTTTTTTTTGAAGCTATTATCCTTGTTTCATCTAAAATCTCACCATCTTTAATTGGTACATCAAAATTAGCCCTTACTACAACCGTTTTATTTTTTATTTTCTCTGCATCCTGAATCTTTCTCAAATTTTGATACATGAAAAATTAGACTAAAAGTTTAGACTGTCAATTATATCACAAACACCTTAATTTGTCTTTGTGGTGAATAGTTTCCGAAGTCCGATGCAAATGCTATTCAACCCACAGCACCAAGCTTTTAAGGTAGTCCATTTCCTGATGATAAATATTTATCACATGATCTAATGCATGCCTGTGTCGCTGAATTATTCGAACATTTCTTCTCGCATTTGATGCTGCCCGCAAAATTATTTCTTCAAATGCTTCTTGATCAACATGATATGAGCAAGAGCAAGTTAAAAGTATTGATCCAGGCTTCATTTTTTTAAGTGTTTCAGAGTTTAACCGGAAATACCCTTTTTTGGCTGCTTCTAAATCCTTTTTTTTCTTGGCAAAAGCTGGTGGATCTAGGATTACAATGTCATAGTCAAGTTTTTTTTGTTTATCAAGGTAATCAAAAACATCTTGAGCAATAAACTCATAATTAGACGAATTTAGCTGATTTACCTCAAAGTTTTCTTTTGCTTGTGCGATAACTTCTTCAGAAATATCTACCGAAGTCACAACATTAGCCATATTTTTTGCAGCATATACCGAAAAACCACCTGTGTAACTAAAGCAATTTAGTACCCGCTTGTTTGGTGACAAAGAACCTATTAATCTACGCATTTCTCTTTGATCTAAATAGAATCCGGTTTTATGCGAATTTTTTAAATTAATTCTAAATTTAATCCCATTTTCTAAAATTTCGACTTGTTCAGATTTCAAGTCACCTACAGATTCACCAACTAAATCTTTATTTGTAGATTCAAATAAAAAGTCTTCAAAGTTTTTTAAACCTTCTTCCTTTCTTGAGTTCATTACAGATTTTTCGTAAATAGACCTCGGCTTTAACCTATTAATTAACAAATCAACTATTTGACTTCTTAATCTGTTAATACCAGCAGTCGCAATTTGGATTACAAGTACATCATTATATTTATCTACAATTAATCCTGGGATTCCATCTCCTTCACCGTTAATAAGCCTAAAAGCATTTGTCTTTGAATTAAAGAGAGTAGATCTTAGTACCATAGCCTCATCAATTCGTTTTGCTAGTTCGTCAATAGGATCTCGTTGACCATAAGAAATCATTCTGCCCGCTATTGTAGTTTGCTTATTAAAATACCCATATCCAACAATTCTGTTAGTTGAGTCGCGCACCTCTAAAATCTCCCCATTTTCAAAAGAGTTCGGAAACTTTTTAATTGCGCCACCGAAAATCCAGTGATGACGCCTAAGTATTGGTACTTCTTTTCCCTTGTTAAGGTAAACAACTTTATAATTCATAAATTTTATTCAACTTTAGATTTTAGCACTAAAATTAAACTACTAGTTAAAATTTAGAGTCAGGTTTACTTTTTGCTTTTGCTTTTTAGTTCTTAATTATTTTCCTTTTTCTATCTTATTTTTTAAATTGATCTATATTTCTGACAAAAAATTTATTAGTATGTTTGGTGAGAGTTCTTAGTTTCATAACAGATGGCGAAATCCTTTGTGTTCGGTAATGGCAGCATGACTGTCGGCCTTGACGTTAACGGCCAGGTTTACGATCTCTGCTATCCTTTTGTAGGTCTTGAAAATCATACTGGGGGGGCATTCGTCCATAAAGTGGGCGTATTTGCTAATGGAAAAATAAACTGGATTGATGACTCGTCTTGGCAAAAAGATTTTTCATATGTCGGAGAAGATTTTGTTTCCAATAAAATTTGCCTCACTAATTCAAACATTGGTATTAAACTCGATATTACTGACGAAGTTTATAACGAAAAAAATATTCTTCTTAGGTCTTTCAAACTTACAAATCTTTTTGACAGTAAGCAGTCTGTAAAGCTGTTTCTTAATCAACAATTTGAAATTTACGAGTCTCACAGAGGAGATACAGCTTACTATGACCCTGAGAGCAATGTTGTAATTCACTATAAGGGTAGACGGGTATTTTTAGTGAACGGAGTTGAGAGAGAAACAGGAAAACCCTTTTCTGAGTATAGCGTAGGTCTATTGGGGATAGAAGGTAAAAGAGGTACTTTTGCAGATACAGAAGACGGTATTTTAGAAAAAAACCCTATTGAACACGGGCTAACAGACTCTGTTATAGGTTTCGAGATCAACTTAGAGCCAGGTGCTTCCAAAAACATAGACTATTGGATTTGTGTTTCTAAGTTTATGGATGAAGTGTATGAGGATAATAGTTATGTTTTGAAAAAAACAAGCGAGTATTTAATAAACTCTACACGTAACTACTGGAAAGCATGGATGAAAAGATTTTCTTTTGACTTTGCAGACTTGGGACAACCACACCAGCGACTTTTCGAAAATTCTTTAAGAGTAATGCGAATCCAAACAGATAACACCGGTGCCGTAATAGCTTCAATTGATTCAGATTTACTTAAATACGGTAGAGATGGTTACAACTATGTATGGCCAAGAGACGCCGCCTTTACCTCAATAGCTTTTTCAAGAGTCGGAATAGATGATATTACAAAAAAAATATTTGAGTTTTTTAAAGATACAATCACTTCACGAGGATACTTTATGCACAAGTATAGAGCAGACAAAGCACTTGGGAGTTCATGGCATCCATGGGTTTACAAAGGATTAAAAGAGCTTCCAATACAAATCGATGAAACAGCTTTGCCAGTAATTGCAGTATGGGAAGATTATAAAAGAACCCACGACACTGAATTTATTGAAACTATTTATAATGACCTAATACTTAAGTCAGTAGAGTTCTTAATTACAAGAATAAACCCCCAAACAGGAGTTGTTGCTCCAAGTTACGATTTATGGGAAGAAAAGTTTGGATCGCACACATTTTCAAGTGCAGCAGTTTTTGGTGCATTAAATGCAGCTTCAGAAATAGCAGGAATCTTTGGTAAAACAGCAAAATCTGAAGAGTATAAAAAAATGGCAGACTTGGTAAAAACAGGAATCCTCACGCAACATTACGATAATAATGAAAAAAGATTTTATAAATCAATAATGCCTCCAGAATACCACCACGGGAATGAACCACCTTTTAACTCAACTGTAGATTCTTCAGTACTTTATGGTCTTTTTAGATTTGGCGTTTTGGATGCCGATGACCCTTTGCTTTTACTAACACAAACAGTAACTGAAGAGAAACTCAAGTGCCAAAAAGGTATTAGCGGCTTTGCACGATATGATGGAGATATTTACTTCAAAGCAGCAGAAACAATTGCAGGAAACCCATGGATAATTACAACTATGTGGTATGCTCAACTAAAAATTGCTCAGTCTAAAAACCTTTCTGAACTCTCAACTACAAAAGCTCTTCTGGACTGGGCAGTTGAAGTTGCATCGCATTCTGGTCTTTTGTCGGAGCAAATTAACCCGTTTGATAAATCACAGATTTCGGCTACACCACTTACTTGGAGTCACGCAGAATATGTTAATACAGTTATGGATTATTTAGAAAAGTATAAAAAGTTGGCTTTAGGTGGCCAAGCAAAACTAACAATGACTTTATGAAAAAACTTAAAGTACTTATGTTTGGATGGGAGTTTCCGCCATTTAACAGTGGTGGGTTAGGTGTTGCTTGCCAAGGGATTGTTAGAGCTTTAATACGTAAGAATGTAGAAGTCTTTTTTGTTTTGCCTAAAAAGATGCCAGTTGAAGAAGATTTTGTGAAGTTTTACTTTGCAGATGATGAAGAATACATAAATATAAAGTATGTGCAAAGCTATATTGAATCTCCCTATCAATACGTTGAAAAATCCAGCACTACTTCAAATGGGCAAAAAGCTGTAAAAGATTTAGATGGATTTTCGCTACAACAACAAGTACTTCTTTACGAGCTAAACGCAGAAATCATTGCAAAAAAACTTGATTTTGATGTTATTCATGCCCATGATTGGCTGTCGTTTGGAGCAGGAATAAAAGCCAAAGAAGTTAGTGGAAAACCACTCTTTGTTCACATTCACGCGACAGAATTTGATAGGAATGGTGGTTTAGGAGGTAATGAATTTATTTTTAATAAAGAAATGGAAGGGTTTAGAAAAGCAGACAAAATCTTTGCTGTTTCTCATTATACTAAAGAGCTTGTTGCTGAAAAATACAATATTGACCCAAACAAAATTGTAACAGTTCATAACGGAATTGATCTTACTGATATGGACTTTGAAAGAGCAAGACAAAGCAAGTTACTAAACGAAAGCAAAAAGAAAGGATATGGAGTTGTGCTATTTTTAGGACGGCTTACTCTACAAAAAAATCCTGATACTCTTTTACATGCTGCTAAAGTAATTTTAGATTACTGCCCTAAAACTCTATTTGTATTTGCTGGCTCGGGAGATATGGAGCAAAGTCTTATTAATACTGCTGCAGAAATGGGTATTTCAGATAAAGTAATATTTACTGGTTTTATTCGAGGTGCCGAAAAAGACGAGCTATTTAAAACTGCTGACGTTTTTATTATGCCTTCTATTTCCGAGCCTTTTGGGCTGGTGTCATTAGAATCACTTGCTCACAGTACTCCAATAATTATTTCTAAACAATCAGGTGTGGCCTATGTGCTAAGAAGTTCTTTGAAAGTAGATTTTTGGGACGTAAATGAGATTGCCAATAAAGTTGTGGCTGTATTAAAAAATAGTTGTTTAAGAAAAGATTTAGGGAAAAATGGTAAAAAGGAGCTAAAAAAATTTACTTGGGACCAAGCAGCGGATGTAATGATTCAAAATTATGAAAGTGCTAGTAACTCAGACTAGCACTTAATTCTTAAGTTGTAGCTTTGGCTTTTAGGTTTTCGATTAATAAGACTCATGCTTGCCAATAATCCTTAAACCATATAGACTCAGGTATGGCGTCCGTATGTTTTTATTTTCATGTTCATCAACCATACAGAATAAGAAAGTACACAATTTTTGACATTGGACATAATCGTGATTACTTTCATTCCCCTAACCCTAATCAAAACAATGAGCAGATATTTAATAAAGTAGCAGAGAAGTGCTATATACCTACAACTACACTGCTGTTGAAGTTGTTAAAAAAACATCCTGAGTTTAGAGTAAGCTTTTCTATTACTGGAGTTTTTTTAGAACAAGCTAAAGAATTTATGCCACAGCTCATTGATTTATTTAAGGAAGTGGTAGACACAGGAAGAGCAGAACTTATTGGAGAAACTTACTACCATTCACTTGCCTTTTTATACTCTCAAAATGAGTTTTTAAGACAGGTAAGAAAGCATTCCAACATGATTAAAAAAACTTTTGGTTATACACCAAAAGTTTTTAGAAATACAGAGTTAATATACCGTGATGATATAGGAGAGCTAGCCAACAAGTTAGGCTACAAAGGTGTTATAGCCGAAGGTGCAGACCATATACTTGGATGGCGAAACTCTAACTTTGTTTATCACCATCCATCAAACAATGGTCTAAAGCTTTTGTTAAAAAATTACAAGCTTTCGGATGATATTGCATTTAGATTTTCAAACAAAGGGTGGGAAGAGTACCCACTTAACATCGAAAAGTATGGTCAATGGATTTCGCAAATAAATGGCAACGGTAATTTGATTAATCTTTTTATGGATTACGAAACTTTTGGAGAGCATCAATGGGAAGATACAGGAATCTTTGATTTCATAGAAAATTTACCATCAGAAATCCTTAAACATCCGGATAATGACTTCGTGACACCATCTGAGGCTATTACGAGGTATGAGAGTCACGACAGCGTCTCATTTCCCGATTTTGTTTCCTGGGCAGATATAGAAAGAGATTTATCTGCATGGAGGTCAAACTCAATGCAAAAAGAAGCTCTAAAAAAAATTTACAGCTTTGAAAAAAAAGTTCTTAATACTAAAGACCCACGACTTATTGAAGACTGGAGAAGGCTACAAACTTCGGATCACTATTACTACATGTGTACTAAGTGGTTTTCTGATGGGGATGTACATAAATACTTTAGCCCGTATGAATCTCCTTATGAAGCATTTATCAATTTTAGTAATGTATTAAATGATTTAAAACTAAGAGTAGAAGAGCATGACAAAAAGAACCAAGATAAGAAAAGATCGAAAACAAAAAAAGCAAAAAATGTTAAGCTAAAGGAAGTTTTACAATAATAGTTGTACCAGAACCTTCTTGGCTTTCTACTTCAACAGAACCACCGTGTTTTTCTATAATTGATTTAACAATGTATAAACCCAAACCGCTGCCTTCTACTTCTTCTTTAAGAGCATTATTGGCCCTAAAGAACTTGGTGAAAATTTTATCTTTTTGAGCATCGGGAATGCCAATACCGTGGTCTTTAATTTTTACTACAACCTGCTCTTGTTCCTGCTTAGCTTCAATTTCAACCTTGCCATTGGGTCTTGAGTATTTAACTGCATTATCAACAAGGTTGTCAAAAGCTTCAGATATCTTCTTTTCATCAGACTGAAAATTCACATCTTCTATATTTTGCACAAACTCAATGTTTTCTTTAGTAGCTCTTGGTGTATTTTGTCTTATTGCATTATTTATGACTTTTTTTAAACTCGTTACAGTTTTTGTAACTTCAAAATTTCTTCCAGTTTCTATTCTCGACACATTTAATAGGTCATTGACAAGTCTTATCATCCTTTCTGTATCTTGCTGAACATTTCCGACGTATTCTTTTTGTTGATCTGTAAGCTTTGTTTCTGTTTCAATAAGCTCTAAAAACCACTTCATCCCCGTTAAAGGTGTTCTTAATTGATGTGAAGCTATTGAAACAAATTCATTTTTAGACCTTTCAATCTCTTTTTCCTCAGAAATATCTCTTTCAATTCCAACAAAAAACTTTACATCACCATTGTCATCTAGGACTGGGATTATCCTTACTGAAGCTTCATAAAGCCTTCCGTCTTTCCTTTTGTTTATTATTTCTCCTCCAAATCTTTGCTTTTTAATAGCTATTGTTTCCCACATTGTTTTATAGTACTCCTTATCCATTTGACCTCCCCATAATGATGGATTTTTACCAATTATTTCATCGTACGAATATCCTGTAATTTCCTGGCACATTTTATTAGCGTAAATAATTTTTCCAGTTTTATCTGTAAGAATCATGTGGTCAGATGAGTTATCAACAGCCTCTTTAAACCGCTGTAGCTCGCTATTAGTTTGTTCTAATGTATCTTCATATGCCTTTGCATCCGAAATATCTCTTGCTTCAATAACTATCAAAATTACTTTTCCATTGTCATCTATTACAGGGTTTACAGAAATATCTAATGGAACTAAATCTTTCTCCTGGGGCTTAATGTAAGATTCAAACCTAGCCTGTATTCCACTCGCGGCTTTATGAATAGATTGCTGCAACTTAACCTTTTGCTCTTTCTCATTACTCCACCAGTCCAAATCCCACAAATACTTCCCAGTCATTGTAGTTTTGTCAACTTGGGCAATTCCTAATCCAAACTGGTTTATATCTTTAATTCTTCCATTAGTATGTAAAATCGTAATCATTTGTGTAGCCTGGTCAAAAACTGTTTCGTAAATATCCTGGGCAAGTGCTAAATCTTCTTTTATGTTAGTAATTGCTAAGTGCGCAACTAGACGGGAATAAAGTAAAAAAGCTATTACACCGGAAATAATAATAATGATTGACCCTGCTGCTATTGCATAGGTTAAAGGTAAATACTGGTCTAAACCTCTTAATTGAAACTCTTCATTTGAGTAAAATGTTGTTATGAATCTTTGATTAAAAAAATCTAATGAATATTGGCTTGTAAACTCAGTATTCAAAGTAATTTCGTCAGAAGCAAATATAATTTCTCCATTCTTTGGGTTTTCAACTTCAAAACTTATTCCTAATGATTTTACTATTTGTAAATTCCCCATAATTTCCACAAAAAGATTATCTGTTCTAAAAGACAACCCTATAGCTGATTTAAATTGACCTGTACTGTCAACAATAGGGTAGAAAACACTTACAACAGGTGATTGAGTTGTAGATGTAGACATAAAAACTTCGGAGACAACAGGTTGATTGAGTAATATGGCACTTTCTAATGTAGACTTTGTCTCATTAAGAAGATTTCCAACTATCATTTCGCGTCCATCATCTTCAGGATAGACATAGTAAACAACGTATTCAGTTTCTGCGATACCGGATTCGGGAGTATCTTTCACAAAAGGGTAGCCATTACCATTTATTGAGGTGTCGTTTCTAATAGCCTTTAACTCACTTGACAAGTTTTCTTTGTTAACTGGTCTTAAAAAAAATACACTGGATACTCCTCTAAATTCTGTCTTTATTTCAAGGGTGTTTCCAAAGTTATTCCACAATTCTGGGTCAATAGTGTTTTTTTGACTTACAAGCGACCCTGCTGTGAGTAGAAGTGTTTTATATTTTTCTAATTGGCTCGAAGCTTTATTGGTAAGCAAAACAATAGTGTCATTAAATCTTCGTTCACGTTCTTTTTTATATATCCCCTGAGCGTAAGCATAAACAACAAATGCTATAACAATAGCCACTACAACTCCTAGTGAAAAAATTGTTCTTACCAGTATTTGGTACTGACGTTTAACTGTAGCTTTAGTTTGCATTAATAATTCAAATACACTCTATAGGCTACTAAAAATTCGTTTTAATTTAAAGGGCTTTAACATTACTAGCTATGGTTGTAAAATATAATACTAATTTATGCCTGAGCAACCTATTAAAATGACAAACAAAATAGCAGTTATTGAAGACGATAAAATTTTGATGAATGCGATTGTGCGAGAACTTGAGTTTGAAAACTTTGATGTTGTTACTGCAATGAATGGTGAAGACGGATTAATCTTGATTAAAAAGGAAAATCCGGACCTTATTATTCTTGATATTGTAATGCCAGGTATGGATGGATTGGAAATGCTTAAAAAACTTCGTGAAAGTATGCATTTAACAACTCCAGTTATTGTGCTAACAAATTTAGATTCACAGCTGCAAAAAATAAAAGCCATGCAATATAACATTGAAGATTATTTTATCAAGTCGAATATTAGGCTGGAAAGTCTTTTAGAAAAAGTTAAATTAACTCTTGAACGTGGGGAAAACACATCTAATGTTTATGAATCTGCTTAATTTAATTACCCCTGTAAATATCCAAAGCGAAAAAAAGAAGTTTTTTTCAAGCACTAACTACAACCCTTATTTTGTGTATAAATGGGAAGCTGAAGATTTAAGTGAAGAAGAATATCTAATGTTACAGGGTTATTTACTTCACATTCTTCAATTTGGAACTCCAGAGAAAAGGTTAAAAATATTATCTGGAATTCAAACTACATTTGAATTAACTGAGAGACTATTGATTAGAGCGTAACCAAGTTAGTTCATTTTAGAATAGTAAAGATAAGTACTACGATTACTAATACCCAGAATCTATAGTTGTTAATTGTCCACATCCGTAATGTTTTCAAGTAAAGGATTGTGAGTTTCTCTTTCTCAAAGCTTTTTGTACCTGTTCTATCTTCTGTAAGAATATATCGATACCAAAAACCATTATTTGCGAGGAATTCAACGCCATTATTAGTCATACTAAAAACGCAGGAACCAGATTCTGTATTTATTGGCTGGAAAATGATCTCTTGGTTCGGTTCTAGAGTGAACTAAACTGTACCCATTTGTCTAGACATTTTTTAGAGATTTTTTAGATATATTTTT
>CAZUKH010000011.1:0-23919 GCA_964620955.1 uncultured Candidatus Saccharibacteria bacterium | reverse complement strand
TGAGAAAACAATGCAATCCGAGCTTGTAGAAGCTGTTCGTACTGAAATTCGGAGAGGGTGGGATTCGAACCCACGGTCCCTTGCGAGACGCTCGTTTTCAAGACGAGTACATTCGACCACTCTGTCACCTCTCCAATTATTAAACCACTTCCGCCTGTATTATATCAGGAAAAACTATTTCCATAAATGCACTTGCTAAAGTAGTAATTTATTGCTAAAATAGTAAACTAATTAATTATTATATTTTTATTTATGCATTGGTATTTGGACGTCTTAAAGAAGTATGTTAAGTTTAGTGGCCGGGCAAGTCGTGTAGAATTTTGGTCTTATACGCTTATTAACTTTGCGATTATTATTGCATTGCAAGTTATTGGCGAGATAATAAAAGATAACTATATTTTGGTATCAGTTTATGCGTTAGCAGTTTTTTTACCATCTATTAGCGTATCTGTAAGAAGGCTACATGATGTTGGCAGAAGTGGATGGATGATGTTAATAATATTAATTCCAATTATTGGAGCAATATGGCTGTTCGTTTTAAACATTACTCCTGGTAATGCTTCCGAAAACAAATATGGTCCGGCACCTACTGTAAAGGACTAATCGAGTTAGTGCCAAAAAATTTTTAGAGAAGGTTAAGTAGATTTTAATTACAATACTATTGTTGGTTAATTTCACTAGCCTTCTCTCTTTTTTTTATATAAAAAGCAAAGTGAGAATTTTGGGAGTATAATTACACTGTTTAGCAGGATTAATGGCCATAATATTGTTAGAAAATGATCGTAAAAACCTTGACTTAAGTCTGGTCTGCGTGGCGGCAGATTTGACATAAAAGACAGGAGAGTTTTTGTATTTCGGCCATAAAAACTCGAAACTCGGGAATTTTAAACAACTCGTATGATGTTAATAATTAATAAGCACTACAAAAAACTTATTTTTTTATGCTTTGTCTTATTTGTAATTTTGCGATTACCAAGTTTGTTTGAGCCTCATTGGTACGGTGATGAAGGAATTTATTCTGCGGTGGCAAACGAAATTCGTGGAGGAGAACAAATCTATGCAGACGTTTGGGATAATAAACTTCCTGCAATTTACTACACTTACCTGTTAGCAAGTTTTACTGGTCAAACTCTATTTACTACAAGAATTTTAAGCTTGGTTGCTGGAGTATTAACTTTAATAGGAATTTACCAAGTCATTCGAAAAGATCTTTCTAAGCAAAAGACACTTTTTACAATCTTGGCTTCAAGTATTGCTTTAAATCTACTTATTTTAGAATTTAACATAGCAAACTCGGAAAACTTTTTTATTGCACTTACTACTTTTGCAATATATTTCTTTTTAAACCAAAAGTATAAAGCTGCAGGATTGGTATTTGGGTTGGCAGGATTATTTAAGTTTCACCCTTTTATTGAAGCTTTTGTTTTGTCACTTACTCTTATTGCTCATAAAAAAAATCGCTCATGGAAAAACTTTTTTAACTTTTCAATTTTTACAATAATTCCGTTACTTGTTGTTTCTGCGTTATTTGTACTACAAGGAAACTTCCAGTCTTTTGTACAGTCGGCTTTTTTAGATCCATTCACATATGCAGCAGAAACAGAAGTCTACTCATTAGGTTTTATATTCGTGCCAAACACTTTACTAATAAGGATAATAGTGTTTGTGTTATTGATATCTTTTGTTATTTGGCGTAATAAATCAAAAGACAAAAAATATATTTTGACTCTTTGGCTTATAGCCGGGCTTTTTGGCAGTGTACTCTCTTCTAGAAGCTTTCCACATTATTTAATCGAGGTTATTCCTGCGTTAATTATTTTGCTTGCAATTTCACTAAAAGATTTCCGAAAACTTACCATGACTTTTGTAAATAACACCATTAAGTATTTAGTTTTCGCTTTCGCTTTTCTTGCTTTTTTTACACAAGGGTACCCTTTTCCAGTTTATATAAACGTAAACGAATACTACCAAAACTTTTTAGGTCGCGTTACTGAACTAAAAAGTGACAATGAATATCAAAACTTTTTTAATAAAGAAACAATAAAGCTGTATCATTTAACAGATTTTATTAAAGAGAATTATACAAAAGAAAAAAAAGAAGAAGCATTTTTTGGTGACAATAACGCATGGTTTTACGAGCTTTCAAATACTAAAGCAGTAAGTAGGTACACAACTTATTATCATTTATTTGATTTTGGTTATAAGGTAGACGAACTTATAGATTCTGTCAAATTAAAAAAACCTCTTTTAATTGCTGTTAAAAGAAATGATTTTATTTCTGAGGATTTTAAAAAGTTGGTTATTACAAACTATAAAGTTGATTATAGGTTTAACAGCCAAGATTATATTTTGTACGTTAGAAAATAGTAGTGTTTAACATATTCAAAAACAAGAAATATTTTGTCCTTGCTGTTTTTTTTATTTTATTATATTTGGTTTTAGTGCTTTTAGATTTAAGTTTAAACTTTATACCCTGGGGTGATGTCAAACTTTACGAAAGCATTGCGAGAAAAATTCAAACAGGTAGCATTCCATACATTGACTACTTCTTTGAATACCCGCCCGGGAGTATTTTAGTTTATATTATTCCTGCAGTCTTTACTTCTACTACTGAGGCTTACCGCAGAGTGTATGAGTTTTTGAGTTTAGGTGCGGTAGTTTTAACATTAGTTATTGCACACAAAACCTTCTCAGAACACCTTAAAGTTAAAAACAAACTGGTAATTTTACTTAACATATTTTCGTTGGCAGTTCTTTTACCACTTGGGCTTGAAAGGTTTGACACTATTACAATGCTTTTAGTTGCTATTGCAGTGTATCTTTTTTTTAAAAAACAAGAGAAATATAGAGTTTTGTGTTATATGCTTTTAACTTTAGGAGGGCTTATAAAGCTTTATCCATTTTTACTAATACCAATTTTAGCCATATATGATGTTAAAGCTTCAAACTGGAAGATTTTGCTTAAAAGCTTTTTTGCTTCATTGTTAGTAACGAGTCCATTTTTATTACTTATTTTATACAATACAAACGGGCTTAAGTTTTTTCTAGATTATCATACTAGTCGTGGCTTGCAGCTTGAGAGTACTTTCTCATCTTTATTATTGCTATTAAATAATTTAGGAATAACAAAAGATTTAAAAATTATTTACGATTTCGCAACCTATGGAGTAGATAGTTCTCTCTCCAACTTGCTTGCAAAACTTTCTACATTCATTTTCTTATTTGCATATGTTGGAATAATAATTAGACTTTGGGTTTTGAAAAGTTTAAAAAAGCCCTTAGTTGTTGTTGCCGCAGTACTATCGGTAATGTCATTTATCCTTTTTAACAAGGTTTTTTCAACCCAGTATTTCCTTTGGCTTATTCCAATTACATACTTTTCAATTGAAATAGTGTTTAGTAAAAAAAGTAAAAATCTTCTTAGTTCACTTTTATTTATATCCGCAGTTTTAACCATTTTAATTTACCCTTTAGGGTGGGAGTATTTAAATAAAGGAGATTTGTTAATGTCGGTGATACTATTTGCTCGTAATGTTATACTGCTTTTGATATTTGTAAAACTCTTTATTAAGTACTTAAATCTTAAATCAATATAGTATGAAATTATTTGTTTGTATTCCAACCTATAATGAAGCCGAAAACATTATCAAAGTTTTTGAAGAAGTAAAAAAAGTAGCTTACGAAATTCAGCAAGAACATGAGCTTAATCTTGTAATCATTGATGATAACTCGCCTGATGGCACTGCAAAAATTGTTGCTGATTATTTCGAAAACCACAAAGATTTTGCGATTCATATTGTAAGCAATCCTCAAAAAGTAGGCTTGGGTCGGGCATATATAAAAGGTTTTAAGTTTGCTCTGGACAATGGTGCCGATGCAATATTTGAAATGGATGCTGATTTATCTCATGACCCAAAAGTTTTGCCTCAAATGATAAAAAAGCTTGAAGAAGCTGACTTTGTTATTGGCTCAAGATATATTAAAGGGGGAGGTACGGTTAACTGGGATGCTAAAAGAAGGTTTATCAGCCGCGGTGGGAATTTGTATTCTCAATTTATTTTTATGACTGGTATTCGTGACCTTACTGGAGGTTTTAATGGCTTTAAAAGACAAGTCCTGGAAAAGGTTGGCATGGATAATATAAAATCTAACGGTTTTGCTTTTCAATTAGAGATTAAGTATAAGTCTTTAAAATCCGGCTTTAAATTCGCAGAAATTCCAATTATTTTTAAGGAGCGTGAGTTTGGTCAGTCCAAGTTTAATGGGGGAATTTTTAAAGAAGCGTTTTTAACGCCTTGGAGGCTTAGGTTTGGGATGATTTAATTAATATACCAAAGTACAATTAAACTTTTTACACTTTACTAGTTATGCCCACTGAAATTGAAATTAAGTACAAGATTCATTCGGCTGAAATTCAGACAATAAATAATTTACTATCTGGGTTTAGGTCGCTAGGTAAAAGTTTCGAATATAATATTATGTTTGATAATGAACAAAAAACAATGGATAGCGTTGATGCTAGGCTGAGAGTTAGGCTTATATCTGAAACTAGAGAATCTCAAGATAAACAAATTCAGTTAACTTACAAACGAAGGCTATCAGTTGAAAACGGAATTAAAAGAGAAGAAGAAGTAGAAGTTGAGTTCAAAACAAACGCAGATGCTTTCATTAAAATCCTCAATAAAATGGGCTATAAAAGAACTACTAGCTATGAAAGATATCGGGAAACTTTTATTACAACAAATCACATTAAAATCACGTTAGATGAATTTCCTTATGGGGCTGTTTTAGAGATTGAAGGAACAGAAGAAAAACTGTTAGTTTTAGAGAGAAAGCTTGGCCTTCATAAAAGTAACAGGTTTGCATTAAGCTGTGATGACTTATACCATGAACTATGTATTAATGAAGGCATAAAGCCTAAGAAGGACATTATGTTTGATGATAAAGAAATGCCAAAGTACTAATTAATATCCAGTGTCGGGTAAAAATCTTGACTTTTGTTAATATGGCTGTAAATATTAGTAATATTTTCTTAACTGTAAAACTATGGCTGTATCTACAACCGATGAATATATAAATCAATTTGATAAAGCAGTTCAAGAAAATCTTCAAAAAATTAGGCAGTTTGTACATGAAATAATACCCGAAGCACAAGAAGCCATGACCTATGGCGTACCAGCTTTCAAACTCAATGGTAAAACAATAATCAATTATGCAGCTTTTAAAAGTCATATTGGCATTTACCCAGGACCTAAAGTAATTGAAATGCTCCGAGAAGATTTAAAAGACTACGAAACGTCAAAGGGCACTATTAAGTTCCCTTTTGTGAAACCACTACCACTCTCTTTGGTAAAAAAGATTATTAAGAGTATTTAGTTTCTTAGCTCCGCTAAACACAAGTAAAAAGGATAAGCCAAAAACTGAAATATTTGTAAAGCTTAACCGTTTAACTAATAGCTAACGAATATTAACTTTAGTCTAACTAGTGTGCAAAAACTGGTATAATTGTTAGTTAAAAGTATATTTATGACAAGAAAAATTAAAATCAACTCAGCAGGTAACCCTATTTCGAGGTTGGATATAGCACGAAAAAACAAAATTGAACTAGCAAAAAAGACTCGAAAAGGTGGGAAAGTAATAAACAGATCATTAATACGAAAACTTGCCAAAATATCAATGGTATTTATTGTCGTAGGGCTTATTGGGATGCTTGGAGCCTCAGTTGCTGCATTTAGCTGGCTTCAAGATTTAAACGATGAACTACCTACACCTGATGAAGTTTTTGCAGACCCACCTATTCCTTCAACTGTTTTTGACAGAAACGGCCAACAGCTTTATAAAGTTATTGGTGACTTTAACAGCGAGCTTGTAGATATAAATAATGTACCAGAACATGTAAAATGGGCTTTCCTTGCATCTGAAGATGTAGATTTTTATAACCATACAGGCTTTGATACTGCAGGGATTTTGTACTGCGGCTTTAGAATAGCTGGTGGAGATTTTTGTGGAGCAAGTACTATTACGCAGCAGTTGATTAAAATGACAGCACTTAGAGATGAAGAAAACAGAGTTGTAAGAAAGATAAAAGAACTATTCATGGCAACTAAAGTTGAGCAAAACTCGGAAAAAGATGAGATTTTGCAAATGTATTTATCTGTTGCGCCTTTTGGATCAAACACAGTAGGGCTTGAAAGTGCAGCTAAATTTTATTATCGAAAAGATCCAAAAGATTTGACACTAGCAGAAGCAGCAATACTTGCAGCAATGATTCAAAACCCTGCATACATGTCACCGACTAAACCTTTTGATGGTGACACTGAAGCTGCACAGGCGAGAGTTAAAGCAAGACAAGAAGACCATGTTTTATATCAATTAGAACAAAAGCTAGATAGAATAAATGCTCAAATTGAAACTAATGCACGAGACAAAGCACAGTCTAAAGGAGAAGAATTTAACCCGGATTCTGTTCAGCGCATAACTCTTGAGCAAATTCAAGCAGCAAAAGAAGAAACTTTAAGTTATGCAGCTCCAGTTGCAACTAATAAGCTTGCAGGGCACTTTGTAGATTATGCCTTATTAAATTTACAATCCAAGAATTACAAGGCAGGGGAAGAACCTTTTACTTTGGCAGAACTACAAAACAATGGTTATAAAATATATACTACCCTTGACTACGAATTACAAAAAATTGCCGAGGAGTATGCAAGAAGAGGTGGTGAAGAATACAAAGTTTATAATGTTTATAATGCTGCTCTACTCACTCTTCAACCCTCAACTGGTCAAATTATCACAATGGCTGGCTCTCGCAGCTTTTACGGTGAAAGAGAAGCCTGTGACGCAAATGGTCAAAATTGCAAATATGATCCAGAAGTAAATGTTATTACCTCAAGGCAATCACCTGGATCTACAAATAAATCGCTTGGTTACTACCTGGCTTATGAGCAAGGAAAACTTTACCCAGGAAGCCATTTACCAGATTTCCCAATTAGTATTGGAGGTTACGTTCCTAAAAATTGGGATAGTCAAAATAATGGCATAAATAAAACAGCGGAATTCCAACTTAGAGCTTCTAGAAACATTCCAGCTTTAGAAGTAATGGAAATGGTAGGAGTTCAAAATTATATAGAAAAAGCAAGACAGTTTGGGATTACAACATACGAGGATCCATCACAGCTTGGGCACTCGTTAATTCTTGGTGGCGGTGATGTAATTCCACTGGAGCATGCTGCATCTTACGGGGTATTCGCAACTCAGGGTGATTATCTTTCTCCCGAGTCAATATTAAAAATTGAAGACCGTGATGGAAAAGTGATATATGAGCATTCGCCAAAACCAGAAAGAGTTGGTAGTCCCCAGGCTGCATATCTGCTTAACCAGACACTTTATAATTTAGATCCTGGAAGCGGACCTTACAGGTACACTAGCTGGGATGGAAGAGATGTGGCAGCAAAAACAGGAACAACTGAAGAAAATAAAGATGCATTTCTTCTTATGTACTCACCCGACTTTGTTACACTAGCCTGGTCCGGGAATAATAATAATGAGCCTTTAAATACCCTTTATGGCTGGCCTGGTATTATAACTGCTCCTTGGACTGTAGAATACATGTCTCAAATAGGAAATGCTTCATACTTTGCAAATAAGACACCGTTTTCGAGGCCAGCGTATGTAACAACTGGTGGTGGCGGTTGCAATGCAAATGGTTGCGTTGGTATTCAGCCCGGATGGATGATTGAGGGAATACAATACCCTATCGATTACATAAACGAAAAAGCTTGGGTTTGCAATGCAGATCCTACAAAGAAAGCAAAGCAAATCCATATTGATTTAGGAATGGCTACCGAAAGAACTTTCCAAAAGTTTGTGCTAAGGGCATCTGCATGGCAAGGAATGTTTGACGAATGGATGCGGTCTAAAGGCACACCAAATGGCGCTCCAACTGAAGAATGTAATATCGATCCTTCTGGAGGGGAAGCAGGGCCTTTCTTTGGTATAACTTCACCAGTTGCGGGTGCAACATATACAGATACTATTCAAGTAACAGGGAGTATCTTTACAACCGCAGGTCAAATTGCTACTGCTAATGTTTACCTAAACGGACAGTTACTGGGGGCAATTGATAATGCTAGCCAAATAAATCTTGCTTTTAATATTTCAGGCTTAGGTCTTGACGAGGGTACTTACTGGTTTAGAATAGATGCAGAAGATACAAATGGTATAAGTGATTCGTTCGAACAGCAAATTATAATAGGTGGGCCTATAAGCAACGACTTTACTTTCACTGTTCCAGCAACAGGCATTGTAGGTACACCTTTTAACGTAAGGGTCCAATATTCAGGAGCTTTTACTAACCTAACTCTATATGCAATAGCAGAAGGTGGTCAGCCAATTGAGGCAGGAACAAGAGCAAACTTTAATAACATCCACAACTTTTCTTGGACTGCTACTACCCCTGGAGTGTATAGCTTTTATGTTGTTGGAACTACAGCAACAGGAGCAATTATTCAGTCAAGTGGATCATCTTCAATAACAGTAAACTAGGAACTAATTAAGATTTTTTTAGAAAGAGTTGCTACTTAAGACTTAAGTTCTTTAACAAGGGCTACAAAGTGCTCGGGAAAATTTACTGCCATTAAAGACAAATTTTTCCTATCAATTTCAATTTTGTTTTTGTTTAGCTTATTAACAAATTGGCTGTAAGATAAGTCACCTCCAGCTAAAGCTGCTGCAATTGTTTCTACCCACTCTTCTCTCATTTGCCCCTTTCGATGTTTTCTATGAGCATAGCTATATTGTCCCGCATGCGCAGTTGCTTCTAAAGCCCTTCTGTAAAGCTTGCTATATGTCATTCTATAACCTTTAGCGAGCTTCAAGATTTTTTTATGCTTTGCGTTTTTTGTGGTACCTCTTTTTACTCTCATATATTTAAATATTTAATAGTTTTTTAATTCTTTTTACCTCAACTTTTGCTAAAGGAATATTTTTCGTATCGGTGTTAGACGATTTTCGATTAGTAGTTCTAGAAAAGCGGCTATTTCTTTGCTGTCTTTTGTCTCTTTTTAACTTACCGTTACCAGTAATTCTAATTCTTTTAGCGGTTGCTTTATGTGTTTTAATTTTTGACTTTGCCATTTTTGATTATTCTTATAAACAAGTTTTTATTTTTTCTTTGTTAAAAAAACGCTTAGGTTTCTTCCTTCTCGTAACACTTCAGAAGCTTTGTCTGAAAATCCTTCACTAAGGCTTAAGACCTTATTCAAGGTTGTATACATGTCATCGGGCAATGCTCTTCGCATAAACCGTATAGTTACTTTAGCTTTACCTCCTTTATCTAAATGCTTCTGCAGATTATTTAATTTATTCATTATGTCGTGTTCTGCAATCTTTGGTTTAAACCACCATTCTTTTACAGATGCAGATTTTCCTTTTTGCTTAGATTTTTTGCTTAACTGATATTTAAACTTTGACCAGTCAGTAATCTTTGCTACAGGGACTTCTTCATTTGGAGATATTAAAACCAAATCCAGTTGTTTTGAACGTGCCAACTCTACAGCATCTCTGGTATCCATTACCCCAAGATTTTCGCCATTTGAATCGATTACCCTAACTTCTCTTGCCCTTATATACTCATTTCTATCATACCTGGGACCGAAAATCTTTCTTACCACAGGTTTTCTTTTTGATCTTATTGCCAAATTCTTTAGTTTAAATTAACGTTGAATTATATAACATTAAAGCCTTCTGGTAAATAGCAATTTATAAACGCAAACTTATGAATTTTTTTCTTTGTTTTTTAGAATAAATTCGTAAATCTCATCGATTGAGACCAGTCCTACTTCTAGATTATTATGCCTAACTGATACTGCCTTGTTAATTTCTTCTTTGTTGCCAATTACAAATACAAATTCAACTTTGTGTTTTGCTGAGTAAAACAACTTATACTTAAAGCTATGAGCTCGGTTATCTATCCTAAATCGAATACCAACGCTTTCTAGCTTTTTAGCGGCATCTTTCGCAAATTCGTTTTGTGCAGATGTTTTTGGAATAATTGTAACCTGCTCAGGGTGTAGTTCGAATGGTAAATCCATACCTTTTTCTTCAATTAGGTATGCACATACATGATCAATGTGACAAACTATTTCAGTAATGGCAGTTTTGCTAAATTGATTTGATTCCGTTTTAAACTTAGCTTCTACGTCATTTCTTAAAATAATTGTAATAAGCTCCCATGTTTTCCCAACAGAGTCGGTGGTTTTAAAGCTTATTTCAACATTCGAACCAACAGATTTAGCAAGAATTTTATTATGAGAAACAATTTTTCTTTCAAGAAGGCTTGATACTGTTTTTACAAATGGACTTTCAAGTTCGGCGCATCTTAACTCTACATTTACATCATCGGATGATAAGAACTTGCTAAGATCTATAGATCTTTCGATAATATCTCCATTTACTGTCAAAAAGTTGTTTCCAGGAGCAAATAATGTGTAAATAATTTTTGGCACAGAAAATGAAATGTTTTCTGTTTTTTTATTTTGGACTTTGTTTTGTCCTAAGCCATCAGCAAAAAATACCAGTGGTAGATTTTTGTAAGATCTATTGATTCTATTAAAATTATCAAGCATTAATAAAAATGCTTCAGATGTTGAAATACCATTTGTAAGGAGTGCTGAAGGCTTAAAATCTTGAAACGATTCTGTTATTTTCTTTTTAATTGCGTTTACAAAAGAAGATCCAACCTCAGTTAAATGGAGCTTTTTGTCTTTTGTAGGAAGTGCAAGTCCGAATTTAAACATTGAGTGTAGGTAGTTTCGCTGTGATTGAGTTTTAATTGCAGCTATATACTCATTATATTCAACAATATTTTGAAAAATTACCCCAGCAATTCGATACATTTCTGGCCTAGCTGGGTCTTCATTCCAAAAAACTTTTTCTACAGAGGTTAGCTTAATTATTCCGAGTTGATTTGTAGATTTCACATGTGGACCTCTACATAAATCAATAAACTCCTCCCCTAGTTTATAAAAACTTACTTGAGCATCAGGAATTGCTTTTAAAAGTTCGGCCTTATAAATTTGTCCAATTTGTAAAAGCATATTTTGTGCTTCTTCTTTAGGCATTGTTACCCTGGAAAATGGAATGTTCTCTTGAATAATTTGCTGACAATTTTTTTCGATTAATACAAGATCTTCATTTGTTATAACTTTATCAATTTCAAAATCGTAGTAAAAACCAGTCTTTGTAACTGGGCCTACTCCTATTCGCACTTGCGGGAAAAGTCTTTTGACTGCCGCCGCCATTACGTGGGCTGCAGAGTGCTTGGTTACATCTGATGCTTTAAAGTTAAATTCCATGCTTTTATTAATTACTAATTTTGATATAAAGTGCTTTTTACTTTCAATGCATTTTAGTATGAGCAGTACAGGAGTCGAACCTGTGACCCCACCCACGTCAAGGGTGTGCTCTAGCCAGCTGAGCTAACTGCTCACAATAAAATCAGTTGTTAAGCTTTCCTGTTACTAAACCAGCTTCCGCCTTCGCAAACTGTGCTTACGCTTTGTTTTGCTTCGGCGGACTAGTATCTTGCTAACTCGAACTTCCCTGATGCTCAGGATCGTTCTCGCTCGCAATCTACTTAGGAGCTAACTGCTCTTGACTACTCGCTGGAATGAATTCCTCATCGAGTAAAATTTCTAATTGTTAAGACTATTACTTTAATACTTTGTCAATAAGTCCGTATTCTTTGGCCTGCTGGGCAGTCATAAAATAATCCCTGTCTATATCATTTACAACCTTTTCTTTAGACTGACCTGTTTTATCAACAAGCATATCAGTCAGAAGATCTTTAATTCTTAGTATTTCTTTTGCAGTAATCTCAATATCCGAAGCCTGCCCTTGTGCACCGCCAAGTGGCTGATGCATGTGAATAACACTGTTTGGAAGCGCAAGCCTTTTTCCTTTTGCACCGTTTATAAGTATCATTGTGCCCATGGATTGAGCTTTACCAACGCAAATAGTTGCTACATCTGGCTTTATGTGATTCATAGTGTCAATGATGGCTAACCCATCATAAACCACACCACCTGGAGAATTTATGTACATAGTAATGTCTTTTTCGGCATTTTCTTTCTCTAAAAATAGAAGCTGCGCAACTACTGAATTAGCAACTCCAGCTTCGATTTCCGAGCCTAATAATACAATCCTTTCTTTTAAAAGCCTAGAATAAATATCGTAAGCTCTTTCGCCTCTTGGGGTATTTTCGATTATTGTAGGTACAAGATAACTCATATTTCTTTTATAAAAATTATTCCACTTTGTACTACGTTCTTTTATGAAAGCTTTAGAGTTTTGATGTTTGAATAAAAAAACTCCCCTGCTGCCTATCAGGCAAGACTAACTAAAGTCAGTAGTTTTGCGATAAGTTTTTAATAAATATAACATGAGTATTATACTCCAAAAATAAAAAATTTGTATTGGTTAAGCGATAATACGTTTGAATAATCATAACATACAGGGTCTGTTGTAAAAGGAGTGAGTAATAAGTGAACTCAGTTTGATCAAAAACTGTAATCGCTTTTTATAGCGGCATAAATTAACTTACTTGTTAATAAGCTCAAATATGTTTCCAATTTGTATGTCATATTTTTCTATCGTTCCATTTAGTAGCTCTACAACATACTTTGACTTTTTCCTTGACTTGTAAACCTCTTTTGTTTGATTGGGTTTGGTATTTTTATAATAATCAACGATTTGCAAGCTTGAGTCTAAAAAAATAATATCTAAAGAAATGTAGGTGTCTTTCATCCAAAACGAACGAAAATCTTCATCCGGAAATAAAAAAACCATTCCGGACTGGGCTTCTAAAGATTCCCTATTCATAAGCCCTCTTGACAGTAACGCTTTCGACTTTGCTACTTCTAAATTAAATACTTGATTATTTATTTTAAGTTGTAGAAAAGAGTTATCCTCATACAGGTTATAAAGATCTAGTATTTCTATTTGTATTTTGGACGGCTTTGTATTTGTGATTACTACTAATATTGCAAAGGAAACTGCTGTAATTAAGATTAATAAAGTTAATAAATAATGCTTTTTCTTCATTTAAATTAGAGGTTTCTTTGAAAGATTTTTTCAATTTCGGCTTTAGAAATCTTGCTTACTATTGGTCTTCCATGAGGGCAGTTTAAAGAACCTTTGAGGTTAATGACTTCTTCTACAATGTTTCTCATTTCGGCTTCTAAAAGTGGTTGGCCGGCTCGAATTGAGCCATGGCAAGCGATTGTAGCAAGTTTCAAGTAAGTATTTTTAGTAATATTATGTTCATGTAATACTTCGTTTGAGGTAGATATTCCAAGCTCGGAAGCATCTTTAGCAAAGTCTTCAAAGAGCTTTTCAAAATCGCGAATATTTGCATACTCAGGTATTTCTTGAACTTGAATAGTTTTTCCACCAAAGTCTTCAATAATAAACCCAAGGCCGTTAAGGGTGTCGGCTTGTTCGATTAGTATTAGTTTTTCGGCATCACTGGAAGCGTTATACAAGGCTGGTATAAGTAATGGTTTTGTTGGCATATTATTAAGATTTGCGAGTAATTTCTCAAAAAGAATTTTTTCTGCAGCAGCATGTTGATCCAGTATAACCAGTGAATCGGCTTCTTCATAGCAAATATACGTATTAAGTAATTGCCAAAAGTTTTTGGATTCTAGAGTGTTGGCCTGGGTTATGCCTACGTCGTGGAAATTTGAATCTTCCAGCTGTAAAGTATCGTTTGTTGAGGTGTTTGGGGTGTAAAGCTCTTGGGTAAAATTAAGAGCATCACGCACTAAAGCCGCCCTTGGCGTATAACTTTTGGGGAAAGTGGTATTTGTCTTGTAGGCTGGAAACTCATTATTACTCGAAGATATAGAAGATAAAAGGTTTTGGTTTTCTTGGTTTAGCGCATTTCTTACTGCCTTTTCTACTGCAATAAAAATTGACTGTTCATCTTGGAATTTTACTTCAAGCTTTCTTGGATGCACGTTTACGTCCATAAGTCTTGGGTCTATTACAATAAATATGAAGTAAACTGGTTTTAAATCTCTATGCATAAATCCATGGTAGGCTTTGCTAACTGCTGCGTGAATTACTGAGCTTTTGACAAACCGATTATTTAAGTAAGTGTATTGATATTTGGTTACTGTTTTAGCTACTTTGCTATTACCTGTAAATATTTTTAGCTTAATACCATTAACTTCAGTTTCGTTTACTAATAGATTTTTAGCAATCTCTTGACCAAAAAGTTCAAAAATCCTCGTTTTAGCGTCGTGGGTTTTACTAAGGACTGCTATTTTCTTGTCATTATGGTAAAGCTCAAATCTAACTTTTAAATGAGGGAAAGCAACGGCATTAAACATGTCAACAATATGTCTAAACTCTGTTGACTCAGACTTAAGGAACTTTTTCCGTGCGGGCACAGGCGCAAAAAGATTTATAACCTTAACATCAGTTCCATGAGATGTTAGGTGGTGCTTTTTAACCGTGGGTTTTGAATCTACAGTTTTTAAAACAAAAGCATTTCCATCTTCTGTTTTTGAGGTTATTTCAACTTGCCCTGAAACTGCTGCTATACTCGCAAGTGCTTCTCCTCTAAACCCAAGGGTGTAAATTTCATTAAGATCTTCATACTTGCTTATTTTAGATGTAGCGTGTTGTTCGATTATCATATTTGCATCATCTTTTTCTATTCCAATACCATCATCAATAACTTCAATTAGGTTTGAACCTCCATTAAGAATTTTTACAATAATTGTTGAGCTTTTCGCATCAAGGGCATTTTCCATTAGCTCTTTTACAACAGATGCGGGCCTTTCAACCACTTCACCAGCGGCAATTGCGTTTATAAGTTGAGGTGAAAGTCTTTGAATTTTTCCCATTTTATCCAGGAAGGTTTAAATAATGTTACTTATTACAAAATAACATTATTTAGGGGAATTATTAATACTAATTTTTTGCGTATCATGAGTTTTAAGTGTCACTAATTGGCTTTTTAGCTAATAACTGGCACTTTTGTTTGAGGGTTTAGTACAAAACATAAGTTGTTAGCTAGGTTGTGCAGCTTAAACTCTCTGCTCTGCTGAGATATTCGTAATGTAAATTGAGATGTATAACAATTTTGAGCTAGTTTATGGTTTTAAGAGGCAAATTAATGATAAATTTGAACACGTCACTTATCCACATGTCGCGTTAAAATAGTTGCATAAGTTACCCCGACAAGCAGCAAGCATTGGATATTTTTAAAATAGAGTTCTATTTAAAAACGAGCCATGGGTTTGTGTGAGTACACTTAAAGTAGAATCGCACCGTGTCCAGCTTGGATAGTTAAAAGATAGTGCGAGCATACCTATAGTTTACCTAAAACCTGTAGTGGTAGAAAGTTATTACATGTGCTGTTTTAGTCAATAATATTGACTTCTGTCTCGAGCCTGATTCCAGTTTTTATAAAAACCGTGTCTTGAATTGTTTTTACGAAGCTTTTAAGCTCGTTTCCTGTAGCATTTGGGTATACAACAACACATAAGGCGTGCTTTTCAGAACAACCCACATTTCCAACTCTTTTTCCTCTAAACCCAAGCTCTTCAAGAATCCAACCAGCGGGAATCTTTACTATTTCTTCTTGAGTTTTATTGACATCTTGAAGGCCAGGATATTGCATTTTATCTACAGGGTAAAACTGAATATTCGGGAAGTCTTTTTGCAATTCAATAAGTTTAGACTTATTAACAAAAGGATTTAAGAAAAAGCTGCCAACTGTCCCAATTTCATGCCAATCTGGAAGCTTTTTCTTTCTAAGGCTTACTACAGCATTAAATACATTCACCAAGGTATATGGTGGCTTTGAGTTTTCTTGTAACTCACCCAGCAGGCTTTCATATCGTGAGTGGTATGACGTGTCTGGAATGTATTCACTTGCTTTTTTTAGTTTATAACTTACGGAAGTAATCAGCATTTTGCTTTTTAAAGAAGTTTTAAAAACGCTACTTCTGTATGCAAATTCACATTCAGGTCTATCGAGTTTTCTAATTTGTCCAGTTTCTAGGTTAACTGCTTCGAGGTATAAGAAAGTATCTTCTTGTACCTGCCCGTATGCCCCAATGTTTTGTACAGGAGCAGCGCCAACTGTACCAGGGATATATGCCAAATTTTCGTTACCTGAAAGGTTTTGGTTTACACAGTATTCAACAAAGTTATGCCAGTTTTCTCCTGCACCAAGTTTTAAGGTTGTATATCCATCTGGATCTTCTTCTTCGATATTTATTCCTTTAATTTCGTTTTTGATTACCAGTCCATCGTAATCATTTATAAAAATAGTGTTACTCCCTTCCCCCAGCACAACAGGTGTTCTTGAAAGTTTCGATACTTCTTTGCTATTAATCAAATTCGAGAGTTCCTCCAGTTCGTTAAGGTTATTAAGCTCAACAAAAACCCTTGCCATACCGCCTATTCTCATTGTGGAGTGTTTGGAGAGTGGTTCGTTATAAAGTGTTTTCATAATAAAAAATCTCTAAGACTGAAGTCCGTGGTCTCTTTTATGACTTGAATACAGGTATTATACTCCTGCTCGCCCTAAAGTGAAAAAATATCCTGTAACCTGCAAATTACTTAATAGAAATCATAATTGCTCCTAACACCATAAAAATAACTCCTACAACTCCATAAATACTCAGTTTATCTTTAAGGATAAAAACTGCCATTACTGCGACTATAGCAATGCTGAGTTTGTCAATTGCAACAACCTGAGTAGTGTTGTTTTCGTCAATTTTAAGTGCATGAAAATAAAAAAGCCACGATATTGCACCTGCAACTCCAGACAAAATAATGAATGTGATTTCATTTGATGATAATTGTTTGCCCTGTAGTTCAGACAACTTGCCGGTAAGAATTACAAATCCAACTATAAAAATGGTCATAATTATAGAGCGAAATGCAGTAGCAATGGTAGAATCAAGTCCTTGAAGTCCAACTTTTGCAAATATTGCAACCAGTGCTGCAAAAAAAGCCGAAAGCAATGCGTAAATTATTGACATGAAAATTGATAAAACTTTTTTATTTTAAAACTTAAATCTGAAAAAAGAAATGTTTCGAATTAACCCGGCTAAGGCAGGCGCCTGTAACATATGCGTTTGAAAATAATGTAGAATTTTGTATTTGGTCTAGAAATGGGAGATTTTCATTTGTAAACTTCGTGACCTTGGATAGTTAAAAGTAATATTATCAGTTTCTTATCACTAAATTTCCAGATAATTCTAATATCTCCCGTTACTCTTGAGGAATATGCTGTCCCGAATTTTTTCGTTAATACCTTGTGGGTATTTAGCCCAATATGATACGGATCTGTTCCGAGCAAGTTTAAAGTCTTTTCAACTCTTTTCCTGTGTGATTTACTTTTTCTAGTTAAGATTTTATATGATTTTTCAAAAATAGTTGAAGATTTGAGCTTGAAGCTATTCATTATCAAGATCTAATTTGTCTAGATGGTTAGCGATATCTTCTGGGGAGTTTAAAGTTTTTTGTGAAGAAGTACGATCATCCTTAATCGCCCTATCAATAAGGTCCTCAAGTTCTTCAGATGCTTGATAATATGGTAAAGATTCTTCCCATGCTATTTTTTTCTGGTCAGCATTAATTGTCAGGTCAAAGTTTATGCCTTTGTCTGCAACTTGTACAAGAAAGATTTGCACAAGATCTTGTACGTTAAAGGTGGACAACCCTTTGTTAGATATCTTTCTTTTTACTTTTGTGAGCACCTTGGTGGGAACCTGTACTTGCAACCTTGTTGTATTCATACTCAAATTATACTCGAACAAGAGTACTTGTCAAACCTTATATTGTCCCCAACCTATTATATTCCTTGATTCGTCCAGATATTCAAATTGTGAGGATTTTGGAAATTATTCAATAAATATCCCTGACTGCAATGGCAAAAATCATTTCATGATTACGTAATTCGTCGGGGAAACAGTTTTATGAAAACGATTGACCTGACTTGAACAATTTATAAATTTTCTAATTCACAAATTCTCTTTACATCTTCTGCACTTTCTGCTGCCATTAATTTTTCGAACAAATCTTTGGAATTTGGAAATCCCGAAATATAGGATTTAAAATGCTTTCGCATGTTTACGAAATTCCTATGAGGGCGTTCGAATTCATCGAATTTCTGTGAATGTTCAATTAATACATCTAAGATTTGTTTTAAAGTTAAATTTAATTTATCTGTGTTGCCATACAACCAAGGGTTTCCATAAATTCCTCTTCCTATCATTACTCCATCTACTCCAGTTTCGACTGCTTTGGTTCTGGCCTCTTGAGGTGTTTTAATATCTCCATTGCCAAACAGTAAGGTTTCTGGCTGGTATTTATTTCTTAATTCCAAAAGATCTTTTGCTAATTCCCAGTGCGCAGGAACTTTTGACATTTCTTTTTTTGTTCGCAAATGCACAGTTAAAACTGCTGGTTCTGTCTCGAGAATATTTGGAAGCCACTCTTTGTACTCGTCTACTCTTGTAAATCCTAGTCGGGTTTTTACCGTTACGGGAAGATGTTCTGCCCCTCGCATTGTTTCTTTTATTAATTGTTTTGCAAGTTCAGGGTTTTTTATAAGGGCTGCCCCGGTACCTTGTTTACAAATATTTTTGTCGGGGCAGCCCATGTTTATATCTATACCATCAAAACCTCTTTCTACTGCAAGCTGTGCAGCCTTGTACATATTTTCAGGATTTATTCCAAAAATCTGCATTACAATTGGTCTTTCTATTTCGTCAAAAACTAATCGGTGCATCAATCTTTCTTTGCCTTTTGGATGCGCAAGTCCATCGGCCGATGTAAATTCTGTATAAAGAACTTGAGGTTTCCCATATTTTGCGATTACGTATCTAAACGCTGCATCTGTTACATCCTCCATTGGGGCCTGAACAATAATTGGTTTTTGCAACGTGTCCCAAAAGTTCATAAGAATGATTAAAGATTTGGAAATAATGCGTTAATATTATTAATCACCGAAGGAGTTAATTTGTTCTGAGGCTTTGTCAAGTAGGGCTTGTATGTTTTCTCTGAAGTTTTGTTTAGCTGTTGTTGCTACATCTATAGCAATAGCCTCAAGATAAATATGTGAAGTTAAATTTCTTGCATTTGCATACTTAAACCATTCTTTAATATTTTCTATTAGATTCATTTTTGCTGCATCTCTTAATATATTCTTTACACCATATGATTGTATTCCTTGGTCTTTAAGAATACTGCTCATTAATTTCCATGCAAGTTCAAAAGTATATTCAAATCTTTGAATTAAAGATTCTCTTAGCGGTTCGGTATCTTCAAATGCCAAGGCTTCTTCAAACTTTATTAAAGCTTTTTGTAAATTTATGTATAACTCTTTCGTTTTCACCTTATAAGTTTAGCGGAATAATGTGTTTTTTTGCAATTTTCATAAATGATTCAGAAACATTATTAAAGTCTACTAAATCAACTTTGTAAATAAAATCTGAATCTTCAAATTCTTGAATAATTGAGAAATACGTTTCTGGGTCAATTTTTTCTCCTTCAATTCCGATATCATAGTCGCTAAATTTACTGGCGGTTGATATCGCTCTAGAGCCAAATATAAAAGCAAAATTTTTTTTAGAGTCTAAGTATTTCGAAAGAACTTTCTCTACAAAGTGTATATCGTTTTCCATAGAAAATTATAACAAAAATCTTCTTTAGATTCTGTTTATAAATCTGTATTAGATTTTCACTTAGTGAAACTTTTTATAAAACTTAGATCTTTTGAAGATTGATAGTACTTCTTCGTCTTGGTATCTGGATTCAAACCAAAATCTAGGTCTTTGGTTTTTGAAAAACTCCTTGTAGAAATCAACAAGATCTTCCCGAGTTAATTTTATTGCTTCTTCTTTTGCAATTGAATAATCAAATTTTATAAGTGAATCTTCTAATAAATCACATCCAATGTTATATGCATAGTCGTTGTTCTTAATAGAACTATTGACTTTAAATATATAACCACTTACTTCACTCTCAAACCATCGTTCACCTTCTTTTGAGAACAGAAATTCTTTCCAATAGGATTCGAAAGCATCAAATGTAAAATCGAGAGCACTAAGAAGTTTATCTTTATCTACTGTAAAGTTTATTCCTCTGAGTTTGTAATCAAAAAAGTATGATTGATTAATAATTTCTAGATCATATATAACCTGATTTTTTTCTCTAAGATAAAGGTGAAAACTTCTTCTAAACAAATCCCAGATAAAAAAAGTTGCTCTATCGCTTTTATAATCTATTTTCATCCAATCCTTAGTGTACAAATACGCTACCGATAGAAAAATCCCATTGGAAGCTGAGTCATCGAAAAAATGTTTATATTGAAATCTGGGTTTTATTTTAGACTTATTTCTTTTTAAGCTGCTTTGCTTTTTGGGCAAGATATTTTCTAACTCTAAAATAGCTTTCTTTATTGGAGTTGTTAAAGTTTTAGAAGTAACTATTGTAAATACCGAATTGGGACCTGTTAAAACTCTATTTTTATACTTTATTAAATCATCTATAGTTATACTTAATATGCTTTCTTTGCTACCGATAACATTTCCAACAAACTCGGGGTAGGTATCATTGAAAAAGAATTTGTCGTATTGTATTGATTGATTTTTTTCTTCTGGCTTTTCCCGCTGTAGTTCGTCGAGTACGATTTTTCTTTCTTTTTCGATAAATTCATGAATTCTAGATTCAGGGTATTTTATCTGGGAGATTATTAGCTTTATTAATCTTAATGCTGCTTTATAGTTGCCTCCTCCATAAAGTCCTAAATACCTTTTTGATGTTGAACCATTGTGCCAGAAAGCTGGTTTTGATTTTGTACCGTAGGAGAAACTATCTAGAGCTTCTTTATTTTTAAATACTGCATTTCCGTTAAATAAAATATGTTCGTAAAGATGTGCTGTTCCAGATGGAACTCCTATTTGATTTTCGTATACACTACCTCCACTAAGAACAAAGCCAACGTCCACTTCTACACTGCTTGGATTGATTGTGTGTACAACTCGCATGCCATTCTTTAGAATATAAATATTAGTATGCAAATTGTAGTATTTATCATGCCAGGTATCGATTAGTTTCATTGTAATAGTGTGATATAAAGTATTAAGATATAAGTTGTAGGTATCTTTGAATTAAAGCAACCAGTTCTGAGTCAGACAATGTATCTATCAGTAAGTTATATTTTGCATTTCGTTCAACTACCACTTCGGGTGAATTGTAATTGTTTGCAATTTTAAGATTTAACTCTTTAATCATATCATCTAAAGTTTTATTACTTTCTTGCATCTGCTCAATTTCAAAACCAAAAAATTCATCTCTTTCAGATCTGAATTGTCTAAAAAGTTTTATTTCGAAAGCGTTGTCTTCTGGATAAAAAAGATAATTTTCATGTTGAATTGCTACTGCGTAAATATCCTTGCTCATTCGTAATTGATACGCCTCAAATATTCTATATAACCCAATAACCTGCTCTGCTGTCAAGTTTACCCTATTCATTTCGTGTTCTTTTCTGCTTATATCATTTTGATCTCCATATTTTTGGGTGATTGAAATTATTCCGTTCGTAATCCTTATTTTAGTTTCTAGATCGAACGCATCGTAAGCTCCTAGCGTTAGGGCTAAGCGTTTTTTGATAAGTGGATCGCCAAATTTGGATTTGAAATCTTCGAGCCTGATATAGAAATCTGCTTTTTTTATATAGCCCCGAACTTCGATTTCGTTCATATTAAATTTTTAGTTCGCTCTTTGCTTTAATAAGATGCTTGTCAAAGGTTACCAAGTCTGCTTTATACCTATCACAGATAGCCAATAACATCATATCATTTGCCTTTAATTTCTTTCTTAGTTTGTATGGAGCTTGAGAAATAAATTTTAGGTCTTTGCTTATGCTTAATTCAAAATGATCACAAATCGTTTTACATGCTTCTACAACATCGATTTTGTTCGAGCTTGGACTTGCTAAAAGTTCTGCAACGACAATTACTGGAATGATTATTTCGTCGTCTTGATTAATATTGTTGGCAACTTCAAGTGCTTTCTTGTGATTAGAATCACTTTGTGACCAAAGTGATTGAATAAAATTTGTGTCTAAGACTTTGCTATTCATGATCTTACTCTTTTTTGAAGATTAAGACCACTTTCTTGCACTCCGGTATGGATAAAAGGTTGAATTATTTCTGCAAGTGTTTTCTTTTTTTTAGTTTTAGGTTTAATTTTTTTCGGAACCAAAGCAAATATCGTCCCTCTAGGTTTCAGTTTTTTTATAAAAACTTTTTCTCCTTTTTCCACCAAATCAAAATAATAGCCTACGTTTTGTTGATATTCAGTTGCCGTAACAACCATTATAGATAAGATTAATAATATCTATTATATCATACCTTCTCAATCTTGGCACCCAATCCTGCAAATGTTTCTACAAGCTCAGGAAATCTTCTATACACAATATCTGCATTTTCTACAATTGTTGTTCCTTCTCCTGAAAGACCTGCAAGTACAAGCGCATGGGTGCATTGTAAAATCGTAGATGCATTAACTTTTGTGCCTCTAAACTGTGTTGGACCAAATGTAATAATCTGGTTTGGATTTGTTAAAACCATTTTAGAATTCATTTTAAATAATTCTGCAAAGAGTTCGATTAGCTGTACCTCGTACATATTTGAGTATACTCTTATATTCCCTTTTGCTTTAAGCGCAAGTATTAACGCCTGCGGAATCAAATCTACAGGGAATCCTGGCCATGGCTCATCTTTAATTTTATCCATATCACCTTTAAAATTAGGCAAAGCAACTAACTCCTGGTTTGCAGGAATAAAAATATTTTCCCCTTGAACCTCTACTTTCAAGTTTAATTTTGCAAAATTGTTTATTACTTGAGTCATGTGATGAGGAATTGCGTTTTTAATCAAAAGTTCTCCGTTAGTTATTGCTGCTGCAACCATTAAACCTCCAATGTCTATATGGTCCGAAATTACAGTCCACTCTCCTCCGTTTAAGCTTTCAACGCCATCAATTACTAGTCTATTGCTTCCAACTCCAGAAATTTGAGCTCCTATTGAGTTTAAAAAATTACATAAATCTTGGGTATGTGGTTCGCAAGCTGCATTATAAATTGTTGTTCTTCCTTTTGCTTTAACTGCAGCAATTATTAAGTTTTCTGTACCGGTTACTGAAGCTTCTAAAAGCCAGATAGTATTGCCAATTAAACCCTTTGGAGCAGATAAATCATAACCTGTTCCTTTTCCAATCTTTACACCTAGTCCTTCTAATCCCTGAAACATTGCATCGAGTGGTCTATTCCCTAGTTTGCAACCGCCACCGTCTTTAATTGATGCTGTTCCAAATTTGGACAAAAGCGCACCTAAAAATACAAATGAAGATCTTTCTTTTTGGGCTAAATCGTCGTTAATTGCACTAGAATTAATTCCCGAGGCATCAAGCTTAATTGAGTTGCCCTGTAAATAAGCTACTTTACCTCCCAGTTGTTTAAATATTTGTATTAAGATTCTCACCGAAGTGCTTTTGGGCACGTTGTGTAAAGTAACTGGATTTTCTGCTAAGATAGCAGCCGGAATCAACTTCAAAATTGAGTTTTTATTTGGTAACGGATTGACTTCCCCTTTTAACTGCATTCCCCCTGTGATTTTTATTGATGACATGGAGTGAATTTGTAAATTAAGGAATTATACTCCAGATTTTAGAGTTAAGGAAATCAGCACGTTTGCTTGTTTTTAACTGATCATTTATAATTCAGTCACTATTTGGGTAAAAGTTTAAGAAAAGAATAATGGAGAGCACTTAGCTCAGCTGGTTAGAGCATCTCGTTTACACCGAGAGGGTCGGGGGTTCGAATCCCTC
>CAZUKH010000010.1:4933-39941 GCA_964620955.1 uncultured Candidatus Saccharibacteria bacterium | reverse complement strand
TTCAAATAACGAGATATTTGAAATTATTGATAATGCTAAGAGAGATATTGAGCTAGGTATATTTAAAAAGGTGAGTCGTCAGGGCAGTAGAAGTACATATATTGTTGGGGTTAGTAGAAATATAGGGTATTTGGGAGGGAAGCTTGGAAATCGATCTGAAACAGAACTTCTGGAAGTAGTATTTGAAAACAACGTAGATCTTATTACGGCATTTCCAACATCTCTATGAAAAAAGATATTAGCAATAAAGTCTTTAGTGAGTTAAGACTAAAATTTAGACTAGAACCCAGTAAAAATTATCTGTGTGATTATCTATACCAGGGGAAAACCTCTAGAGATCAGGAAGTTATTCAAAAGCTAAGTGCACTCAAGGATGAATTTAGAGTAGAAGTACAAGAATTCCAAGAGAAAAATCTAAGCTTTCGAATAGTATTAGGCCCATATGACAATTATGAAAGCTCGGTGGTAATAGTTTTGAGTAAGCTAATTGATGTATTTACTCTGGCCTACAGCGTTATTTTGGATGAACGAGAAAGTGCGATGGTTAACAATATTCAAGATGCATTTATCATTGCTATAGGTAAAAGGGCTTCAGAGGTACTAACGGGTAGTGGCTTCATTTTTTTAAGATGGGTAGAGGATCGAGCTTTTTTGACAAGTGAGGCGGGCATAATTAAATTTAATAAAGATTATTCAGAAGATATTAAGGTTTTTGACATGCTTTTTTATTCGGAGGATTTAGCTTATTTTTGATTAGCTCAAGATGCTCAGTATAAAACTATTGCAAAATTCGACTTTGGTAAAGAGGTAAAACTTTCAGTACTTTCTGGAGATTTTGCACCAGACAACGCATATTTAATACCTAAAAGTAGATCCTTGCTATTCTTCACCATAACAATGGGTAGTTATGGCAACTGCTCGAGTTATGACGGGCATGCTAACCCAGATGATTGGAATAATCATCCGAATAAAAAGAATAAATCTGCTAAAGAGTCAGATAGTGTAAAGTTTGATGAAGTACAGCTTCAAAAGAAATACAACTCTCACGCAAAGGATTTTGGAGTGAAGGGAAATTACAGTAATACGAATAGACAAGCATTTGAATCTGCCCTAAAGTCTCATATTGATGATTCAAACACAATAGCTATTAAGGGAACTTATCGTGGTAACATTGATGTAACACATTACTTCAACCCACAAAATAACTTAAATGTAATGGTAAAGAGTGATGGGAGTTTTTTAAGTGGATGGAGGTTGAATAACTCACAGATTCAAAACTTATTTAAAGTCATGAATATACAATAAATTTTAATTTCAATCTATGAGAGAGCAAATAAACCAAATAATTGACTTTGATATCTATAGTGTTCAAACTCATTCTGAGCTTAATAAATTTAAAGCTTCCTTAATTAAACTTAGCAATACCTTAGAAAATAACCCTAAAATACAAAAAGATAATGATCTGATCCCTGTAATGAACGTAGTGGTTAAGAATTTAATTGCGAATATTAATAAATCGATAGACGAGAATTTAGATATTATAAAAATACGGCATTATATACACAATAAATTAAAGACCATAAGAAAGATTATGGTGCTTTTTACAAAAGAGGAAGTAATTGTTACTTTAACAAAAGATGAAGCACTGGTACTACATGATCTATTAATTAGAAATAATGATGACGAAACTTTAATTAACACTGTAGATAAAGCTGAACAGATAGTTTTATGGAATTTAGAGGCGGCATTAGAATCTGAAGATAAATTTGATGAGAGGGGGGAAGTTAATCTGAAAATGGAAGACTTATTAAAGAATGCAAAAGAAAGAATTTCAAGGAATTATGATTAATGTCCTTTATGGGGTAGATATTAGCAAGATATCAGCTCTTTAAAGATTTAACCAATAATGGGTTTGACATTGGAGCACCAATGGGTACAACTGTACTTGCATCAGCTGATAGTTACATTTCAACTGCAGGCCGGACTAAAGTCTGTGTTTTTTTAAATACTACACGCAATATATCTCCTCAAATTTGTATTACAATACAATGTTTTTTAATTAAAAACGTAGTATAAATAGCGCAATTAATACTTAGTTTATGAAAAAAGTATCAAAAAAGCGCAAGTTTCGTTTTAAGCCGAGGCCAATAAAGGCTATAACAAGACTCTTGAAGCGAATTTTGTTACTTACGAAAAAGTTTGTAAAAAGAATTAGCCCAACTACAATAGTACAAAAAGTTAGGAAAACTGGTTTTAAAAATATTATTAAACCAACAAGAAAAAAGTTTATCTTTGTTGTTATTTTTTTTATAGTTACAATTACTTCAATACTGCTAATAGCTAATAAGCCCTACGTGAGAATTTCTTTCATAGAAAACTCAAAAGAACTTACATCAATCGTGAAAATTAATTCATACACCCAGGAAGTAAATTTAAACCTTGATGGGGTTTACAGAATTACAACCCCAAATGGCAATTATATTTCAACAGCAAATTATACATACAATCCTTCGCACTTTAGCGAAGGATTAAATGAGCTTTTGCTTCAGAGAGAAATTAATGTTTTATTCTTTCGTTTGATTTCTTCAAAGCCATTTTTGGTAGAAGTAGAAGTAGATAGAATTAAACCAAGTGTGGAAGTAATTACACCGGTAAAGCCAGTTTTACTTCTTGAAGATGCAAATATTACTTTAAAAACAGAAGTTGGCAGCTTGGTAAAGTCAAACGGCAACTTAATTAGAACTACTGAAGCCGAAACTGAAACCATAACGCTTCCGTCTTTAGATGGAGATAATCAAATAATTTTGACAATAGAAGATGTTATGGGTAATGTTACTACTTTAGATATAATTAACTTTTTTTCTTTTAAAAAAGAAGGCTATGAAAGATTTACTTATGGCTCTTTTACTATGCCTATAAGTAAAAGCGTATTTTCTCGTGAAAGTTATTTCGATTCCGGTAGATGGCTTGCCATACCAATAATAGAAGATAAAGACAAACGTTGCGACCGATGTGGTTATTATGCCAATGGGCTTCTTGTGCTTCCCGTAAATTGGCAAACAAAAGAAGAAAGAGTGAATCTTTTTGCCAACCCGGGAGGTTACATGACAACTGGAACAGTTTACATAAACGAAATACGAACAAATAGAGCAGGTATAACAGCAAATTTTATATATCTTGATTTTGATGGAGCTACAACCCCACCTTCTACAGAGGTTCATTATATATTTGAACTTAATGGGGTGCTTTATGATTTATCTGGGATGGTTGATGCAGAAAGACCTATAGAAATTAAAAACAAAGTATATGCCGAACTAGATATAGTATTTCAAAACCTTGTTATAAATTAGAGTTTCAATGACATTCCTGCTTGTTAGCTTTAAAGAATCAAAGTATAATTAAACCTGTTAACTTATCCATTAATATCACTTAGTATGTTGGAAGGACTTGTACAATTCATAGAGCAAGGTAATTTTGGGCTTTTGCTTGCTGTTTTTGGCATATACTTTTTATTAATATGGATTCTTGTTCCTACATGGGTTTTTCTTGATGCCCGAAAGAAGTTTAAGAACACTAAAATTGCTTTAGCGCTCTTCTTACTAATACTGCCTTTTAATATTCCGGGGTTGATTTTTTATATTATAGTGAGGCCAGAAGATGCTCACCATTCTAACCATTCTGCAGGTAACGAGTCTTTTTCTGAAGAGTTAATACATATACCTGTTGTTAATTTTGTTAATGATAAAAAAGATCTTGTTATGTCTTTTGAGTTAAAGATTAATGGGTCAATTATTAAAGATGAAATGAAAAGAGATTTAAATTTAGATGTAAATTTAAACTCTGACCCTGAAACAGTTGTGATAACCCATGAGGTAGTAAAAGACGAACCAGTAGAGGGAGTAGAGATTGAAACTAATATAGTTGAAACCCAAAATACAGCTTCAAACAAACAAGAGCCTAGTCGTAAATTCGCAAAAAATCTAACAGGCTCAATATCATATATTCCAACAACTGTAATTGGCGCAGGAAAAAAAATTGGCAGAAAGTTAAAATCTGTTTTTATCCGGGAAATTGAAATAGTCGAAGAAACCAAGGAGGACAATCTAAAAGATAATCAATCAGATGACGTAAAAGAGGAGCAATCTAATAGCGATACTCAACAATCAGATTCAAAATCTCAAAAGAAAAAGAAGAAAAAAAGAAAGTAATTGCCAAATCATATTAACGTAGCAACGGTTATTGAGATTTACTCCCGGTATGATAATTGCGAGAATCCGAAAAACAATAGAGACTTCACCCCTTGGAAATGTTTCGAGAAGGATCCGAAGGGCTTTAAATCAAAAAAAATCTGGCTTTTCAGGCAAAATTAAAGGTTCAAAGTCTTCTAACCCCTCTAAACAAAACAAAAATATCTTTATAATTATTTCGCAAATCAACATTAAGGCTAAATTTAAAGCTTTAGCCGTGGTTATTGTAGCAATATTCTTTGTCGTTATTAATGCATACGCATACTTTTCGATATCTCCTGTTACTATTGGAGGAACTGAAGTAATGAACACCCCAAAAATTATTGATAATAGTGAGTTAACTGTTATGTTTTACGTTTATGACCAAAGGATTGATAACCAACAGTTTAAAAACTATATCGAAGACGCAACATTAATGTATCTTACTGAAAGTACAAAGACATATTTAAATATAGATACTGCATTTTACGTCAAGCCAATTGAGGATATAGAAAAAACTACCATTCATGATTACCTTAACACACATATCTCAACCTCAGATGATTTAGAAAGGCTTAACCAGTCAGTCGAATCTACAATAGGGATAAGGATCGACAGATATATAGCAATTGATAAAAAAAGTTGGGAGTCCGCTACTGCTAATACACTTTCTAGTAAAGATCAACCAGATTGGCAAAACCAAAGGCTGATGCTTCTTAAACGCTTTGTAGAAGGGCAGTCTAACCTTATTGCTAAGTATTATAATTTTTTAAGTTCGTATAAGTTGACTCAGATATTCAAAACTAATATGTCCCGGACCGAGCTTATAGATTTTTACGGCATTATTACATCTCCTGATTTTGTTAAGCTGGAAACCCTAGCGGTTGATATTGCAAACTTCGTTGATGAAGCCTCCATAGAAGCAGAAGTTGAAAAAGGTTACTATTTTAATAACATTTTGTTAGAAGAAAAGCTTCAAACTCTTTTTAGAAGAATCGATATTATTGCAGAACAATCAGAGGTTGAAATATATAATGCTTCAAATATTCCAGGTTATGCTCAATCTAAAAGCCTTGAATTTCAAACTTTAGGTGCCAATGTAGTAAAATATGGTAATTACTTTGAATCTTCGGAAGAAAACTTACTATACCTCCTTGATGAAGAGGATCTTGATAGGTATTGGGCAACAATATCTATGATACGAAGAAGCTTGAGAGATGAACTCACAGTTAAGATAGGAAATTTACCGGTTAATAGAACAGGCGATATTATTTTAATTTTAGGAAATTAATATGTCAGGTCATTCAAAATGGTCAAATATCAAAAGAACAAAAGGAGTTAATGACCAAAAAAGGGCTCTAGAATTTGCCAGGGTAAGTAGAGATATTACGAATGCTGCAAAAATAGGAGGTTCGGGAGATGCAAAGCAAAACCCAATGCTTAAAGTAGCTATTGATAGAGCAAAATCTTTTAACATGCCAGCAGATCGAATTCAAAAAGCCATTGATAAAGCATTAGGCACTGAGATAGCGGCTGTAGCTCTTAAACAAAAGATTTATGAATTATATGGGCCGTATGAAACAACGTTTGTTGTAGAATGCGAAACAGACAACCCTAACCGTACTGTTACAGAGCTGAAAACCTTTGCTAATAAACACGGGTTAAAACTTGCGAATGAGGGGTCAATACTTTGGCAGTATCAAGAATCTGGTGTTGTGGTATTAAATATGTCAATTAATGATCTTGAGACAAACTATTTAGGGGTAATAGAAATGAAAGGAGTAGATGATATTGTTACGATTGGTGAATCATTAAAAATTATTGTCGAAAAAGCCGATATGTCGAACTTTTTGCTAAGTTTATCAAGATCTTTTCCCAATTTAAAAATACTTTCTGCAAATATTGAGTATATTCCTCAAAACAAACTTTTACTTGATTTAGACAGGGTAAATGAAATAAAAGAAATTGAAAATAAGCTTTATAAAATTTTAGATGTAGTTAATATTTGGTCAAATATTTAAGATGAGTAAAAAAATAATATTAGGTGTAGATACAGGGTTTGCAACATGTGGCTGGGCAGTTTTATCAAAAGACACCCACGCTGCTTTGAGCATTATAGATTTTGGAGCTATTATTACTTATAAGGAAGAAGAGATGCACAAAAGGCTTATGGCACTATACGAATCTATAGGACATCTAATTGATGAGTATAAGCCTAAAGCTATGGCCTTGGAGAGTTTGTTCTACTTCAAAAATCAAAAGACTGTGATGACTGTAAGTCAAGCAAGAGGAGTAATTTTACTTGCAGCTGCAATCAAGAGCATACCTGTTTACAGTTATACGCCTTTGCAAGTAAAAACAGCAGTTACAGGGTACGGAAGGGCAGAGAAGAAGCAAATTCAACTTATGGTACAAAAGATATTCCGGCTTAAAGAGGTTCCCAAGCCAGACGATGCAGCTGATGCGATAGCAATTGCTTTTTGTCATATTAATAATTAAAAAATATAAAATGATTGGATACTTAAAAGGTACAATAATTAACTGTGAAAATGGCGTTACAACAATAAATGTAAATGATGTAGGTTGGGAAGTACACACAGGCAATTTGCAAATGGAAACTGGCTCAACAACAGAGATATTTGTTTTTACATATGTTCGAGAATCTAGTGTTGATCTATGGGGATTTTTGCATAAGCATGATTTAGACTTGTTTAAAACTTTATTAAATATTTCAGGAGTAGGTGGTCGAACTGCACAAAGTCTTGTTCAAGTTATAGGTAGGCAAACAATAGTAGAGGCAGTTAAAACCAAAGATCCAAAGATGATAAAAAGCCCAGGGGTAGGCCCTAAGACAGCTCAAAAGATAGTACTAGAGCTTCAGGATAAGTTGGCTAATATAGACATAAATTTGACTTCAAAGCAAGCAGAGGAGAGTGTTCCAGAACATGAAAATAAAAAAGATGCTTTTGATGCCCTTGAGTCACTGGGATACTCGTACCCTGAAATTGTTAGAGCTTATGCAAAAATCCCCATAGATGATTTAAAAAATTCAAATTCCCAGGATTTAATTAAGCATATTCTTAAGTTGATAAAATAGACAACTGCGATAGAGCTAATCATGTTATTATGATTAATAAATCTAAGTGACTTAATGGAAAATAACTCTCACATTGTTCACTCTAACTTAGCAAATACTCAGGATGAAAAGCTTGAACAGTCTTTACGTCCAAAATCTTTTAGTCAAGTAATAGGAAGGGTACAAGAAAAAAAAAGCCTTTCTATAATGATCGAATCAGCAAAAAAAAGAAAATCTGCACTAGATCACGTACTGTTCCATGGTCCGCCTGGTCTTGGAAAAACTACTATGGCATTTGTAGTAGCGAATGAAGTGGGAAATGGAATTCATGTAACAAGTGGGTCTGCAATTGAAAAAGCTGGTGATCTTGCTGCAATACTTACTTCGCTTGAATCCAACTCAGTTCTATTTATTGACGAGATACACAGACTCAAAAAACCAATCGAAGAAATTCTTTACCCAGCAATGGAAGATGGAGTTATAGATATTGTAATTGGAAAGGGTCCTAGTGCACGTACCTTAAGACTAGAACTCCCTCCTTTTACAATAATTGGGGCTACGACGTTGCTTTCAAAGCTCAGTGCTCCTCTTAGAGACAGGTTTGGAATGCACTTTAGACTAGACTATTATTCAGAGCCAGAACTGGTTGATATCGTTAACCAAAAAGCCGACATGCTTAAAGTCAGTATATTGCCCGATGCAGCACTAGAAATTGCAAAACGATCAAGGATGACATCTCGAATTGCAATAAGGATTTTAAAAAGGGTAAGGGATTTTGCCATAGTTGAAGGGCGTGAAAGGGTAGACAAGCCTGCTGTTGAAAGCACTCTTGAATTACTTGGAATTGATGAAGTGGGTCTTGACAATATAGATAAGACCATTCTTATCCAGCTTGTTTCACACTTCGAAAATAGGCCAGTTGGTCTTAAAACACTAGCAGCAGCAATATCTGAAGAACCGGATACATTAGAAAGCGTTTATGAGCCTTTTTTACTTAAACGCGGTTTTATTGTCCGAACCCCTAGGGGTAGGCAAGCAACTGATATGGGGGTAAAATACGTTCAGAATTTGTAAAAAATTTTTTATGTCTAAAAAGAAAAAAGTAAGTACAAGAAGAAGAATAGTAATATCGGCATTAATTACAGCTATGATATTTTTTGGTATTACATCACCTGTTATTACATATTTTTCGGACTTATTAGCTACACCTGCTACACCTGCAGGAGTCAGTTTAGTGCAAGGTGTTGAAAAGTTAACAGTAAGATGGGATAATCCCCGTCAGTTGGATATTATAGGGTATGACATATCACTTAGAGATCAGCAGCAGAGGGTTGGAATAGAAGAAACCGAAACCAGTTTTGACCTAGGGGTATCGTACCCTATAGTTTTTAAAATAACTGCAATCGATCCACTAGGCCAGTCATCTACTATTGTGGAGTCGGAAGTAGTAGCATTAGAAGAAGGGCAGATTGCCAAAACTGTAAATATAACAGATTCACTGCCAGCAGATACGTCAAGGGCACAGAACTTCCTACTACGTGCATTTATTTTGTCCTTTATTGTATTTGGTTTAACAGCGTTTTCCTTTCAGTTTATATTCCCTAATGTTAAATCAATTTTACTATCAACTTATCCAGCTGCTATTTTATTCCCTTATGCATTAATTGTATTACCGCTTTTTGGAGAAGCTGGCGGAAGTGTTGCTGGGGTTGTCATCTCTTTTATAGCTACAATAGTTGTTTTCTTTTTAACATACTTTGTAATGCTTACAACTAACATTCTTTATGCGTCTATGAGTATTAATCTACCACTTGAGCAGGCAGCAAAGGCAACTCAGTTTATTTTTTCACTAATTTCATCTTATGTTGTGCTTATTGTAGGCTTTAGTGCAGATATTAGCTTTACTTCTAAGCTAGCTTTAATAGCTCCATTCTTTATCCTTTATACTTTTCTTTCAATAATGATGCAAAAAGGAGTAAAGATGATTAATGCTTTATATCGTACTGCAGGTATTTGCCTTACTATTGTTTTTGGTATATTTGTACTTTCTATTTGGCCTGTGGATTTTGTATATGCCATACTAACTGTTGCTGTTATTTACTATATTTTGCTAAGCATAGCACTTGAGTTAAGAAATCAAAAACTACAAAGATATGTATGGGTAGAGTATACAGTTCTGATTATTTTAATAACACTTTTGTTGTTTATAAACTCTTTCTGGGGCATTAACGGTCCTTTAATTTAATATTTTGATACAAGTTTACTATTTATCCATCGGTCAATGCCGACATTACTACAGACAGGGAAGAGGAGTATGGATAACTTTTTGCTTTTTAAATTTCTAACAGTATAAAGCTTACATCACTAATTAGTGGCTATTAATTAAATAGTGATAATAAAGTAAATGGTTTTAAATTAATAAGCTACACATTTACTATAGAGTACTACTCTTGAACTAAAAATACAGCCTAAATAAACATAAAGTTACTGAGTATAATTACCCTTATATTGAGTAAAGTCGAAGTTAAGGCTGGGTGGTGTAACCATTTGGTTGTTTGTAATAACTTTAAATCATGCTTTATTATCTAAGAATTAATTATTTTTACTCTTTTATTCTTTACTAAAAAATTGCAGACTTTGTAACGATTTTAATAGTCTTTTCTTGATCTCTGCCTCGTGACAGACAGCTATGTGGATAACTTTTGAGCTGTTAACCCTAGTTAGTCTTATTAGTTAGAAACTGACCGTAAAGCCTTTGACTTTACTCATGGGGATATGGAGATTAGTCTTAAAACTCATTTCACATAAAGTTCTTAAATAAGTTTTTACATTGAATTTTATTTATTAAATTAAAATATGGTTATGTTTCAATAGGTAAGACTTCAGTTTTATAATTAAACTAGCCTAAAATCGCGTTTAAACGCTTCGTAATCGAAGTGCCTTATCTAGTCAAGCCAAATTGACTTGAATACTTTATATTTTATGTGAAAATCTAATATTTAAATATTTGTTAATGGAAAATCACTTTATTCAAATGGAAATTTTAAGCAAACTTTTGTTTGCAGAACAACTTAGCTTTAGTAAGCTAAAATCTGGAGTTAATATAGAAAATAACAAACTAGATTTTCATATTAAATCATTAATAGCGCAAAAGCTGATAGTAAAGAATAAAAACATTACGTATTCGCTAACAAATAGGGGTAAAGAATATGCGAATAGGATGGATACTGATCGAAAAGTACATCAAACACAAGGCAAAATTGGAGCAATAACCTGTTGTATAAGAAATACAAAGTTTGCAGATGAGCCTGAGTTTTTGGTTTACACAAGGAAAAAACACCCATTTTATAATTCACAAGGGTTCGCTTCGGGAAAGATACCAATAGGTCAATCTGTTATAGAATCAGCAAGACGCGAGTTAAAAGAAGAAACTAACCTAGACGCCACTAATGAGGGAGATATCTTTATGATTGAGCATCATAGAGTTTATGATAAAGCTTCTAAAGAACTTTTAGAGGATAAGTACTTTTACTTTGTGCGTTTCGTAGATCCTGAAGGTGAGCTAAAACCCAATAAGGAAGGCGTTTTTGAGTGGGTCAAAGATTCAAAGTTTAGCAATTATTTAAATAAGCCATTTGAAAGCATTACCAGGCTTATTTATATTAAAGAGCGAATTAAAGATGCAAAAAAGCCTTTAACATTTGAAGAAATTGTTCACTATGCAGATAACTTTTAATTTATTGTGCTCTCTGGGGTAGAGGGCTTACTCTACCCTGCTTTTAAACAATTGCAATAGCTGCAACTTCGTCGTCTTCTTTGACTTTCATAAGTCTTACACCTGAAGTTTGCCTGTTTAACAATGGCAAGGTATCGGTTTCAATTCGCACTGCCTGCCCTTTTTTACTTAGTATAAGAAGCTCTTTATGAGGATGATCTAAAAGCCTTGCTGCTACTAAATTACCAGTTTTAGCATTGACTCTTGCTGCAAATATTCCGCTTCCGCCTCTGTTTTGCAAAGTAAACTGTTCAATTTTTGTTAATTTCCCATAGCCTTTGGATGAAACAGTAAGGCAAAACCACTCTTTATGTCTGATTACATCCATAGAAATAACAAAATCATTTTCTTTTAGTCGTATTCCTCTTACTCCTCTTGAGCTTCGACCAGTTTCCCTTACATCTTTTTCGTTAAAGTGAATAGATTTAGCCATTTTGCTTACAATAAGGATTTCGCTCTCACCTGAAGTAGGTTTTACCCAAGTTAGTTCGTCGTTGGCATCTAGGTTTATTGCAATAAGACCATTGCTTCGAATATTTAAATACTCATCAATTTTCGTTTTTTTCACAGTACCTAACTTGGTGGCCATCATCAGGAATTTATAGTTATGGCCCTTCTTTTCAAGATTTTCTTCTCCTTCTTGTACTACGTCTTCATCAAGTATCTCGCCACTTTCACTTCGCGTAAGTACGCTTGTTACTAGTTCCCCAGTTGATATTTGTATAAGGTTTACTACAGGTATTCCTTTTGCTGTCCTTGAGTACTCTGGTACTTCATACACCTTAAGTGCATAAACTTTACCTTTATTCGTGAAAAACATTATTTGGTCATGTGTTTCGCATTTAAATACGTGTCTTACTGCATCACCATCTTTTGTCGTAAGTGCTTTCTTTCCTACCCCACCACGTTTTTGCATTTGATATACATCAGCTTTTATTCTTTTAATGTAACCTTGTTCACTAATCGTAACTAATGTCTGCTCTCTTGCAACTAAATCTTCTTCGCTTATTTCACCTACTTTACCACTGAACACTTTTGTTCTTCGTTCATCTCCAAGTTGTGTTTTTAGCTGTTCAAATTCGCTAATTATTACTTTTGTCATTGACACTTCACTACCAAGTATTTCTAGGTTTTTTTCGATGTCTGATTTAACTTGCTTGTATTCTTCTTCAATCTTTTTTCTTTCAAGTGCTGCTAGTTTTCTAAGTTGCATATCTAAAATGGCAGAAGCTTGAATCTCACTTAGTTTGAATTTGTCCATTAAAGCCGCTTTAGCTGATTCTGCATCGCTCGAATTCCTTATTAAGTTTATTATTTCGTCAATATTATCAAGAGCAATCATTAAACCTTCAAGAATATGCTCTCTTTCTTTAAGCTTTGCTAATTCAAACTCATGTTTTCTTGTTATTACTTCAATCCTATGAGTTATATGCAATTCTATAATTCTTCGGAGGGGTAATAATTGTGGTTCGCCATCAACAAGTGCAAGCATATTGGCGTTAAATGTTTTTTGTAGTTCAGTAAATTTGTATAGCTGATTTTGAACGGTTTTTGGCATTGCATCACGTTTTAGCTCTACTACAATCCTAATTCCTTCTCTGTTGGATTCATCTCGTAAATCGGAAATGCCTTCAATCTTTTTATCTTTAACAAGTTGTGCGATTTTAGCTATTAGTGAGGCTTTGTTAACTTGGTATGGCAATTCGGTAATAATAATTCTGAATTTACCACCTTTAACTTCATCGATTTCAGATACTGCTCTCATTAAAACTCGCCCTCTTCCTGTTTCGTAAATTCTATTAATCTCAGACTTATCATAAATTTGTGCTCCTGTTGGGAAATCGGGGCCTTTTATAAATTTAAGAATATCTTTAAGTAAAGCTTCCGATTTGAATTTTCGAAATCGCTTTTTGGTAAGTAAATCAATAGAATCCAAGTTTGTAATTGCAGATTTATAATCTATTGATTCGAATTCTTCCTCAGTTGCAATCCATGAGTTTGGCTGATTCAACACAAAAATCGTCGCATCAATTAATTCACCAACGTTATGAGGAGGAATTTTTGTTGCCATTCCAACAGCTATACCCTCTGCTCCGTTTGCCAAAAGACTTGGGAATAAACCTGGTAGCACTGATGGCTCAACCTCTGTGCTATCGTAGTTTTCGGAGTAATCTACAGTTTTTTTATCAAGATCTTCAAGTAGCTTAAGCCCGTGCTTGTCAAGTCTAGCTTCGATATATCGCATTGCAGCAGCGGCATCGCCATCAATCGATCCATAGTTACCTTGTCCATCAACAAGTGTATAACGGGTATTAAACTCTTGTCCCATTCTAACTAATGCGTCTGACACCGAAGCATCTCCATGTGGGTGATATTTTCCCATTGTTTCTCCAACTATTCTTGCTACTTTCTTATGCTGACTACCTGGCATTATTCCCATCTTATACATTGTGTAGAGAATTCTTCTTTGCACAGGCTTTAATCCGTCTCGTACGTCCGGTAATGCTCTTGCAACAATAACGCTCATTGCGTAGTTTATGTAGCTTTTTCTTAACTCTGAAGTAATTTCAACGTTAGTTTGATTTGATTTAAATAAATTCTCTTGAGAATCCATTCTATAGTTTTAAATTATTTAAATTAGCTAAGTTAATTATTTTCGACTTTTCTAAATATCGAGCTCTGCCTCTTTACTGAAAGTTTGGATAAACTTTTTTCTTGGAGGTACTTCAGAACCCATAAGAACGTCAAACATTTTATCTGCTTCTTCTGCTTCCTCTACTACAACTTTTTTTAGTGTTCTTGTAGTTGGGTTCATTGTTGTTTCCCAAAGCTGCTGTGGGTTCATTTCTCCAAGACCTTTAAATCTTTGAATTAGAGGAGATTTCTTTGGTTGCCTCTCTTTTAGTAATTTATTAAGCTCTTCATCATCTTTTACCCATAAGGTATCATTGGCAGAGAACGTAACCTTATATAATGGCGGCTGGGCAATAAATAAGTGACCTTTTTCAATAACAGGTTTCAAAAGTCTATAAAAGGTTGTTAAAAGTAAGGTATTTATATGTTGTCCGTCAACATCTGCGTCTGCCATTAACACAATTTTATGGTATCTTAGCTTTTGTATATCGATTGATTCTCCAACTCCTATTCCCAGTGCTCTTATTAAATCAGCCATTTCTTGGTTTTTTAAAAACTTATCAAGTCTATATTTTTCGGCATTTATTGGTTTGCCTCTCAATGGGAATATTGCTTGTGTATGTCTGTCTCTACCCTGTTTTGCAGATCCGCCTGCTGAGTCTCCTTCGACAATATAAAGTTCAGAGTCTTCCGGTTTTTTGGTTGAACAGTCTGCAAGTTTGCCAGGTAAACCACCGCCTTCTAATGCTCCTTTTCGGACAACTGCATCTCTTGCAGCTTTGGCCGCATTCCGGGCACGATTGGCCAAAATAATTCGGTCAATTATTGCCTTTGCTTCAGAAGGGTTTTCGGTCATAAATGACTTAAGTGCTTCTTCTACCACTTTTCTTACAGGATGAACTACTTCTTGATTGTTGAGTTTAATTTTAGTTTGTCCTTCAAATTGAGGATCAGAAATTTTTACAGATATTGCAGCTGTTAAACCTTCTCTTACATCTTCACCTGTAAACTGTATTGATTTATCTTTTTCGTTGCCGAATTCTTGAATATAAGAGTTAATACTTCTGGTTAAAGCGTTTCTTAATCCGGATAAATGTGTACCCCCCTCTTTGTTATGAATATTATTAGCGAATGCGTATTCTCTGATTTGCAAGTCATCTGTATATTGAAGTGCAATTTCTATTTCTATGTCATCTACAGACTGCTTGGCATAAAAAACTTGTTTGTGTATTGGCTTTAGATGTAGATTTATATGTTTAACATAAGATTTTAGCCCTCCTTCGAAGTAAAATCCGTAGTGCTGATTTCCTTTTTCTCTCAAATCTTCACATTCAAACTTAACACCACCATTAAGGTATGCATGTTGCCTCATTCGGTCAAGAATTGTTTTAAACCGAAAATTTGTTGTCTCAAAAATTTCAGCGTCAGGGAAAAATGTAATTATCGTACCTTGCTGATTTGTGTCACCAATTTCTTTTACCTTTTCAACCGGCACACCTTTTTTGTATTTTTGATAATGTTTTTTACCGTTTTTATGTACTTCAATTTCCATCCATTCGGATAAAGCATTTACTACCGAAAGACCAACTCCGTGCAAGCCCGAGCTGACTTTATAAGTATTACTGTCAAATTTACCTCCAGCGTGAAGAATTGTTGCAGCAATTTCTAGAGCGCTTATTTTTTCTTCAGGATGAATATCAACTGGAATACCGCGACCGTTGTCTGTAACAGTTACAGAGCCATCTTTGTTAAGCTTAACACCTACAACACTTGCAAAACCTGCGAGTGCCTCGTCAATACCATTATCTACTAGTTCCCAAATCATATGATGAAGCCCTGCTTCGTCAGTTCCACCAATGTACATTGCAGGTCTTTTTCTTACAGCTTCAAGACCTTTTAAAACTGTTATATTTGCTGCGGAATAATCTGAATTATTCATAGATAGTCAAAATCTTAACTTAAAAATTTACATTTTAATTATTTAGAATTTCGGGGTTTAATTTTTCTAAGTAAGTTATCAAACTTAGCCTTTAAAGCTACTTCAAGCTCGCCAATTACAGGTGTACTATAAACAACAATAGCTGTAAGTAGTATTCCTAATGTTCCAATTAATACCCCAGTGAGTGTACCATGTCTTCCGCTAATATTTAAAGAAGACTGCAAATATTCGTAAAAAGCCATTATTATTACAGATCCAAGTACAGCTATTATAGTCACCAAAGTTTCAATAATTAAGACAAACTGCTCATCTTCAATCTGTTCTTGTTTAGATCTCCAGGCTGAAAGCCTTCCTACAGTTGTTTTTAACGTAACTATCATGGATCTGTAAAAAAGAATGAAGAGTATTGCACTTAAAACAAGTTTATATAATATTTTTATTGTTTCGTCTGCAACCCCAACTCCGGCTGTTAAATTTGGCAAAGTTGCAAGCCAGCATATAAAAAGTACGTATAAAGATGTGCTACCCCAGGAGTAAATTACAAACCAGAATTTTTTCATATTTTTTAACTTTTAATTTTACTTAAGCCAGCATGTAAAGCATCTGCAAGTAGCCTTGGGCTTACAGATTTTCCGGATGCCTCGTGAATTACTTCAATTAATTTTACCACATTGCTTAGCCAAAGATTCGAATACGCATTTTCCCCTTGGTTAGTTATATATTGAATTAGCAATTCCGTCAACACCTTAATGTCAGAAGCACTTTCTACTCTACTTTGTATCATTTCTAACTTTTTAATTCCTTTATTTGCAAAATAGTTTTGCCAAAAATCGCTAGAATCGTGTATTGTTACATCCTTTACTTTTTTTAATATGCACCGGGATAAAATTGTTGGAAGAAGCAGTTTAGGATTAAGTGCTACTAAAACTATGAGTGAGTTTTCATAAGGCTCTTCTAACACTTTTAAAAGGGAGTTTTGTGCCTGAGCAGTTAGTTTGTCGGCTTCTTTGACCACTAATAGTTTCACGGATTCTTTTTTGGTGGCACTCCATTTTGCTACATGCTCTACTTCTTTTATGCCTATAGATTTCTTTGATGAATCTGCTTCAACTAAATCTAAGTCTGAAGGTTTAATGTTTTTAATCCCAAAAAAATTTTTGACTAAGCCAATAACCTGATCTAAGTAGTTATCTTCTATTTTATCAATTTGGATTATTAGTGATTGAAAAATCATTTTTTTGACTAGCATTTTGCAATTATACACTACGTGTGTAAGTATTTTAGATAAGTTGATTAAATTTACCAATCGCATATAATAATGATTATGGATAATAGTGCAGTTAATAAAACTAATTCGCCCCGCTCTGTTAAAGGTATGTCAAACCTGCTGGAAGCCTTGTTAGCAAAAGGTTTGATAGACAACAAACAATTTAACGAAATTAAATTTGAAGCTATAAATAGCGGTAAACCTTATCAACAAATAATTAAAGAAAAGTCTATTGTACCTGAATCCGATGTTTTTAAGGTACTTGCAGAAATGAATAACCTTGGATTTATAAGCCTTTCAAAAATCTCTATTCCAGATGAAACGTTGAATAAACTGCCTAAAGATATTGCTAAAGAACAGATGGCAATTGTTTTTGAAGATCAAGCAACTAAATTTAAGGTTGCGATGAAGGATCCGCTGGACCTCCAAAAGGTTAAATTTATTGAATCTACTTTAGGGAAACAAGTAGAAACTTTCTTTGCAAGTGAAGAGGATATAAATAATGTTATTGAAACAAGGTATGGTGCTCAAATTGGTACAGAGGTAGATGAAGCACTTGAAGAAGTCGGTGAAGTTCGTTTAACAGGCAATAAAAACTATGGTCAAACAGATTTTGCAGCTAAAGAAGATGAGCTTGGTGCTGCGCCAATAATTAGAATTGTAAATATGATTTTAGAATACGCAATAAATAACAGAGCTTCTGATATACATGTGGAACCACGTGATACTAAGGTATCAGTAAGGTTTAGAGTTAGGGGTGTTTTGGCTGAAAAGCTTTCGATCCCAAAAAAGCTGCTTTCCGCAGTGGTAACAAGAATAAAAATACTTTCTAACATGAAGATTGATGAGCATAGAATTACTCAAGATGGTAGATTTCAGGTTAAAGACAATGATACATCAGTTGACGTACGAGTTTCTATTATGCCTACTATCTATGGTGAAAAAATTGTAATGAGAATTCTTGAAAAAACTAAGGGAATAATGAAAGTTGAAGACTCGGGGTTAAGAGGACTAGCAATGCAAAGGGCTAGAGATGCATTAAATAGAACCCAAGGGATAATTTTAGTAACCGGTCCTACAGGGTCTGGGAAATCAACTACATTAGCAAGCTTTTTAAGTAATTTGAATAAGCCTGAGGTTAACATTATTACACTTGAAGACCCAGTTGAAATACGAATCGAAGGCGTAAATCAGGTACAGGTGAACTCAGAGGTAGGTCTTACATTTGCAAGTGGGTTAAGATCAATTCTTAGGCAAGACCCGGACATAATAATGGTGGGAGAAATCAGAGACTCTGAAACAGCAGCTTTAGCTGTACAATCTGCACTTGTTGGAAGACTTGTTTTAACAACTATACACACTAATAGCGCTGCTGGTGCGTTTGTAAGGCTTATTGATATGGGAATTGAACCTTTCCTGCTTTCTTCAACAGTTAATATTGTAATCGCGCAAAGACTTGTAAGAACTTTAACTCCTTCGCGTAAACCATACAAAGCCTCAAGCGAAATTGTGGCTAAGCTTCATGAAGAACTTGATTCTTTAAACGGAGTTAGAATTCAGCGCCCCGATGGAACAAATATAGTTTTTGACAAGAATACGCAGGATGTAACACTTTACGAGCCGGTAGCAACTCCTACTGCTCCTTCGGGCTATGATGGTCGAATAGGTATTTTTGAAGCCTTAAAAATGACTGAAACAATCTCAAGGCTAGTAGCAATAAAAAGTTCAATACAGGAAATTCACAGGCAAGCTGTTTCTGAAGGTATGGTTACTATGGTTCAAGATGGGTTTATCAAAGCACTTGAAGGTGTAACTACAATTGAAGAAGTGTTAAGAGTTAGAAATGAGTAAAATCTTATTTCTTGAAAGTATAAATTCTGTTAAGATATAGCTAGTTTAGTTAACAAGTACAACATGCCTTTAATAAATTTAAATCCTCAAAAAACTCAAACTAATAATAATGTGCAGAGTCAGCCATTACCCTCAGTTAGCAGCTTGAACCCAGTAAACCCTACTACACCAACTCAAAACCTTCCTGTTCCATTAGTACCTGAAGGTTTACTTGATTCAGCAAAAATTAAAGAGACAGTTGCTAATAAACTTGATCCCGAAAAAAAGCTTCAGGCAGATATGAGAGTAAGCGAACAGCAAAATGGGATTAAGGAGTTTGCGCCTGTTCAAAAAGAAGCAGCAACTACAAATGTAGAAGATTTTAACATATTAGATATTTCAAATTCACTGGAGTCCAAATTAAGTAATATACAAAGTCAATTACCTTCAGCGGCACCCTACCCTCCAATGCAACATACTTTAAATGAACTTAATGTAGATAAAATAAATGCACAAAAATACTCTTTAGCACAAATACTTGAGGAATCTGTAAAAATGAATGCATCTGATATTCATTTGTCTACAGGCTATAGAGCAATTGTAAGAGTAGATGGTCAACTTAAAACACTTAATACCAACGTATTGTCTCCTGAAGACATGCAAAATTATGTTGAAGAGTTTGCAATGGGTAGAAATGACATTGACTTAAAATCTATAACAGAAGCTGACCTTGGCTACTCATTTATAAACAGGCGTTTTAGGGTTAACATTCATAAAAAGATGGGAACATTTGGCATAGTAGCAAGAATTGTGCCTGAAACTATTAAATCTATTGATGAACTTGAACTACCTGCGGTTTTAAAAGATTTTGCAAGAATAAGTGCTGGACTGGTATTAGTGACAGGCCCTACAGGCTCAGGAAAATCAACAAGTCTTGCTTCTATTTTAAATTATATAAATATAACTGAAGCTAAACATATTATTACCCTTGAAGATCCAATTGAATTTGTTTTTGGTCAAGGCCTTAGTCTTATTAGACAAAGAGAGTTCGGGATTGATTTTAAATCTTGGAAAGCTGCATTGCGTTCTGCATTAAGACAAGATCCAGATATTGTACTTGTAGGTGAAATGCGTGATTATGAAACAATCGCTTCTACTATTACTGTGTCGGAAACAGGACACCTTGTTTTTGCAACACTACATACGAATTCTGCATCACAAACAATGGATAGAATTATTGATGTATTCCCAGAGGCGCAGCAACCACAAATTCGTGCTCAACTTGCTAACGTTATTACAGCTGTGGTTTCACAAAGATTAGTGCCTAAGTTAGATGGAGGGCGTAAAGCGGTTATGGAAATTATGGTTGCTACTCCAGCCATTAAAAATGCAATTCGTGAAGGCAAAACACATCAAATAGATAATATGATTCAAACAGGACAAGACTATGGAATGATAACTATGGAGCAATCTCTTGTAGATTTGGTAAGACGCGGCATAATATCTAAGGAAACCGCTAAAGCCACATCTATAAAACCTGATGAAATTGATATGTTATTAAACAAATAATGAATGAGTATAGCTATACAGCAGCCAACTCCGCCGGACAAGCAATAAATGGAACTCGTAAGGCTAAAAGTAAAGACGATTTATTAAAATACCTTAATAATCAAGGTCTTACCGTTACGAGTATTCACGAAAAAACTGATGCAGTATTTAAAAAGTTATCTTCAGTAGAAATTGGCGGTATATCTTTGGCTCAGAGGGTTTTAATAGCTAAACAAATGGCTACAATGATTACTGCGGGAATCCCAATTATCCAGGTTGTAGGCATAATGATAGAGCAAATGGAAAAACCAAGTATCAAAGAAAAGTTTGAAGAAGTTTATAGAAAGATAGAATCCGGGATGACACTTTCGAAAGCCTTTGATCAAGTTGGAGGGATTTTTTCTGAGGTTCAAATAAATTTACTTGCAGCTGGTGAGAAAAGCGGTAATTTAAACGAAATGCTTATAAAAGTGGCTGAAGATTTAGAAAAATCTAAAAGCCTAAGAGGAAAAATACTAGGTGCACTTATTTATCCTGTAATTATCTTTGTGGTGCTAATAATTATAGTTTTTGTGATGATTGCTTTTATGATCCCCCAGGTTAAGGAATTGTATGCAAGCTTAGGACAAACTGATGAGGCACTACCCTTTGTTACAAAATTGCTTGTTCAAATTGGCGAAGGATTTAGTAATCCAATATTTATTGGAATTTTAATTGCATTAGCTGTAAGTGGAGCAATCGGCTACAGGGTATTTGTATCAAAGAAAGAAAGGAAACTTATAGTTGACTCAATTAAACTAAGGGTTCCTGTTTTTGGTAATTTAATGAAAAAGATTCAACTTTCAGAATTTTGTAGAATAAATTCTATGCTTATAAAAAGTGGCATACCAATTATTGATGCAATCCAAATAACTTCAAAAGCAATGTCTAACACGGTATTTGAAAAAATCCTTATTGACAGCAAAGAAGAGGTTTCTAAAGGCATTTCTTTTTCACTTTCAATAGCAAAAAATAATATTAAAGATGCATTTCCATCTATACTTGTAAAAGTAATAGCTACGGGTGAAGAATCTGGCAAACTGGATAAAGTACTTGAAGATATGTACAAGTATTACGATTCGGAGGTGGAACAAATAACAAGTAACTTGACAAAGCTTTTAGAGCCATTTATCTTGTTAGTAGTAGGAGGAATGGTTGCGTTCTTGGCAGTCGCGGTATACCTTCCTATTTACAGTATTGGTTCATTTACATAGTATTTATTAAAAAAATAGAATGAGAAAAAAAGGTTTTACGTTAATTGAGCTAATGGTAGCTATGGGTGTTATTGCAGTACTTATTGGAATGTCAATTTTAGGTATTCAAACAGTTTTAAGGTCACAGCGTGACACAGAAAGAAGATCTATAGCAAGTACAGTTCAGTTAAATGCACAAGGGTTTTTCAACACAGTAGGAAGGTATCCTTTAACAAGTGAAGTTGTTTATGTAGGTACAGATATAGCATTTCGTCAGGGTTCCAACATTACTGACAGAGTTGAAGTTACAGGCTCAAAAACTCCAAAGAACGGCACAACAGATCAATCAGGCACAGCTTATTGTTATGTGTCAAGTAATGGCGCTTCATATGAACTTGGTGTCCAAGTAGAGAGTGGACAGTGGGAGCAATTTGGAAACTCAGGTAATGAATGTAGGAGCGCAAATATATTTTAAAAGTGTCAATAACTTATTACAATATAAAAGAGGTAGCCTAAAAACTGCCTCTTTGTTTTTATGAAAAAAGGTTTTTCACTAATTGAAATTATGGTTGTCATGGGTGTTATTGCAGTCCTTATCAGTTTAGGTATTTTAGGTACCATAATGCTATTAAGAAGTAATAGAGATTCTTTAAGAGTTTCAAAGCTTTCGGAAATTGCTCAAGCAATAAACTCATATAAGTTAGAAAAATCAAAGTACCCTGCAAAAAATAATGTTGTTTTTGGCTCTACTGAGCTTAAAATATCTTTTAAAACTTCTGAAAATTTAATTCATGCATCATTATTACCAAACGATATTTTGGCAGTAGTTAATCCTGGAAGTTCCACGGTAATAGAACTGCCTGGACACTTAGCATCTGGTCGTGAAACTACTTCTAATTCAACTAAGTACTATTATAACTTGGAGACTGGGGGGTTTTCTTTGTGCGCAGTATTAGAATCTGGAAAAGTTGAGAATGCAGGTTTGGTAAACTGTCCTCCAAGCTTCTAATAACTCTTAAATAATTACAATTGGAATTTCTATTATTACTGTTATTTGCTTTATTGGGTAATGCAGCGTTCAAGTTTTTATTCAATGTCGCATTAGAAAATCAACAATTAATCCCGGTATCTCAAGTTCAACTGCATCAAAAAAAGCAAATAGCTCAATTAGCTACGATAATTGTTTTTGTGTTGTATGCCTACATTTTATTTTCAGCATTTAGAGAATTTATTACCTGGGCTGAATTATTACTTTTCTTTTTCACTAGCATGTTTTACATATTAAGCTTGGTTTATATTGGCATTATTGAATTATTTAATTTTAATATTAAATTACCTGCAGTATATAGGCTTATAGTTTTTGGAGCAGTAATCAACGCTTTTTTTGCATTAATAAGACTTTTTGCGAATGAAATTAATGAAATAAACCTAGGGTATGTTTCCAATTTAATTCTTTATTTAATTCTATTTATTGTTTTAGAAGTAATTAGAAAATTAAGTACTACAAAAACATTTTTAACGGTCGATTCAATGCTTATTGCATCGCTTGCGCTTTATCTTGGAGGTTCGGAAACTATTGCTGCTCTAATTATATCAATACTGCTGGCAGGCTGTGTTGCTTTATGGGCCTATGTTTCACGAAAAATGAAGATTTTTGATTTAGTTCCAATAACTTTCCCATTATTACTTGGATACATTTTGGCACTTGGGTATACTGAGAGTATAATAAATTCTTTGGGTATTTAATGAGTAAATCATTTACGTTAATTGAGTTAATGGTAGTAATGGGCATTATAGCTGCCCTACTTGCACTTGGGACACTAGGCTTGACAAATTTTAGAAATACAGCCGAATTACGGAATGCTTATTCAGACATAGTATCAATAATCCAGGAAACTCAAAACAAGGCAAGGAATTCTGTGAGTATTGGAAGCACAGGCTCAGATGGGTTACCAATTGTTCCAGACTATTATGTCATAGATATTCAAGCTAACAACTATACTCTTCAAAGTTGCAATACAACTGGGGGAACTAATCTGGTTTGCAATAATTTAGCTGGACGTACAAAGCCTAGTCAGTTTTCTTTGATAAGCTATACTGGTACTTGCGATAAAATAGGATTTAAGCGATCCTCATCCGATGTAGTGGCTTTAAATTCAAGTAATGCAGTTATAAACTCTGGGATCTGTACAATAGAGGTTAGACATAGTGTTATTTCAAACATATTAGTAATTAGAGTAAATATGCAGGATAATACAATAAGTTTTGAAGACTAAAAATATGAATAAGAAACTAAAAGCTACAAGCCTTACTGAAGTAATGATTGTTTTAGGTGTAATTTCAACTGCTCTTGTAGCTTCAATTTCTGTTTTAGCTTCATCGATAGCACGAATTAAAGCTAATGAAATAGAAGATTCTGCTAATTCATTCATGTTGCAGGCTGTTGAATTGTCAAAATCCCCTTCTCCACTTGTATTATCTAATGGTTCTCTAAATACTATTACCCAGTCTGGGAGTGGTTCTCAATTTTACTTTAGCCTTGCTGAAGATAGCAGAAATAATAAATATTTAAAGCAGGAAACAAGGGTAGACCTTACAGAGTGTACTGCAACAAGCCCTTACAATATAACTAGGCTTCTTGATCAATCCACTGCCTCAGCTCAAGTATGTTTAAGAGTAAAAATTACTCCGCGTACTTCTGTTCCAGGAGCTGTTGGTTCCAGAAATCAAAAAAGATTTTATGAAATCGAATCTAAGGTTGTTTTCGTTCTTCCTCAAGAAACAAGATCAAATACAATATTAGGTTACAGATATAATGAATTCCAGGAACTTTAAGGTAACTAAGTTAGCTATATATTTATGACAACAAAAAGGAGCTTTAATAAAAAATTAAAAGCTTATACATTGCTTGAGCTTATGGTAAGCATGGGTATAATATCTATAGTTATTGTAATTTTCTTTAACGCACTTGGACTTGCAATGCAGGCCTCTATCAAAAATCTTATTCGAAGTAGTATTAGAGAAGAGCTTACGGAAATATCAGGGGAAATTATCCGAAGTATTCGTAATGCTGAGTCTGTTATAACATGCCAAAACAGCAGTTGCACTGTTATTGAATCAGGTTCGCAAATATCATGGGAGATCTGTGAATCAAGTAAAATTTGTAAGTACGATAGATCGCGAAATCTGTTATTTAAATCATCAGATATTTTAAGAGTGGATAGGCTTACTTTTGAGCAAGGGTTTTCAGATGAAACTAATTCATTTAGGGCAAGCTACTTACTTACTCTAGTGGGATCACACATTAATTCAGAAACAAAAATTAGTAATATTGTTAGACAAACATCTGTTTCTACAAGAAATTATGAATTATAAAAAAACAAAAAAAGGACAAATAATGCTTATTACCCTACTCGTTCTAATGGTTATGGCTGTTGTTACAGTTGGTGTGCTCAGTGTATTAAATAGAGATGTAGCTCAGGTTGCTACAAATGATAAGTATCAACAGCTTTACAATGTTTCGGAAAACCAAATTACAAATTTTGTTCAATTATTTGGTTTGTCAGGAACTGATATTGGGACTTTACCTCAAACTTTTTCAACTTGCAGGTCTGTCGCAGCTTCTAATGAAAGAAAATATGAGTGTCCGTTAAGTGATACAAACGGAGCTGGATTTCAGGTAAATACAATAATGACTGTTTCAGATAAAAAGCGCATTGATGATAAAGCAATTCGCAAGGATGAATCATTTACTATTGACTTAACTGCCTACCGGAACGCTTTGCAAATTTATTGGGATAGAGATGCTGCTGTTGAGATTTTGATAAATTATGTTATAGATACAAATGGTAATAGAGTTTGGGATACTGGAGAGGTAGTAAACACAGTTAAAGATATTTTTGACAGAGCTTCGGTGTACGATTCGCTAGTTGGCCAAAACCCATATTCGGTAAGTATTTTAAACTTTTCACCTGTTGGAGGAGCAAACCAGAATAGGTCTTTTAGATTTACAGTAGGGGCAATAGACGGGTTTGCAGCTAATTATTTACCTTTAACACTAACAATTATTCCACGTTCAAAGTCGCTAACAACTGAATCTATTATTTTTGATATTGAGCCTATAGATTATAGCTCTTTTCCATATCAGCTAAGAACTTTCAACTCAGCATCTTTTGATGCGGCTGACCCATCTACTCCGCTTGCAATTGTAGAAACAACAGTACCTATAGCTCCACAAACAGACAGTATTTTTAATTACTCTCTTTTAACTAATGATAGTTTTCAAATTTTCTAAACTTAATTTAAGCAAAGCTTAAAATATTCCTATATAATATGACTCAGATAGATATTAGTTAACTATTATGGCTAAAAATATTGAGTTTTTTGGAATAGATATTGGAAGTGCTTCAATTAAGGTGTGTAAAGCCAGAAAGGACGGCAGAGGTTATTTATTGGAGAACCTTGCAAACTTACCTATTCAAGAAAACTTTATGCAAAACCAGTCTGAAGAAGGTTTTAAGCAGACTGTAGAAAAAATTAAAGAGGTTCTTAAGCTTTCGGGTATTAGAACGCGTAATTGTGTACTCTCTTTACCTGAGTCTTCAATCTTTTCGCGACTGATTACTCTTCCGCAAATGCAGGAAACAGAAATAGATGAAGCAATTCACTGGGCTATGAAGCCTGCAGTACCTGTAGAAATTGAGAATGTTAATATTTCCTATTTAGAAATTAATAAAGAACAAAAAGATAATAATAATGTTGTGAACTGGTATGTTGTAGCTGCACCCAAAGAACTGGTTTCTAAAATGCAAAACCTAATGCAAAAAAGCGGGTTAAATTTGCTTGCTATTGAAACAGAGTCGTTAGCACTTACAAGGTCGATTTATAAATGCAGTCAAGTGACAGATGATGCTTTAATTGTTGACATTGGCGCTATCAATACTAATTTGATTGTAAGCAGAAACTCGGCTGTAATTTTTTCGCAGGCAATAAGTTCTGGGTCAAATTCACAAACAAAGGTAATTGCCGCTGATTATGGGCTTGATTTAAAAACTGCTGAAGAATATAAATTAGCATATGGGCTAGATTTTGAAGCAGGCGAAGGAAAAATCGCTAAATCCTTGCAACCGGTAATAGACTTAATGGTAGATGAAATTGCAAGGACTATGTCTTACTACCGGGATAAAATAGGAGGGGGACAAATTAAAAAAGTTTTTTTAACAGGTGGGGGTTGTCATCTTAAAGGGATTGATAAGTATATTAATGAAAAGTTGCAATTACCTGTAGAGGTAACAAGTTTTTTTAGCACTCTAAATGGTGACAGAAAATTACTTGATACATTCAGGCCATCCCAAGGAGAATTCAACGTTGCTTATGGATTGGCAATTAAAGATCAGTAATATTTTGAAACATTATGGCTGAAAACGTTAAACAAAAATCCGATAGTATCTATTCAAATTCCATTTTTAAATTCAATTTACTCCCCAAAATTACAAAGGAGGAAGTTGCAGTTTTAGTTGAAAGAGATAATAGTATATTTTATGCCTTTCTACTGGTGTTTTCAGCAATGCTAGTGTTTTTCGTGCTTAGTATGATTGAGGCTTTTCTAATAAGGGCAAGAATAAATACTTTAAACGACAGCATAAACCAAACTAATATAAACATTAATTCCTATAATGAAATTAAATCTGTGCAAGGGGAGTTAATAAGAAAGGCTAATCTACTGGAGGAACCCTTGAGCAAAGATATAAAGATAACTGAGCTTTTTGACGTAGCAAACGATATAGTTGGAAACAATGGGGTTTTAGAGTCTTATCAACGTCAGCCAACTGGAGAGTTTTCGATAACTGTAAAGTCGCAAACAATTAGTAACTTGTACAACATAACTAAATCTGCAAAATCAATTTCTTCAATTACGGATGTTAAAATTATTAGAATTGGCTTTCAGGACAATATAAATTTAACTTTTCCAACAATAACTTTACAGTTTGAAATAATCAACATATGAATTTAAATCAAGAACTTGAAAAAGCGCTGAAGGAAAAGAGGAAGAAAAAAGATGGGTCTTTGTTAAAAAAAAGACTTAGAGTATATGTTGTGCCTATAGTTGCCCTTACTCTATTTTTTGGGACAATTATTTTTTTGGTAATACCAAGAATAACATCAATTTTAGATTCGTTACAGCAAATATCAGCTAAGTCTAGCGAATTAAAAAGCAAGCTTGACGATTTTAACAAGTTACAAGTTATAGTAAATAACTCTGAGAAACTACGTACAGAACTATCTATAATAAATTCCCTGGCTCCTTCGGGGGAAACTGAAGTAGTAGAGTTTCAAAACCGCATAGCTGCCCTGGCTTTATCAAACTCAGTCATAATTACCTCACAAAAGTTTAACGATACAAGGATAGATATTATTGAAGGTTTAGAGTCAAATTTGCTGTTAAAAGAGGTTCCAAGTGTTTTTAATATTGTGGGTAGTTATCAAAATATTTTAAACTTTATCTCGCAACTTAGTACCCTAACCGATTTTGTAGTTGTCCAATCTATGGAATTGTCTTCAAGAAATTCTGAAGCCTTAGAAGATAATTGGTTTTTAGATTTAACTTTGGTTAAGTATCAATTTGGAATTGTAGATGAGCTTTTAGCAATTTCTGAATACATTGCAGTACCAGTAGATGCTATTTTATCTACGAGAATGCAAGAATATATAGATTCACGAAAACAGTCACAAGGTAGTACAGATGGAGGCACTGTTATTGAGCTTTAATTTCCTCTTTTTTTATCTCAGGAGCATTATTTTGATTAGCAGCAGCTTCTTTTCTTTGTGCTGCTTTTTTACCTGGTTTTTGATTGTACTTTTTTGGTTTTTTATCTGCTTTAATTAACTTAGCTTTAATAAGCATTGATTTCACAGTTTCGCTTGGTTGTGCCCCTACAGATAACCAATATTTGACTCTATCCAAGTCGATGTCAGTCTTTTTTGTGAAAGGATTATGAGTACCAACGTATTCAATTGCTTTGGAATTTTGTTTTTCTCTTAGCGGTGAAATAACAATCCTGTAAAAAGGTAAATGTACTCTGCCCATTCTAACAAGCCTTATTCTAACCATTTTTGTAAAACTAATAATCTTTAAAGTCCTGTGATTTTAGCAGAAAAACAGCAAGTCGTCCAATAATTACTACTCTTCAAATTTTTCTTTAATTATTTTGTCCCAGTTTTGTAAAGCCCTGCTAGCTGCTTGTTGTTCAGCTAATTGCTTACTCTCCCCTTTCCCTTTGGCAATAACTACACTGCCAATTGCAACTCCCATTGTAAAAATCTTGTTGTGATCTGGCCCTGTTTCGTTTATTACCTGATAGGACGGAGTTTGCTTCATTTTTTCTTGCACAATCTCTTGAAGTTTTGATTTAGGGTCTATATCAAGCTGCTTATCTATAATTTCTTTAGCTTTGTAGCATAAATGCTTTACAATAAAACCTTTGGCAGTATTATAGCCTTGGTCTTGATAGATTGCTCCAATCAATGATTCAAAGGCATTAGCTAATATATATGGGCGGGTTCTTCCCCCACTAGATTCTTCTCCATGGCTCATAAAAAGATATTCGCCAAGAGACACTTTTAGTGCCTCAAAAGCAAGACTTTCAGTTCTTACAAGAGCTGATCTTAAACTAGTAAGTTTACCTTCATTAAATTCTGGGTATTTATTAAATAAATACTCTGTAACAACCAGCTCTAAAACTGCATCACCCAAGAACTCAAGTCTTTCGTTATGAATTCTATTGTCTTTTTTTGCTTCATTAATGAAAGATCTGTGCGTTAAGGCTTGCTCTAGAATAGCTTGGTCACTAAATTCTATACCTATCTTTTTTTGTAAATGTTTAAAGTTTTCTAACATAGTATTATTGACTTTTAGTTACAATATTGCCCATGACTCCGTTAATAAATTTGCTGCTTTGCTCGGAGCTAAGCTCTTTGGCAAGTTCAATTGCTTCATTTATAACTACTTTGATTGGGTTTGTTTTTGCAATTATGCCTTCCCATACTGCAATACGTAGTACACATAAATCTACAGGGTTTATTTGATCTAGTGGCCATGCAGGTGCGTTTTCTTGAATTAACTTATCAATATACTCAAGGTTTCCTTCTACTCCTTCAAGCAGACTCTGGTATAGATTATCGTTGAATTTTTGGAGTTCTAATATACTTAGTAAGGATTGAGGCTCAAATACACTTGTGACAGCATTAATTCTTCTGGAATATTCCAGAGTGAAAAGATACTGAACGGCTAACAGCCTTGCAGTATGTCTAGGATCTACCGATACATCTGCCATTACTTATTGTTAAAAAAGATTACTTTTTAAGCTTTACCTTTTTGTACTCCGGACTGGATTTGGTTATTCTGTGTGCCGGTATTAACTCTCCACTTTTGGATTTAACAAGAAAACTTCCGCCATACTTTTTAATTTCTTTGGCTTTACGTAGGACTTTGTCATACCTATGGTCTCCTCTTGTTTTATCGCGTTTTGAAGCAGATCGTCTATGTTTTACTGTTGCTGCCATTTATAAATTTAATAACACGTGGAATTTTAACACAGGTTTAGGTAGGAAGTCATTAGTAAGTTGTAAGCTTAGAAATAGCTTGTAATATTAAATTATAAATCCACTATCCTACAGTGTAGGAAACAAGTCCCAAAATCGATTTGAGCTCCTGCCTGAGCTGGAGGCCGTTACCATGTAACGGAAATAAATCTAGTAGGCTGTGCTTGAAGTATCCTTCAATATTTTCAACTATTCCTGGAATAATTTTACTTCCCCATAAATCCAAATCCAAGGGCGAGATCACAAATAGTTTTAAACCGTGATTGTTTAAGGCTTCTTCAATTTTACTGTTTAAATGCTGATCTTTGAACCCATAGCCTATTGTAACTAAGTGTACGTTTCTTTGTTGTAATTGTCGTTCAAACAACTTTAAATATTGTTTTAATAAGGGTTCTTTTTCAATTTGTTTATCTTTTTGACTACCAATAACCATAGCAAAATCGTTATTATTGCCGCTCAACCAGTTGAAAGAGCCATGTAATTTTATATATGCACGGCTATTGCCTTGGAGAAACTTTTCAAGATCATCTTCACTATATTTAGTTGGAAGCCTAATTTTCAGATTGTTTATATCTCTTTCTAAATTTAGCTTGTTTCTAAATATTGTGTTATCTTCAGCACCAGGGCAGAAAAATAGAGGTTCTAACAGCTTTCTCTCTATAAAAAGATCTTGGTTAGTTGTAAAAAAGTACTTAAATTGGCTTAAAAATTTTGAAAGTAATGAATTACTAATTGGGAACCTCGAGGAATCATTGCTTATCCATTCTTGTAGAATATTATCTAACCCTAGGTAGGCTTTGTAGGTTATATCCTTTGTAAGATCCTTAACTGGTTCATCATAGTTGCCATTAATAATTTCATTATAAAAACCTTCGAAATCATATCCTTGTCTGAACTGATTGATTTTATCTTTAAGTTCAGGATACTTTGCTGAATCAATAGAATTGAATATTTTATACCACATCTCAGATGCTAAAAGACCACCAAAGTTTTTAGTAAAGCCTGCTCCTGTTAATAACAGATTTGTCATATACCATAATTATAAACTTTTGTACCCAAGAGAAAACACTTCATATCACTGTTATTTCTACTTTCATTTTACAGTTCAACAAATAAGTTCTTATCAAATTCTTTGTTAATATGCCCAATAACCTTGAATTTATTCTCGTTTTCGAAAAAAAGTTAAAACATTAATACCTGATACTTTTTGATCAATGATTATAAAAGGCTCTAAAACTGTATTTACGACGTCATCGCTACCAACTCTCCACTTTATAATACCTAGGCATGTTTCACGCATTATTGGCTGTAGTTTTTTAAGACTAAGTGTATGAAACAGTTTAAAGGGGGGATCTAAAAAAATGATGTCAAAATCTTTATTTACTCTACTCAAAAGCTTGTTATAGTCTAGGCTAGATAAACTGTATCGTAGCTGTTCTACCCCTAGCTTTATTGCAGAGGATTTTATTAGCTCTAAAGCAGTTTTACTTTTATCATTGAAGTGTACAAAGGCTGCTCCTCTACTTAAAGCCTCAAACCCTATTGAACCACTTCCTGCGAATACATCTAGAACTTTCTTATCTTTTATAAAATCACCCAAGGTATCAAAAAGGCTTCTTTTAACCCTGTCAGTAATGGGACGCGTACCTTCAGCAACACTAAGGTGTCTTCCCTTTAGGCTTCCGGCAATAATTCTTGGCATTTGTTCTTTCATTTACCAAACTTTGCGTTATAAATTACGATTCCAGCAGTAGTTGCTACATTAAGAGACTCTTTTATTCCTTCCATAGGCAGGTCTAATACACTGTCGCACAGTTTTAACGCCACAGGAGAAACACCAGTTATTTCGTGGCCAAATATAAAAGCAACTTTATTAGGTAGGTTTGCTGTAAAAATGTTTGAAGAATTGTTTGTTTTTTCTATAGCAATAATGCTATAGCCTTGTTTATAGGCTTTTTGTATTGCTTCCTCTACCTTCTCGAAGTGACTTGTAAATATACTTTGCTCGGCACCCAAAGCAGTTTTTATTACTTTAGGATGATTTGTTGATGGAGTAATTCCAACTGTATAAAGTGCTTCAACTCCTGCTCCTTCACAAGTACGCATTATTGCTCCAACGTTAAGTGCTGACCGAATGTTATCTAAGATAGCTATTATCTTTCTCATATGGAAAGTATCAAAAACACAATAAATGCGAAAGCTAATCTATAATACCCAAAGGCTTTGAGACCATTTTGTCTTAAGAAGGAAAGCATAAATTTTATTGCTATATATCCGGTCGCAAAAGATGCAATAATAACTGTCAGCCCAGGCAAAATCACTTCATTTGGATCAATTAAATCTAAGCTAATAAACTTATAAAAACCATACGCTGCGCTACCAGCAATTACTGGAATTCCAAGTAAAAAAGAAAATTTTGCAGCGTCTACTCTACTAAGACCAGCGTATTGTGCTGATAATATTGTTACCCCAGACCTAGAAAAACCTCGAATGAATGCCAGTGCTTGAACTGCTCCAATGATAAACGAATATAAAAAAGGAATGTTGTAAAGAGTCTTTTTAGAAACTTTAAAATAGTTGTCGCTAAAAATGAATATTACTCCCATAAGCGTCATAGCTAAAAGTGTTAAAAGATTTACAACACTGTTTTCAGGATTTGTATCATAAAGTTGATCAACTGTACTTTCTAGTAAAAAACCTATAACAAAAGTTGGTATACATGCAACGAGAATGCTCAATACCATACGCCAATCCCGCGCTTCTGCTGTTGATAAACTCGTACCAGTAACCTTTTTACGTAAAACGCTTGTATAAGTAAGCAGGTCTTTACGAAAATATAAAATTAGGGCTAAAAGTGTTCCGAAATGGGCAAAAAGAATCATAAATGTTTGAGGGCGTGGAAGGCTGAAGACTTGTGGTAAAAGGTCAAGATGACCTGAGCTTGATACTGGAATAAATTCTGTTAGTCCTTGCACAATACCAAGAAACAGTGATTCTAAAACAGTCATAAAGAAATTATAGCACTATCTAAACAGTTCGATTTTTTTTATACCTTTAGCCCAAAGCTGTTCTGCTAATTTGCGTGTCGATTTGATTGCTTTAATATCATTTAACTTTGCTATTTTTAAATCGGGAATTCCTGATTGCTTTACCCCATAAACTTCGCCTGGGCCTCTTTGTGAAAGATCAAATTCTGCTACATCCAGTCCATTGTTATGATTGGCAATGAACTCAAGCCTTTTTATTGCCTTATCTCCGGGTTCACTGCCCATAAAAAGAAAGCAGAAACTTTGTTTTTCTCCCCTGCCTACTCTTCCTCTAAGCTGATGAAGTTGTGCAAGCCCAAAACGTTCAGAGTTTTCGATTAAAATAATGTTTGCATTTTTTACATCGATGCCTACTTCAATAACAGTTGTTGATACTAAGATTTTAGTTTTTCCTTGTTTAAACTTTTCTAGGACCTTATTCTTGTCTTCTGCTTTTACTTTGCCATGAAGTAAATCTATTGTTATGTTTGGCATTAAATCTTTAAGTTGACTATAGAATGTTGTTGCTGCTTTTACTTGGAGGGTTTCACTATCATCTACGAGCGGGCAAATCCAATAAATTTGACTTCCCAAATCTACTTGTTTTTTTATCCATTCATAAGAATCTTGCCTTTTGGTTTCGGGGACTACAAATGTTTTGATTGGCAATCTTCCCTGAGGCTTTGTGTTAATGTTTAAAATTAATACATCTGAAAACAGTGCTTCGGCAATAGTTCGTGGAATTGGAGTGGCGGTCATGTTTAAAAAGTTTGGTTTGATTTTTGGGCTGATTTTTAACTCTTTTAGTAGCTCTTCTCTTTGTGTAACACCAAACCTGTGTTGCTCGTCAACTACAACCAACCCAAGGTTATTAATCAAGCTGAGCTTTCTTGAAAGTATTGCTGTAGTACCGATTATAATATCGGCGTCCTTTTGTATATGACTCTTTGATCCTGTTACAAAGCTTATTTTTAAATCTAAATCTTCCAGAAATTTTTTAAATGTTTCAAAGTGTTGTGCCGCTAAAACTGTTGTGGGCGTCAATATTACGCTTTGAAAGCCTATTTTTACAAATATTAAACAGGTTATTAGTGCTATTATTGTCTTACCGCTTCCTACATCGCCTTGAAGTAGTGCGTTAAGATTATTACCTTTAAAAATGTGATTGTAAATTGTTTTTGTTGCACTTATTTGATCGTGGGTTAGCTTAAAGGGAAGTTTTTGAATAAATTCAGAGATTTCTACCCAACCTACAATTTTTTCATATTTAACTTTTTTTTCTATAGGTGATTTTTGTGCAATTATTTTTAAATGCAAATCTATTAATTCCAAACAAGATAAAAACTCAATGCTTTGTTTAAGTTTGTTGTTATCTTCGGGAAAGTGTATTTGGTAAATGCTTTGTTCTAGGTCGGTAGTGGCTTTTTGCTCGATTAATTTAGGTAAGGTAAAATCTAAATCTCCAAGCTTGTCTAGTGCATTTTTGACTTGACGCCTTAAGACCTTTGCAGAAATACCTTCTGTTAAACGGTAAATAGGTGTAATCCTTCCCAAATGAATTGAAGCTTTGTTGGGGTCGAATTTATCGTAAACTGACGGGAAAAAAACGAGTTTGTTTTTTTTAAGATTTACTTTACCTTTTAGGAGAAATTCGGAATTTTGGCTTAGGGTTTTTTGTAGGTATTGCTGGTTAAACCAGGTAGCATTTATTTGCCCAGTTTGGTCTATAATTTTGGCTTGCTGAATTGTTCTTTTAGTTCCACGAAGTTTAATATTTTTAAAGTCTTCTATTTTGACTTTTACTGTTACTTCTTTTGGAAGTTGGTTTAGGTATTGTAGTTGCTCTATAGTAGT
>CAZUKH010000010.1:4660-4897 GCA_964620955.1 uncultured Candidatus Saccharibacteria bacterium | reverse complement strand
TATCGGCATAATCTCTTGGAAACCAGGTTATTAAATCTTTGACAGTAAAAATGCCAAGCTTTTCGAGTATATTTTTATAATTGGTGCTAATGAATGGCACTGCAGTAACTGGGTCCGAAAGCTTCATTATTAGTTTGTTTGAATTACACTTGCAAGGGCTACCAATGGCGTTGCGATAAGGCTTGCTGCCATTATAGCTACTAGTAGCCATTGTAGTATTTGAGTTGCTCTAAGTTT
>CAZUKH010000010.1:0-4608 GCA_964620955.1 uncultured Candidatus Saccharibacteria bacterium | reverse complement strand
TAATATTTTTGATTAGCGGTTTTTTTTAGTTTTTAACTTCATGAATTACTAATATTGGTGTATTTCTACCATCACCTTCTTGTCCTTGAGGGTTGCCATGTAAAATGTGTTTTAAATCTTCTTTACTATAAAGGGTTTCAGCTGTATTACTCATGCCCACAACGTGGTTATCAACATTATTTCCGTCTAACATTATAACAGGGGCGCTAATTGCTTTTTCAATTTCATTACATATGAGGTTTGCTTCTTTAGGTCTTGGCGGCAAAAATGCATAGTTAGCAAAAAGTGGTTTGTCTGTATAGCCAATTGTAAACCCATCAATTGCGTTTATTTGGTTACCAGCAAGTTTATAAAAATATCCTGGTTTGCCAATGAGTTTCATAAAAAGCCCTCCAATTATTGCAAAGATTATTCTTGGGTAACCTGCCCGATTAATTGCTACTTGCATTTTACGTGGGCTTGAGTATCCAATGTCATTTGGCCACTTTTTTACAAATTTTACTATTAATTTTGCAAGCGGAGAGATTTTTACATTGTCTTTATGGACTGTAAGTCCTGGGGTACAAATACTTACGATTTTTGTTGAAACACAAACGAAGTCCCCTTCTTCAATGTTTTCTTGTGTGTATTGGTTTACTATTTCGGTTAGATTTTCACCTATTTCTATGAAGTGTGTATCTATAGGAATTCGTTGGTACTTTTTGCCTTTGTAATCTATTTCAAGGGTGCGACCTGGGTTTGCTTGTTTTTTCAAGTTATTGAGTTTAATTAGGTTATTTTACAACAGATTTGCAAAGCATACCAAAGTCAGCAAAAAAATCATTAAGGCAAAACTTTTGGAAAATCCTTCTGGTTGAAAAATTGGATCCCAGCCAAAACCAGATTGATGGGCTTTTATTCTGCTTTAAAAATACAGAAAAACATTATTTATACATTTCCTAGTCCTATATCTAAAATGTTGCTTGAAAGGTCAGATTGAATGCTACTGTTTAATACTAAAATCATTCCATCGTCTTCTACATACTCCTTGCCAGATATGCCTTTGAACCTATACTCGTGTAAATTAAATCCAAAATTTTCATAGTAGTTATGCAGCTCTTCTCCTGCATTCAAAAATATAAAATCAATGCTGTTGCTTTTACATACTCCAATCAGTTTATTCATAAGCATTCTGCCGATTCCCTGTTTTGTGAGAGCCTGCAAGGCGTGACCGAGCGAAGCGAAAGGGTAACGATTGCTATTTTGAGGGTGGGAAAAAACGTGCGCTTCCGTTCAAAGTTAAAACCTCATCATAAAAATGTTGCCACGAATTTATTCTTTTTGCGACTTCTTGGGGAACTTGTATATGTTGATTATAACCCCAAGAAAATAAATATCTATGTGGCACAGAATCAACAAGAGGTTCAAGTTTGTCTAAATCATCATCAATATAGACATCTAAACCTTTACAAGCGTCTGCTTTGCTGACGCCACCCCCAACTCCAACAAGATGTAAATCTAAACTTTTTGATTTCATCCATTCTCGTGCAATTTCAGATTCGGGTTCTCCGCGAGAGGTAACAACCATTAAATCATGCCCTTCTTGTTGGAGTTTAGGCACGAGTGATAAAACACCATCAACAGGCAACATAGTCAAACCAATTTCACGAGTGCCGTAAATTTGTTTTTGTAGATGTCTATATTGCTCTAATGTTAAAATTCCTGTATCAACAACTAATTCTTTTTTGAATTTCTCAGGCGGAATTTCAACCCCATAAAGGAGTTTAGCTCCATCACTTTTTAATTGTCCGCAATCTGAAATTACGCCGTCAAAATCTAAACCTATTCTCATACAAAAAAGAATTAAAGCGGATTTCACACAATGTCAGGGGTATACGAAGTTTTTCTGGAACGAAGTGGAAGAAAAATTGGGGTGAGGGGCGAGCCGAGCCCAGAACCGTATATCCCTTGTTATACGAAGGTGAGCGTAACGCAGTGAAGCGAAAGCGCAGCGTCCCCGAAGCGTTTAAGTTTGGGCCGTTACTTTTTACCATTCCATTCATCGAAGAATTCTTGAAGAAATAATTCCATAAATTTATGTCTTTCATCAGCCATCTTTTTTGCTGTTTCTGTGTTCATATTTCCTTTTAATTTCAAAAGTTTACTATAGAAATGATGAATCGTTGAGGGGTCTTTTTCAGATTCATCAAAAGTCTCTCTATCAAAAGGTTTTTCTGGAATCCACATAGTTACTTTATTTGCTCCTCCAAATGAAAAAGTTCTACTAATTCCGATTGCCCCGATTGCATCTAAATTATCAGCATCTTGTAAAACTAATGTTTCAATATCATTTACACTTTTTCCATTTTCAGAAAAATCATATTCTTCGTGATACTCAATACAATGAAGAACTTTTTCTTTCTGTTCTTTAGTTAAATTAGTTTTATCAAGAATTTCTTTAACTTTTGATAATGAATCTTTTGGAGAGCAAAATTTACCAGTTTCCTTTTGAATAACTCTATGAATATCATGTAAAAATGCAGAAACAGCAATAATTAACTTATCCCCACCTTCTTTTTCTTGAAGTGTTAAAGCGGTATTTAAAACGCGCTTCAAATGATAAATATCGTGACCGCTACTTTCTTCATGAAAAAGAATTTTAATTTCCTTTTCAAGCTGATGAATTATTTCTTCCATAAACATAATGAGATGAATAGTTATTAATAAATTTTCAGTTAAGCCCAAACTTAAATACGTCAAATTTCTGAACCAGATATCCCGTGTTCTGCGACCCGAAGGGCTTGAGTCGCAAATATGCCACCTCTATTTAAAAGCTATTATCTGATAACCAAACTTTTCGACATCTTCCTTTGGCCAGAATGTCATATTTTTGGTTTTGCCGACATAGGTAACTTCTTTTTCTAATGATCGTCCGGTAAATTGCTTAGTTTCAGGATTCCACTCCTGCAAAACCAAAATATCGCCCGGGTTACATTCCCAATCCGCAAGACGAAGTTCATATGTTTTTTCGCCGTCTAATATTTTTTGAAAATATTCTGGCCGGATCTTTTTTTCATGTCTCATAATGTTAGGTTATTTATAATATAAAAGGCATATTTGCGATTTCGTAGAACGTTCGCGTGTATGAGAAGTTTCGCCGACTTCCTTATTATTTTATCATAAGAGAAGAGGAGGCGAAATTTTGGTGAAAGAAAAAGTGCAAACTTTGAAAATTATTAACGCACTTTTTCTTGAACCTCATACACGCTGTTATGTGATGTATGCTTTTCTTTTTGTCTCGCCACAGCGAGACCATTTTTATGTAATTAACAAATTTTATTTTTGTCTTGGCGTAGGGGCAGAGGGGCTGGGAGTGAATTCCATTTTTCAAAACTCTTTATTCAATATTATCACTTTTACCGATATTACATTTATTACATAACGTTCTTAAATTCTCAATTTTTGTTTTTCCTCCTTTTGAAAAAGGCAATATATGATCAATATGTAATTTACATTTTGGATTACTTGCTGGATGATCTCCGCATATCACGCATATGAAATTATCACGACTTAGTACTTTATATCTTAGTCCTATAGGAATATCTCTCTTATCTTCAATTTTTACACTTGTTTTTTGATTTTTTTCAATAAAAATAGTGGATTTAATTTCTTTTGCTTCTCCCGAGGTTTTGTTTACTTCTTCAACAAAACTTTCTAAAGCCTTAGTCCAATATGAGAATTTTAAAAGATGACTTTGTTGAAATCGAACAATTTCGAATATTAAATGAATGGCGGGGAGCATGGAACGTCGCTCGAACTTTTTTGCTTAAATTTCCGCAAACTAGAATTACGGTTCCTGAGGTAAATTTCAAAATTTAGTCCGTCAGTCGTTTTTGTATTATGCGTACTGCCTTAATAAATACTCACTGCTTTTCTGTAACTTATCTAAAGTCCAGTTAAAACAGTTATATGCGATTTTGTTTTCGTCTCCAGCCTGTATAGCTCTAATCCAATAGGGCATTTCCCATAGAGTTGTTTGTAAGAATGTGTACAAATTCCAAGATAAGTCGTAGTCAAGATCAAGATTTAGTTCCTCAAATTCACTTATAGCTTTGCTCTTTAGAACGGCGCTTTTCTCTGGTCGGTCAAATAGGTATAAATCTAATTTGACAGCATCACCAAACAAAGAGATTAGAAGATTATTGCTTATACAACCCCAATCAAAATCAATAATAACCATCTCTCCAGTTCTTCTCTTCATTAGGTTTCCAGAAAAATTCTGTTCTTTGTCTGTTCTCTCAATCCATCCAGCAATTACATCTGAATGTTGAAGTACCTTCGCACCGTCATACGATTCTATAAGCTCTCTGAGAGAGTTGTTTTCGAGAACCACCGTTACCGCTCTTTCTATAACATTATCTAATTTCTTTTGCTTTACAAATGATTGAAGGCTTTCGTTTTTATCTTGATCTAAATTGTCAAAAACCTCACCTCTGTAGAATGTTTTAGTAAGCCATTTTTTTATTCCCTTATATGAATCAAAGTACCAATTATTTATATTCGTATTAGTTAGTTTAAACTGTACCCATTTGTCTAGACATTTTTTAGAGATTTTTTAGATATATTTTT
>CAZUKH010000009.1:0-42957 GCA_964620955.1 uncultured Candidatus Saccharibacteria bacterium | reverse complement strand
TTTGCAAAAAGTAGGAAAGAGGATGATATGTTTAATGAAAAGTTACTGAAAAAAGGAGTATTACACTGATTACAGGTAAAAAGGATAAACTAAAAACAAACCAGTCTCAGTATCTAATCTACTTCCTAAGGTCTATAGAATAAAAGGAGTATTCTGCAGAATTAGACTCTTCAGAGCCATTATTTATACCCACAAACATTTTTTGTCCATTTTCAACAATAATTACTGAATCCCCAATGAATAAACGATCAGTAAGAATTTTTTGTGAGTTTTCTCCTTCCTTATCCATAACAACAAGACTATGCACGTTAGTATTACTGCTTGTAAGTTTTTGGATACTAATAATGTGCGTACTCAAATTTGAGTAGTACAAATCTTCAACATTTTCTACTTTTACTTCTTTTTGGTAAGAGTCATAAGTTCTGTTCGATTTATCTTTAAGAATAAATGAAAAAAATCTTTCAGCATCTTTGTACAAAATGCTCTGTCCGTTATTAGCAAAATCAATAACTTCTCCTGTAGTTGTAACAATTGTGCTAAATGGCATTGCATTATCAATAAAAATTATTCCTAGAGCAGTTTTTAACAATAAAACTTCTGGGGTGTCTGCAGAGCAAGATACTTTTTGAAGGCTTACAAAATCCTGGTTACTGTAAAGCGAAGCAGAAACAATCTTAACTGTTTCATCTTTGTAACTTGCCAAAGTCTTAGTTGCAGGATCAATAAAGTAAACTGTATCTTTAGACAAACAGTATGACCCAGGTAAAACACCTCCAACAGATAAAAGATTTTGCTTACGATTTTTAATATTGTAAGTGAACAAAACCCCATTATGATTAATAAGAACTGTTTCGTTATCCTTATACCAGTCTATATTTTCGGGCCAATAACCAAGTTGCGCAGAAAAATCTGTTACATCATTTAAACCATTTGTGTTGTAAACTAAAACTGATTTAGAGCTTGGTATTAAAAACATTAGAGTAGAATTGTCCAGCGCAACTTTGACAGTAAAATCCGGTAGTAGAAGTTGATTACTTAACTCTTTAGGCAATGAAGCAAACTTTTCGGGCTCAGGCTTCGATCCAAGATTTAATACTGTAGATGAAAGCCTATACTTCCATAAGCCAGAATTTGCAGGCAGCTCATTATCTAAAACAACAAAAAAAGCCATTGTCTCATCAGGAGAATATATCACAGAATCTATAGGTAACTTAATTTCCTGTGTTAATTGTAATTCGATGGGAAAAAGTTGTGCATATATGTCTTTTACCTCTTTATTGTCTAACTGCACAACTTTTTCCCATGTTGTAAACCCTTCCTTTTGAAGAGTTAAAGTTGTTCTACCCAATGGCACTGATTGCACAAGCTTTCCGTTTCTTTCGTATTTTTCACCATTAACAAAAACGTTTACATCTTCCGGTACACTATTTATTCTTATTACACCCGTCTCAACAATCCCCTGGTCAAGGTCAAAACGTACTCCACGTAAAAAAAGTACAGCAATAGCTATTGCAACTAAAACAGCTAATGCAAAAAATAGCACAGTTGCGTAAAACCTTAACCTGTTTCTTTGATAGATCATTCTAGCAAATGTTATAATTATATAACCATAATATATTGTAAGCTTTATAGGCATTCATTTCGTGCATAGTCTGTTGTATATTTGTCAATGTACATATTATCAAAAAAGGATTGAAAAGGTTAACAAAAAAAGTCAAACCAACTAAAACATTTAACGATATATTATTGGAAAAAGTTTCACCAATAACAAGCCTTTTACTTATTTTCTTCCCAATAGTTGGAAGCATTTTTGCTCCTGCACTTGTTGCGTATTTCCTGCTTATTATGTACATTTACTTTTTTTATAAATCTGTAAGCCTTACGATTTTTTTTATTATCGGAGTGAGGCGAATAAGAACCGTTGAAGGTATTAACTGGAGAGCCTTGTTAAATGGCTTAGAAAACCCTGAAAATGAAATAAAAAATCTTGAAAACAGTATAAAAACAGTTGAAATTCTTGACTGGCAAAATCAAGAGTCTGAAGCTAAATCTATTTATAAAAAAATTGCTTCAAAATCTAAAATAAAACCAATTAAATTTGATACTCTACCAAATTTTATAAAACGTTTTTTGTTTTGGAGTCAAAAAAGACAAGCTAAAAGGTTTTTAAATGAAGAAAAAATGCTTTTGATGACTCTTAAAAATCATAGTTATTTCAAACCATCCGAATTGCAGCACATAATTATTATTCCACACGTTAAAGAGCCGGAAAGTATACTAAGAGAGACTGTTCAAAAACTAGCAGATCAAACTTTTAATACGAAACAGCTCAATGTCGTGCTTGCTGCTGAAGCAGCAGACCCAAACGGAGTAGCTGTTTCGGAAAAGATACAAAAAGAGTTTGAAGGTGTATTTAATAACTTTTGGATAACTAACCATGTTTTACAAGACTATGATGCAGTAGGCAAATCTGCAAATATGAACTGGGCTGGTACAGAAGTTTATGAAAAGGTTATAAAATTAGGGTGGGACTTAAAAAAAACCACTATAACCAGTTGTGATGCCGATTCAAAATTTGATCCACAGCACTTTGCGTATTTAACACACCTGTATTGCACAACACAAAGAGCAGAGTTTAAGTTTTTTAATGGAGCAATGATGTTTTACAACAACATTTGGAGACTCCCTTTTTACGCTAGAGTGAAAAGCTCTTTAAATACAATCTATAACATTGCTAACCTTATTAGAACTGATAAACTTGTTCCCTTTTCAACATATACTTGTTCATTTTGGCTAATGGAGCAAATAGACTTTTGGGACCCTTGGGTTACTCCTGAAGACTATCATATTTTTTTTAAGTCCCTTTTTAAATTCAACGATAGAGTAACAACCATTCCTATGTATATTAGAATACTTTCAGATGCGGCCGAAGGTGAAACGCATCGTGAAACAATAATGAATAACTATAAGCAAACAAGGCGCTGGAGCTGGGGTATTTCAGACGATGGCTGGATGCTTAAGCATTTTTTAAAAGGGTTTTTTACTCACTCATTAAGATCTAAGTATATTACTCTGCATGCACTTTTTGACCATATTATTCCTTTACCCCTGGCTGTTTTGATATTAATTGGAGGAATATTGCCGGGTTTAATTAACCCATCATTTTCAGATCAAATTAGTGGAGCCCTCTTTCCTATAGTAACAGGAAACATTGCCAGTTATACTCTGATCTTTTTAATTTTAATTGTAATTATTGACTATCTTTTTAAACCAAAGCCTGGTTATTTTACATTTAGAAAGCATGTTTTTAACATTTTAGAATGGATTGTTCAACCGGTAATATCTTTCTTCTTTGGAGCATTACCTACGTTTGATGCTCAAATGCGACTCTTAATAGGTAAATACATGGAGTACTATGTAACTAAAAAGATAGGAGAAGAGAAAAAGTAGAATAAGTGAGAAGTAAAAAGAAAAAACGAAAAGATATTAGATTACAGGTAATAGGCAATAGCCATAAAACAGTAGGCAGTCTTCGACCGTGCCCAAGGCAGGTAAACAAGCTCAAACTGACAAGACAGATGGCAGATTGTAGAAGTAACAACCAAAAGCTAAAAAGTATAAACTAAAAACCCCTAGGCTAAATTTAAGCGCAATTTTTTAACCTTAATCACCGTACTGGGTGCTATAATCAGTATAGATGAAAAAGTTAATTATACTTATAGCTAATTTGAATATTCTTATTGGTACAGTGCTTGTAATTGCTCCAGTTATTTTTCTTATTTTTCTTGCATCTGGATTACTAGAAGAGCCAAAAATATTTGCAACTGACGCTGTGCGAGAAAATCAAATTTTAACTGGCACTACTCTCGAAAACCCTAATAAAAGCATTCTTACTCAAGCAGGAGCAGAAATAAAATCTGAATATGTTGTGCCCCAAAGCGGAGTTATTACGTCTGACATTCAACTAATTATTCCTGCAATTGGCGTGGATACAGTTGTTTATGAAAGCTATGATGGGGTTGCGGCTTTAGAAAAAGGAGTTTGGAGAATGCCGCAGTATGGTTTACCTGGCTCACAGGTTTCTCCCTTAATTTTGTCTGCTCACAGATGGGGTTATGACTATATGTCTTGGGAACACAGATCAAAAAATCTTTTTTTAAATTTACCCAACTTAAAAGAAAATGATTTGATTTATGTTGTTATGGCTGCAAAAACTTATACGTATAGGGTTGTTTTGCTAGAAGATAATGAATTTGTATCAACGACTTCTGATTTAATTTTAATAACATGTAGGTACTTCGACTCTCCTGTAAGAGTATTTGCATACGCGGAGTTGCTGCTTTAGTTAAATGGATAGAAATTGGTATTAAAAAAAGTTTTTACATTACTAACAAAAAGCCACAGACTTTGCTCTAGGGCTTCCTATTTTAAGTAATTTATATCTTAGTGATATAATCAGTTATATTTCTGAAGTAACATGAAACGGCATCTATTAATGGTCTTTCTTATTATCATTAGCTTAACAAGATTAATACTTACTCCCGCAAGTGCCCAGCAGCAATGCCTACCAGGCTCAAGCCCATGTATACCATGTATACCTAACCCATATGGATTATGTGTTCCTATACCCGACACAGGCATAATTATTACTTCACAAAAGAACCTCGATGTTTATATTGCTTCAATTGTGTTGTTTACCCTTGGGAGCCTTATGTTATTAAATGGCAAATTCTTAAAAAGCAGTTTTAAAAGTTAAGATAGTCTAATGTATAGAGGTTATAAAATCTCAGTGTATATACCTTGCAGAAACGAAAGCGACAATTTGCACCTGCTCAGAAGCCAAATACCTAGATTTGTGGACGAATCAATTGTAGTATCAAACAAATCAACAGACACTACAATCGAGGTTGCTAAAAGACTGAATTTTCGAACTATAGTAGACGATAGAGTATCTTCTAGCAATATCGGATATGGGTATGCACATATGACTGGAATGGCACAAGCAATGGGTGATATTATTATCTCCATTGACGGCGATGGACAACACCCTGTTAATAATCTTCCAAAAATACTTGATTACTTTATTGATAATAAACTTGATTTTCTTTCCTGTAACCGATTCCCTCCGTATAAAAAAGCATACCGGAGCACAATTCAATGGATAGGAATAAAAACTTTAAACATAATGGCTTTAATACTATTTCAAATTCGTATTAAAGATATTCTTTCGGGTATGTGGGTTATTAATAAAAGTACGAAAGCAAGTCTTAGCTTAAATTCAGGTGACTGGAATCTAAGCCCTGAAATAAAACTGAAAGCTTTTTTAAATCCGAATATTAAATCTGGAGAGTTTAATGTATTTCAATATGCCAGGAAAAATGGGCACTCTCATCAAAAGTACATGAAAACAGGCATAAGCCATGTAGCTTGGATGCTGAATTTCAAACTTGAAAACATAAAGAAATTACTAACAAAAGTAAACCCGAATGCCAAAACAAAGTAAACCAGTATTTAATATATTTTGTCATTACTTTATTCCACATGTAGGAGGTATAGAGCAATACTGTTTTAAAATTGCCAGGCAACTTGCCCATAAGGGTTTTACAGTAAATGTTATTACATGTAAATCATCACATAAAACACTATCCTTTAAATATCAAGAGAACAAGTTTAACGTTTACTCATTAAGTTGTATAAGGCTTATTAACGGGCGGTTTCCTATACCATGGAATTTTTTTCAAATAAGAAAAGTAGCAAAAGAGTGCTTTCTAAAAAACCCAAATTCTATATCTTTAATAAATTCACATTTATTTGTAACTTCATTATTAGGACTGGCTTTGTCGTACAAAAAATCAAGCAAAGTTATTTTAGTTGAGCACGGCTCAAACTTTATGTCATTAGGTAACTTTTTTTTAGACTTTTTAATACGACTTTACGAAAAAAGCATAATAAGTTTTTTTAGGCAAAAAAGAGTATTAGGATATGGGGTTTCAAACCAAAGTAAAGAATGGCTTACGAGATTAGGAGTTAAGACTTATGGCATTTTACCTAACGGAGTAGACTCAAATGACTTCATTGGTTTAGATTTTAGTCAAAAACAAGACATTATACTTTTTGCCGGAAGGACAATTAAGCAAAAGGGAATTTTTGAGCTGCTTAACGCTTTTATAGAATTTAACAAAATCCACCCAAAGTACAAATTGATAGTTATCGGAAAGGCAATCATGATAGACAAATACTTAAAACACCCTAAAATACTTTTCACTGGAGAGCTTGAGCATAAACAAGTTCTTAAGTATATGGCAAAGGCTAGGGTTTTTATAAACCCTAGTAAATATCCAGAGGGCATGACTACTACTGTTTTAGAGGCTTTATATTGTAGATGCATTGTAATTTGTTCTAAAAATTGCGGTATTGATAATTTAGAAATGTATGCTGGTATTAATGTTCTGGACTCTGTTAGTGAAAGAAGTGTCTTTGAAGGACTTAAAAAAATAGCTGAGATGGCTGTAAGGTTTTACAGTGTAAGCCCAAAAGTCCCCAAAACTGCATTTACAGTTCGACGAATTATCCAATCTACTTGAAAACTTGGTAACTTAACTTATATACTTCATAGTATTCGTCTTCATACAGCTTTAATGCTAATTGGCTCTCATTCTCAAAAAACTCTTGTACACTGTCATTTTTACTAAGTTTACCTGGGTTTATGGCAAGATAATTAAGAACAGTTTTAAGCCAGGAATGATCGTGTCGTCTAAGGTATTGCAGTTTTGAACTCAGCACGAAACATACATCGGTTCGACCCATAAGTTCTTCTATTGAGAAAATATTGGATAAGTTTTTTCTATTGGGGTTTTGAATAAATTCTAAAACTACTTCTCTTGAAGGTAGGCTCAAGTACAATGCTCTCGCACTTAGCCCTTCCCCCAGGGAGTGAATCACAAGTTGAGTTTGTGGGTCAGAAACTGCTGTACAGTATGGTTGCTGCTCTCGCCAATAATTTGCAAGAGGAACGTCCTCCCGCCCCACAACGTTAGAACTTCCTCCTTGTTGTTTCAAAAAAGGCATTAGACTTCCAAAATTAACTAAATAACTAACAATGATAACAGCACTGGTGAATGTGAGTATTTGCCAGAAGTAGAATTTACTAACTAAATACCTGTCAAGAAACCAGGCAATAAGCATGGAGCCAAAAATCCCTATTCCTATTAAAAACTTTCCCGCAAATATTGGATCCAAAATAAAAACTATGATATTTATAACTACCCCAATGGCTGAAGCTTCAAGAACAATGTTAGCCGGCTTTTTCTTAAATGTAAAAAACACTAGACTTACTATTATCAGTAACCATATTGGTCCAAAGATTATCCATAACGATTCAATCTTAAATATTATATTGAAAGAATCTGAAGTTATTCCAAAGTAGTTAAGGTAGCCTGACTGTAAGATACTACCCAAGCTAAAACCTGTGGTGGCCAAAAGTAAAGATAAGACTAGTGCCCACAAAAGTAAAGCCTGTATACCTATTTTGAAGTAGCGCACACCAAAACTAAGTACAATAATTAGAGTGAGGAATGTGCCTATTACAAAGTGAGAAGTTACAAGGATTGTAAACACACAAGATATTTTAACTAAACTCAGCCTAGTTGTATTTAGCGCAGCTAAAATAATCAAAAATAATAGGAACGCAAGCGTCTGAGGTAAAAAGAATTGAGTAGTGTAAGCCAAATTCTCAAAAGCAAATACGCTAACCAATAGAACGAGTAACCGCAAAGTATCTGAACTCAGTAAACTTTTAGAAACATTATAAATAGTCACGACAACTACTAAGCTAAAAACGATATCAATAATATACGCCACCTTTACAAAGTCCAGTCCAAATCCAAAGGATAAAAAGTAGAGCATGCTATGAAATATCCCAATAAAGTATGCTCTGTCTGTAAAAGCGCTTGAATAACTATCCGGGAAAAACCCAATCTCGTATGAACTCTTTATTCCGTTTATTGCAGTCTTATGTATGTAAATATCTGTAGAAATTGAATCTCCGAAATCTTTAAGAAGCAGATTAAATAGTAAGTAAGTAACAATAACTATGATTGGTAGTACGAAACTTTTCAAAGTTCGATATATAGATGTAGAAGGTTCTACCATTATGTAGGCAAGAAGGAGTAGAAAAAAAAGGATAAAAAGTATACAAGCAACTGCTGAGTTAAGATAGCTGATATTTAAATTAAAAAGAATTTGGGCGGATTTTATTATTAATAATAGACAAGGGTATAGGAGGAAGGAAGTTACTGATGCTAGGCTTATGAAAGGAGCTCTAAAAATCACTTTACCAATAAGAAATGGAATAATAAACACAATTAAAGTATAGATTGCAATAAACAAGTATTGAACTGCAAGTCTGTCTGTATGAATATAAGTAATGAATATAGTTATGATTGAAAGAAAAATGCCTAAGAATAATTTATACTTCATCAAATCAACTTTGATAACAATTGATAAATAATAAATCTATTAGATTTTCCGCAATCAATTTTAAGTTCAAAAGATACTTTAATTTCACTTGAGTTCTCTACAGGAGTAGCTATAGTTATTACATTTTCACTATTAATTTGGTACGCATTCTTTGACAAGTTGTCTAGTAATATTTTGCAACCAATATCACTAGTATTTGGGACATTTCTCAAGATTTGAAAGTTATAGGTTCTAAAACTATCTTTAATATCATTTTTCTTCAAAGAAACAGTTTTGACAAGTCGATATACTGAATCTGACTGACGCACAATTGTTGTTTTTAAATCATAGTATTTACTTTCGATTTCTTGCTCTAGCTCAACAATTAAATTCAAGTGGCTATGTTCTTTTAATTTGCTAGTGAATTGGTATTCTGTTTCTTGAAATAGTCTTATTGTCTGGTTTTCTTTATCTAAAAAATAGTCGTAACCTGAAAACGTTTCAACGTAATTGTCATCTGGTAGTAATATAGTCGGTCTGTCGAATCTAAGTTTTATTGATACATCTTCGTAAAAGTTAGTTATAGCCAGGTGGAACAAATAAAGAATTGAACAAAAAATGAAAACAAATAGAAAAGTAGCCTTGAAAAGTATTATTAGCAGTCTTTTCATAAGGTCGAGTGATACCTAGTTAAGACCTTTTCGAAAATCTCTGGGGAAAAGCTTACCCTTCATCACTATTAAGATTGACCTGCTCAAAAACTACACCTGCAAAGTAAGTAGGAGTTAATCCATTTGGTACTGGAGAAAGTTTTATTCCAGCATCCATGATTTGTTGAGGCCGCGGTACACCATACGCAGTTTGGTGTGCTTGAGGTGTGTCAATCCTAAAATTGGTCGAACCACCATAACTGACCAAGCTTGCACCACCACCAGGATAAGCTGTAATAACCATACGCATACGTTCTATCTTAAATGACAACGTCTCGTCTCCCCCTTGTATACTAGGAAGAGAGAATTCAGCATTTTGAATTACTGCTGGTACACCGCTTAAATCGGCAACATATATTTTAAGGTCTTCTTCAGACTCATCTAGATAGTAAGCACTAGTGCCATTACCAAATAAGGCACCTATACCGTTTGGTATCCCTACTGTATTACCCATTATTAAGAGTTTTTTACTTGGGGCGATGTTTATTAACACTTGAACAGCTGAAGCAGCTTCTATCCACGTAGCCCGGGAGTCATTAGACTCAGCAATTAAGCCATAATCGATTTTATCTGAGTTCCAGTGAGCTTCCACAGATGAGTCATCTTGGAGAACAACTTCAACAGCACCTGACGCAGCAATGAGTTCGTCCCAATTTCTCATAGTATCAGCTGCTCCAAGTGGATTTACAAAACCTATGACTCCATTAATGTCTCTTACATCAACCTTTTCTCCGTCACTTTCATCCCCTGTAACTAATCTTCTTATATCATAGGTTTGTGTACTAATTAGCGGATCACCTTGGAAAATTTCCATTCCTTCTATCAAATCTATTTGACTGTATAGTCCATCAGATGTGTTAATACGTTGAAAAGGGGATCCCGGAGCCTCCTGACTTATTAATGGGGTATTATTTTGTAACGACAATGGGTTTAGCGGTTGGAAAAAGGGGGTCAAAACTGATGTTCCAATAAGTTGAATCGCTTCCCTTCTGCTTATACCTTCTGTACCATCTTTGGGATTTTCTAACGTGGAATCCATAGACTATATTTTTAAGTATATTGTATGTATATATTTGAATACTACCACACTATTGAAGTATAATCAAATACTACCTAGAGTTGGGCTAATCGAGCTAATAAAATGTCAACAAAAAGTGAAGAGCAAATATACAACAATGCTTACCTGCAAGGTGACGATTTGTGGCATAAGGTGAGTAAAAAAGTCATTCATAAAACCATTTTTAAAGACATAGAAAACATGCTCGATAAAATCAGAAAAGCACATGCCAGGGGAAAGGTGCTCAACTTAGGTTGTGGCACAGGTAAAAATATTAAAAAGTTGTGCAAATATGGTAAAGAAGTAATCAATATTGATATTTCCCCTTATGCATTAAAACAGGCAAAGTTGGTTTGTAAAAATCAAAACGCTGTATTTATTTTAGGAGATTGTAACAAAATAGATTACCCGCAAAATTCGTTTAACTACATTGAAGGAGTTGCTATACTTCATCACGTTGAGCATAAAAAAGTTCTGCAAAAAGTTTTTGATATTCTTAAACCAGGAGGAGTGGCTGTATTTCTTGAACCTGGACTTCTAAACCCTCCAGCAATTTTTGCAAGAAGACTAATGCGTAGCAGCTTTCATACACCTAACGAACACCCATTCATCCCGTCACTCATCGCTAGAACTGCAAGCAGTTTTGGGTTCGAATGCAAACTCTATTGTTTTAATATAGTATCTTACGGTCTTTCATATAAGCTCCCTGACCTACCTATATTTAGAATACTATTAAGAGGAATTAGAATTATTGAGAGAAAGGTAGAACAAAACATCTTAAAAAACTTTTGCGGAAACTTTCTAATTACGCTAAAAAAGCCAGAGTCATGTTCTTAGCCACCTACCTACCTTCAATCTCTCGCCTGTTAGCAGCTATCACGCCTTTAATTTTGCTTACCATACTGAGTAAGCAAATATCCACTACCGAAGTAGGCAAATTAAACTACTTTATTTCAATGATAACAATTTTGTCCATTATTTCTGACATAGGCGTCCCGGAGGCCCTGCAAAAGTATCTGCCTATCTCAAAAACACCCGCAAATACCATTGGTTCATTTCTAAAGCTTACTTTGTTAACCACAACAGCACTTTCTATAGGGATTTTTGCACTTGATTTAATTACATCCCAATCAATTGGTAGAGGTTTTATTTTATACCTTTCCTTAGGAATAGTTTTTGCAACTTGCCATGCACTAATTATGAGCTTCAACGCTCTGGGATTTAAGAAATTAGTTGTCTTGCAATATAGTCTTAATTCTTCGGTTTTTATTTTAACCTGCATAATTTTATTCAATTTTATGAAAGTTGGTGCAGTAGAGTCGTTATTAACTTCTCGACTAATTTCCTGGGCATTGTCGTTCTTCGTTGCTTTACTATTACTTTTTCACAAAAAGCTTTTAAAGCTGACTACGAAAATAAGTAAAAGACAACTCAATTTTTGCATTAATATTCTTTTGACTAGCTTGGCATACATACTGTTATTTCAATGGGATGCAATCTTTCTCGGAATTAAAATGCAAGATGAAGTTTTAGGTGTTTATAAGTCTGTAGTATGGATAGCAAGTTTACCACTAGCATTAAAAGTCATTCTTGAAACCAAATTCCTGAAAGAATTTTCGCAACATTCAAACGAATTAGATTATCTTTCAATTAAACTTAAAGTTAGAATGCAAATAAAGAGCATTGCACTCTTTGGTGCTATTTCAATTTTGCTAAGTTTAATTTTTGGCAATCAACTTCTAGAGCTGGTTTTTACAAAAGAGCTTGCCAATTCAGGTTACCACTATTTCCCGCTAATAATATTAACAACTTTTATTTTTTTACTTGCTGTACCACTTGCAAACGCACTCCAGTCTATAGAGCACGAAAATGTATTTAAATTAGCCATTACTACAAACCTAATAACATATTGTATTACAACAACCATGCTTTACGATTCATTAGGAGTAAAAGTTTTTATTATATCTTCATTAATTTTGAATTCAATAATGTTCATTTTTCTTATTAACAAAACTGTTAGCATCTTTTCTCCCAAACCGTAGTATAATTAACTATGCAATCAAGAAATACAATTATACTAATATCAATAGTATTTATAGTAAGCGTAGTTGCTTTAATTGTAGTGCTCTCAATAACCTGGAGTATTATTGGCGGTACAGTTTCTCGCGTAACCTATGACATTAGCAGATTTATACACCTTCAAAATCTTGACTACAACTTTAGAGTAGAAATATAAAAAAGACTTTGCAGTAGGCGGAAGATGACAGGTTATAGTTAATCCTTTTTACTTATCACTTACTTTTGCTTATATTCAGCAAAACTCCAACCGCTATTAAAGTCATAATAGTGCCACTACCACCATAAGTAAAAAATGGTAAAGGCATTCCCCCAAAAGGAATAAGTGCAAGTACTGCTGCCATATTTAAAAAAGCCTGTACACAAATTAAAGAAGTCATACCTACAGCCAGTAACGCTGCAAATTTGTCAGGGGCGTTTCTTGCAATATCAAGACCTAAAGAAGCAAAATACAAAAATCCTATAATAATTAATACAACACCCAAAAAACCAAACTCTTCACCTACAACAACAAAAATTGAATCTGTGTATGCAGCTTCTTGTAAATAACCCTGCTTAACAACAGATTCGCCAAATCCGGAGCCTAAAAGCCCTCCGGACCCAAGACCTACAAGCCCATTAAAAACCTGAAATCCACCTGCCTGGGCATCACCTGCTGCTGGTTCGCCATAAGTAAATATATGCCAGAAAGTTTCGACTCTTTCACGTCTGTAGGGTTCAAGGGTTAAAGACACGCCACCTAGTACGAAAGCCAATAACACAATCAATATACTTCCATATGTGTGAATTCTGTCAGAACCTGAAACATAATAAACTATTAACACTGCAAGAGCCAGAATAACAGTAGTATCGAAGTCACGCTGGACAAGAATCAATCCACTTACAAATCCGAGTAAAATCAGAAATGGTAAAACTACAAATTTTAAATGATCTTGAAGTTTATCTTTAGACTTTGTTTCTTTTCGTTCTTTAGATAGCCATGCTGCAATATATACAATGAAAGCAAATTTGACTATTTCGGAAGGCTGTAAATTAAAAAACTGCAGATTGATCCATCTTGGAGCACCATTAAGTGCATCTACTAAAGGCATTTGCAATCCGCTAGTTAAAATCTCTCCTGTTTGGGGGTCTGGGAAAGTTTTTCCAAAAAGTGCTTCTGGTAATATGTATAAAAGTAGAACTATCCCAAAAGCAAGTACTAAAGGAGAAAACCTCCTTAAATATTTTAAAGGGAAAAAATATACTAAGTATCCCAAAACCCCGCCAACAAAAATCCAAATAGATTGGCGTACAAAGTAATAAAATGGATCTCCAAACTCTGTATAGCCGTAATACACACTAGCGCTAAAAACCATTAAAAGCCCTGCAACAAGAAATAGCACAACAAGTACTATTAGGTTTACGTTAGGCTTGCCATGGACTTTAACTAAGAAATTACGAATGCTGCCTTTTGTGGCTTTAATACTTGCTCGACTTCGTATGATTTTGTTTTTAGGTTTAAAACCTCTTCGCTTTTTAAATAGAGTCATGAGTTGATACTAATTATACTGCAAATATGAATGTTATAGTTTTTAAGCCTAAATTGTAAACCCCTAAATAACTCTCAAAACTAATGAGTACAAAACCTATGTTACAATATTCACAGCACAAATTTTACTAAGTTAATAATGATTTTCAACAAACTAACATCAGTCTTTGACAGATCTAAAAAGTTTCTAAACTCAACAAATAAAGATTTACAGGCAATACGCAGCCTTGAAGAAAAAGTAGCCAAAATGTCTACTGAACAGATGCAAAAAAGAGTAACCGAAATTAAAAATGAATTAAAAAAGTTTGTTAATAGTATTTCTGATGAGCAAAAGCAATCTGTTAAAAAGATTAATCGAAGAGAAAAATTTCCGAAAATAGAAAAAGACCTCCAAATGAAATTGCTTGAGTATATGCCTGAGTTTTATGCAATGCTTAATGAACAGTATAAAAGAGTTATGGGGTTTGGATATTACGATGTACAGCTGGTAGCTGGCATACTTTTAGCAAGAGGACAAATGCTAGTAGAGCAATACACAGGTGAGGGAAAAACAATGACTTTCCAGCTTCCTTTGGCACTTTATTCTCTTGCAGGACGAAGTGCTCACTTAGTAACTGTTAACGAATACTTAACACGAATTGGTGCTGAATATGCAGGGCATGTTGTAAGCAAGCTTGGACTATCAGTAGGGGTAATTGTACCTGGTTCTAACTCCTATAAATTTATCAATGATGATCAAATTGAAACTTATAAAGGGAAAGATGCTTTAAATCAAAGAAAAGCACAACTAATGAAAATCGATGCCATGACAGGTATAAATCTTATTGAATGTACTAAAAGAGATGCTTACCGATGCGATATAACCTATGCAACAAATAATGAAATAGGTTTTGACTACTTAAGAGACAATATGGCAAGAGATTTGCAAAGCAAAGTACAAAGAGAGCTGTATTTTTGCGTAATAGACGAAGCAGACTCTATTTTAATTGACGAAGCAAGAACACCACTTATTATCTCTTCAACTCCTAGCGACGCCGATACCGAAAAATATTCGCGTTTTGCCGAAACAGTAAAACAGCTAGATGAGGAAATAGATTACTTAGTAGATCATAAGTCACGCAGTGCAAATTTAACAGAAGAAGGAATTGTTAAGGTTGAACAGATTCTAGGAGTTGATAACCTTTGGGATGACTACACAATGGCTTACCACCTTGAGAACGCGCTTAAGGCCAAGGCTCTATTTAAACTCGATGATCAGTACATTATTCGTAACGGAGAAGTTTACATAGTTGATGAATTTACAGGAAGAGTACTGGAAGGCAGAAGATATTCTGAAGGTTTACACCAGGCCATCGAGGCTAAAGAAGGAGTGGAAATTCAGCAAGAAAGTAAAACTTTCGCAACTATTACTTTCCAAAACTTTTTTAGGCTGTATAAAGTTTTATGTGGAGGTTCAGGTACTATTATGACTGAATCAGAAGAGTTTTATAAGATTTACGGACTAGATTCAGTAGTTATTCCTACAAATAAGCCAAGAATACGAATAGATAATCCAGACAGAGTTTTTAAAAATCAAGAATCAAAATTTGCTGCAATTGTTAGAGAAATAAAAGAGTTAAATGAAATTGGAAGACCTGTATTAATTGGTACTACATCAGTTGAAAAATCAGAGTTACTTTCAAGATTACTAGATAAAGAAAAAATTTCTCACGAAGTTCTAAATGCAAAGTTTCACGAGCAGGAGTCTAAAATAGTTGCAAACGCAGGTAAAAAGGGAGCAGTAACTGTTGCAACTAACATGGCAGGAAGAGGTACAGATATTGTAATAGGTGGAGGGAGCAGAGGAGATAAAGCGTACCTAGAAGTTGCAGAATTAGGAGGTTTACATGTGATTGGTACAGAAAGACACGAATCACGCCGTATTGATAATCAGCTTAGAGGAAGGACAGGAAGACAAGGTGAGCCTGGTAGCACTCGCTTTTATACAGCAATGGATGATCAAATTATGAAAGTCCTTGGAGGAGATGTATTGGGAAGACTTATGAATTTAATTAGAGTTCCCGATGATATGCCAATTGAATTAGGACTAATTTCACGACAGATTGAAATGGCACAAAAAAGAGTTGAAGCAATCAACTTTGATATTCGAAAAAGTATAGTTGAGTATGATGATGTAATGAACCAGCACCGAGAAGTCTTTTATGCGAGAAGAGGTAATCTTTTGCTTAAAGTAGAGCAGGCTTTAGGGAGATTTATAAGTTCGGATGGAACTGTAATAGATCTTAATCTTCCAGAGTACAAGCAAATGGAACCTGACTATATTGAAAAAGTAAATAAACGTAAAGAAGAAGTTGAAATTCTTGCAGAAGATACTGTATTGGATGTAATTGAGGATATAGTCGTTTCTTATATTCAAGAAGACGTAAAGACTGATTCAGAAACAGCGGCAAAAATTGTAAAAAAACTTAATAAATATATACCTTTACAAATACTAAATGCAAAATTAAAAATTGATTCACTTCAAAAATTTATTGAGCAAGAAGAAAATGTAGGGCAAAAAATTATGAAAGCTGCTGAAGATATTTTTGAAGGTCAAATGAAAGAATTTGATAACGAGGCATACTCAATAATTAAGAGTATTTCACTAGAAAGTCTTGATAAAAAATGGGTAGATCATTTAGAAATAATGAAAGACGTCAAAGACAGTATCTCTCTACAAAGTTACGCTCAAAAAGACCCACTTGTTGAATATAAAAACATTGCTTTTAGAATGTTTGAATCGTTCATGCGAAGTGTCAATGAAGACATTGCCGAAAAGTTCTTCCGAATTCAAAAAGTTAAAGTTGAACGTTCATTAAACCAAAATCAACTTGCAACTAACCAAGAAGATATAGCTGATATACTTACAGGTGACAGAGAAATGATTACGTCAAATAAAGACTCTGATATAGGAACAATAAGAGTAGATTCATTGCTCAAAGATATTGATAGAGCAGTAAGTAAAAGACAAGCAAGCCTTAAAACAAACGCATCCGAAAGCGAATCAAGCACTTCGAAAAACCTTTTAAACAAGTTTGGGCGAAACGACAAAGTAACTGTTAGGTATTCGAATGGCAATGTTGTTAAGGCAATCAAGTTTAAAAAAGTTGAAGAAGACTTAAAATCAGGAAAAGCAGAACTAATATCACAGTAAGTAGGAGGCCAGCAATGCTTTGCTTTTTATCTATAATTCTAAACTTCCTTCATCTCCAAGCCTCCAAAACGCAACTCCCTTTATACCATAATCTGCAGCTAGTTGCTTCCTAATTTCTATAGACTTGGAAGTAGGATAAACAATTACTCTTTGTGTTCCTTCAAATGTATATGCAAGGACAGCTTCTCCCCAGGCTTCGTTAAAAGTAATTTGTGGCGAGTACGCAGCAATTATTTCATCAATTGTAGTGTTGTAATAAGCAAGACCTGGTTCAAGTCCTTTATCTGTTACTTGTCTTAAAACAGGATAATAGTCCAGTGTTTGCATCTGTTCTCTTTGTGTGTAGTCGTATGAGTAGGTTGGAATTCCCATAACTAATTTTTCGCGAGGCACACCTTCGGAAATTGCGTATCTTATAACATCCTCTATCCAGGCAACTGGCGCATTTGGCCCAAAAGTATCAGAGTTTCTACCAGTATATTCATACGTCATAATTCTTAGCTCATCCACAAGGTCAGAAATCCTTTTGTAGTCTTGAACTTTTCTAGTTTCTGGCAATCCAGTATAGTGAACATCTTTATCACCCCACTTGGAAAGTGCTGTAAAAACAAGTTTCTTACCTTCTTTGACCATTTCAATAGATAATTGTTGCAAAAATTTAAAAAATAACTCTTTGTCTTTTAAATAAGTAGATTCATAGTCTAAATCTATACCGTCAAAATCGTATGTACGAATAAGGCCCATTATTTCATTAACATGCCTGTTGATATTTTCCTGGCTATTCAACATCCCAGACATTACTGCTGCATCAAAAGTGGTAATTGTTGGTATAAGTTCAATATCATTTGCTTTAGCAAAATCTATAAAATCTTGCCTTTCCGCTGGTGCAGTCTTTTTTAATGAACCATCTGGCAAAAGTTCATACCAAAAAGGACTAACTCCATAAAACTCTTGCTCGTTTTTAATAAGTGTGTCAAATCCATCATCAAAGTCCCAATCGGGAATCCAACCTGTTATTTGAAGTGAAGCAATATCTTTAGGGAGTTTTTCGACGGCTCGAATATTTTCTAAATCAGTTTTACTTAAATCATTTGGAGGTGTTTGGACAAAAGTCAGCTTTTCCTGCGTTTTATTTTCATATTCAGCTACTTTTTCAAAAGCCGTATAGCTACTAATTAATAAATACACAATTAACCCAAACTGTCCAAAAATCAATATTAATAGTAAAATCCTTACAAGAAATTTTTTCATAAAAATTTTTTACTTTACTTATTGTAGCAGAAAAAATGAATACATTATCGCCAATACCTGAAATTAATGAATTTGATAAAGATACTAGACTTGTTGCGAGTATTGCCACTCGTGTCTTCGAACTAGTTAGCAAAAACCCTAATTTATATGATGGAAACTTTGGTATTGACATCTTTGATGGCACAATTATTATAGAGTTTTATTTTGATAATCAAGTTGCAGCTGATAAAGTAGTTAAAAATATCCCTAGATTACTACCGTCAGCAGTTTTGGATCCATGGAGAGTGATTACCCGGTATGAATCAAACAGAGCTTCGATTACAATATCGCCGATAGTTGGAATTCATTTAGGAGAGGAAATAACGTCACAAATTATGTTTTTAGTTCAACTGTTTTCTTCTCAAAACGATAGCATATATCACTAAATAAATTTCCTACGAAGAACATATCACTACTATTTGCGAAATAACCCTTGTTTTGATAATCTTAATGCATGGCCATACAACTTACCCCGGACCAAGAAACAATACAAAGAATAAAAAACCTTGCAATAGTAGGTAAAGCGTTATTTGAAACCGAGAGTGAAGTGAGTTTTAATACAAACTTTTTTCTTGCCAAAGAAGCACTTAATAAATTTAAAGAAGGTATTGATAAACTAAACTTAAACGAAGAATCAAAAGCAGGAATGGAATCACTTGTAAAATATCTTCACAAAAAGATTGATAAACGTATAGAAAAAACAACAAACGAAAAGCTCTGGTTAACCTAAATAGTTAAGATAATTCAACACTGCTAAGAAAACTATCTATAAGCAAAACAACTTCATTATTAGGGTAATTTTCAAAATCGGATTTAAGGTTTTGAATTTGGGTATAGAGAATCTCAGACTCCAGCTGTTTTGTAATTGAAGAATTAGCAACCAGTTCCGAAACAAATGCTTCGAAACGCGAAACGAATGCATGGGCATTTTGATCTGCCTCAACTATCTTCTTTAGTTGTGAAAAGAATTCAGCCCTTTTCATATGTACTGAGTATATATTATACACAAGTTGACGCCAATTAGCAACATTGAGCAATGCAGTAAAAACTTATTACGAATATTGTTCTTAGATGTGTATAATGTTAATTAAGAGTTTTTGAAATTTGAGAAATATACTATTTCAAAAAAAAAACCAAAAATATGAAAAAAAAACTTATTGCTTTCGACCTAGATGGCACTATTGCAAAGTCTAAGTCTGAGGTTTCAACAACTATGATTAGTGCGCTTGCAAACCTAAGCACAAAGTATGAGATAGTCATTATATCTGGCGGGGATTTTTCACAGTTTAAAAAACAGTTTTTAAACAAAATACCCAAGAACTTAAACCACCTAAAAAGCCATCTGCATATGCTTCCTACTAACGGTACAAAATATTTTAAGTATAGTGAAGGTAAACTTAAAAAAATTTTCAGCGAAGATTTCCCAAAAAATAGAGCAAGAGAAATCTTCGCTGCAGCCGAACAAGTATTGTCCGAATTCCAATTTGACAAAATTCAAACCTGGGGAAAACAAATTGAAAACCGTGGCACACAGGTTACTGTTTCTGTTTTAGGCCAAAATGCACCACTTGACCAAAAAGAAAAATGGGATCCAGATAGCCAAATAAGATTAAAAATGTCCAAAAAGTTAAAAAAACTTCTTCCAGATTTCGAAATAAGAACAGCAGGTGCAACATCTATTGATATAACAAAAAAAGGGATCGATAAAGGCTATGCAATTACTAAAATCCAAGCCATCCTTAATCTTAAAGACCAAGATATTCTATTTATTGGAGATGCCTTACATAAAGGAGGAAATGATTATGCTGTGAAACAAGCCGGGATTGAAAGTATAAAAACACAAGGACCCGAGCAAACACTAACAATAATTAATGAGATATTAGGAATAGCGAATTGAGACTAGAGACTGGTGACGAAGAAGGAAAAACTAAAAAGTAAGAACGATAAACCAAAAGCTAAGAAGTAAAATGAAGGTAGATGACAGATAATTTATCTAATGCCTATTGCTTTCACGGTAGAATGGCATTAATCAGCCTCAGGCTGAATTGCCTCTAGAATCAAATCATTTTTAGTTTATCGCTTATCCTTTTTACTTCTATAATCTGCCGCCTGCCTTGTCAATCTGAGCTTGTTTACCTGCCTCGGGCACGGTCAAAGACTGCGTACTGCCATCTGCCAGCTATTTTCTGCCTTCTGCTAGCTTATCGTTCTTACCGATTTTCCTGTTAACTTGAGCTTGAATTATAGCTAAAATATTTATAAGTTTCTACTTGATTAATGAACTTCTTAAACCTATTATATCCACCAATACCTCGATAAATCTCTAGGTGTAACAAATAGCTAACTTAGCCAGATTATTGTTATACACTAAAATCTTGTGCAATTTGTCTGACGGCAGTCGGTTAAGCACGAGAACAACAGATCACGAGGTCGCGAAATTTTATATATCATGTATATATTATGAAACATACCAAGTATATTTTTGTATCTGGTGGTGTAATATCAGCAGTAGGAAAAGGCATAACTGCTGCTTCAATTTCCCTATTACTCCAAAAAAGAGGCTTTACTGTTTGTCCAATAAAGTGCGAAAACAACCTTAATGTTGATTTTGGTACTATAAATCCAATAGAGCATGGTGATCCTTTTCTTTGCTTTGACGGTTTAGAAGGAGATCAAGATTTAGGAAATTATGAGAGATTTTTAGAAAAAGAGGTTGGGTTCAAAAACTTCATGACCATGGGACAACTTTACATGAAAGTAATTCAAAATGAGCGAGATATGTTTTACGACGGTGAAGATGTGGAACCCATACCACACATTGTGAATGAGATAATACGTAGAATTTGTTTAGCTGCAAAAGAATCAAAAGCAGATTTTTGTGTAGTAGAACTTGGAGGAACTGTAGGAGAGTATGAAAATAACAATGGCCTGTACTACGAGGCTGCAAGGCTTATGGCACTTAAGAATCCGGTTGCGCACGTTCACGTAACTTACGTACTCGAGCCACCACATATTGCCGAGCCGAAAACTAAGCCTGCACAATTTGGAATAAAAGAGCTTATGCGTATGGGGGTTGTTCCCAACTTTATTGTTGTAAGAGCTCAACATCCAATTGACAAGCAAAGAAAATATAAGTTCGGACTCAAGTTTGGAATTGAAGGCGAAGATATATTTTCGGCAGAAAACCTTTATGACATACATGAAGTACCACTCCATTTGGAAAAACAAAACCTGGCTGAACGAATTTTGCGTTATTTTAAAGTAAAATCTCGAAAAACTCCCGATTTTGCTGACTGGAAAGCTTTTACAAATAAACTAAAGTCTGTAAAAACCAAAAAAATTGAAATTGCTATAGTCGGAAAATATTTTGGAACAGGTGATGCACAGCTAAATGACTCTTACCACGCACTTTTTCACGCTATAAAATATGCAGGAGTAGCCAATAATATAAAGATCAACATTGTGCCTATAAACTCAGATAAAGATGAGCATCAAATAAGCGAATTACTTAAAAAGGTTGATGGAATAATAGTACCAATAGGTTGGGGAAAAAGAGGGGTAGAAGGTAAAATTAAAGCAGTTCAATTTGCCAGAGAAAATAAAGTTCCATACCTTGGATTATGTTACGGAATGCAGCTTGCCTGCGTTGAGTTTGCCAGAAACGTTGTGGGGCTTAAAGATGCGCATACGACTGAGGTGGACCCCGAAACATCAAGCCCGATAATACATACCATCCCTTTTGATCAAAAATATCAAACAATTAAAGGCGCTGGAACTTCAATGCGACTTGGTAGTTTTCCTTGTGTTGTCTCTAAAAATAGTCTTGCTTATAAAATATATTCATCTGTTGATGGGTATATAAAAATAGATTCGCAGAATGGTAATCATTACGTTCTAGAAAGGCACAGGCACAGGTATGAATTTAATAATGAATACAGGCAATTATTAACAGATGCAGGAATGATTTTTAGTGGCGTTTCGCCCGATGACTTTTTCGTAGAAATGATTGAACTCCCTCAAAAATTACACCCGTTTTTTGTTGCTACACAAGCACATCCGGAATATAAAACCTATCCCTTAAAACCTCATCCTATGTTTGTTGAGTTTGTAAAAGCGTGTATAAACAACAATTCCTAATTCTAAAACTCAACTATTAAGCGCAAGTGGTTACAATTTAGCAGTTAAATAATTGTACGCTTAACTTCCAAGTAGTAAAATAATACATAATTACTTAAAAATTAATATGAACAATAAAGATTTACCTAAAAGATTTTTTAGAAGTAGCAAAGATTCAATGATTGCAGGGGTGGCAGGAGGGTTAGCAAGTTACTTTAACATAGATCCAATTTTAGTTCGGCTGGGATTCGTGTTCTTAACAATTGCTGGTGGTTTTGGGTTTTTGATTTATCTGTTATTGTGGCTTTTCACACCTTTAGAAAATTACTCACAGGCTTACACTGCTGATGAAATTATTGAGAAAAACGCCAAAGAAATTGAATCGAAATTTAAAAACTGGTCTGGCTACCAAGGAAACAACTCAAGAAGGTATATGTTTGGTGGGCTGCTTGTACTTTTTGGATTTCTTTTTTTAATCTCAAACCTGGGTTTTCTTGACTTTGGTAAAGTTTGGCCAGTTATTTTAATTATTATTGGGCTTATAGCTCTTTTTAAGCATGAATAAATCAAACGAAAGAATAAATGGTAACTGGGAAGGAGTGCCATGGGCTCTATTTTTAATCTTTATTGGCATAATTTTCCTTTTAAATAATTTTGGGGTATTACCATGGGATGTATGGGGAAAACTTTGGAGTTTATGGCCCCTATTACTTATTTTAGTTGGATTAAATATCGTTTTTGGTAAATCCCGAAATGGTTCAATGATAGTGTCATTTCTTTTTGTATTTGTAATTGCACCATTCATTTTTCTTATACTAGTTTCCGATAACAATAGTGTGCAGGAATGGTTTAAAAGAGAATTAAACATTAATTTACCTTCTGTAGAAGTTCCCTCATCTAAAAAAGTTGAAAAAATAGATACTATTTCAGTTGACGACTATGAGGATATTAAGTACCGTAATCTTTCAATAGATTCTGGCATTGGCTCAGTAACTCTAACCGATAATAAAAATCTTGATGATTATCTTATAGTTTCTTCCTCATATGCTGAAGGTCAGGGAATTCCGTCGGTTACAACTTCAGAAAATGGGAGTGACTTATCAATATCGTTTAAAAGCGATTTCGAATCAGTTCCAATAAACACACTTATAAGCAATAACTACGAGTATGAATTTGAATTGGGTCAAACCAATATACAAACAGACCTAACCATAGATTTAGGCGTAGGAAGCGCAGATGTTAATTTTAACTCACTAAACATAAGAAATCTTTATGCTAAGACTGGTACAGGTTCAATTAACATTGATTTAGATGAAGATGTACTTCCCGAATCAATTCAACTTGAATCTGGTGTAGGGAGTATAGATATTAAACTGGCTGAAGAAATTGGCTTAATAGTTAATTACGAGGCAGGAATAGGAAGTGTTAATATCGATGGAGAATCATTGCGAGGTAATGGAAGCATTGATGAGTCTAAAAGCACTAAATCTTTTAAGCACTTCATACGAATTTCGGTAAAAACTGGAACTGGTTCTATAGATATAAGCCGATAAAACTAAGTTGCGGAGGAATCTTTAGTAATGCGTAGTTTGAAGTTTATGCCATTGCCTCACATTCTGTAGAGCAATATGTTTTGCCGTCTTTTGCTAAACAATTACTGCAGCAAATGAAGTGTCGATGCCCCTTGCAATGCTTATAGCCACAATCAACATAATTATCTGAATTATTACCACACTTATCGCATTTTCCCACAACTGTATGGTCTGGCGAATCAACATTAAAGCCCATTAATGTTCTTTTATCAAACACATATAATTTTCCTAAAAATCGTCTATTTGGATACTTTTCCATAAAAGAAACGATTCCACCATTTAGTTGATAAACATCTTTAAAACCTTGTTTAATAAGATACCCCGAAGCCTTTTCACACCTTACCCCGCCTGTACAAACAGTTAAAACTGTTTTATTTTTAAACTTTTCCAAATCATGAATAAGATTAGGTAAGTCTCGAAAGTTTTTTAGGGCAGGTAAAACCGAATTTTCGAAGTACCCAACTTTATGCTCATAGTCATTTCGCATATCTATAATGTAAAACTCTTTTCCTGTTTCAAACCACTCATTAAGCATCGCTGGAGACAAATATTTTCCAGTGACTTCAGTAGGGCTAAAATCTTCATTTCCAAGCTTTAAAGAAACTATTTCATTTCTAAGCTTTACAGAAAGCTTTGGAAACGCAGATAGGTCAGAAGTCCCTTCTGAAACTTTCCAATTAATCCCACTAAAGTCTGGTATTGATTGCATCCAGGCCATGTACGCTTCACACGAATCTGCAGAACCTTCGGCTGTACCATTAATACCTTCTTTAGCGACAATTATCCTGCCTTTCATATTTAAAGACAAAAGCTTATCTTTTTGTTCTTTTACAACTTCCTCAGGGTTTCGCAAAGCTATATATTTATAGTAAAGCAAAATTTTATTCATTTTCTTAAAAAATTAGTGTACCATTTTATCATTATAATGTTAGGATGATAATTACATGAGCAATAAAGTCTCTACAGAAAATAAAATATTCTTTATTGGAATACTCTTTGGTATTGTTTATTTATCTTACCAAATTATCAACCCTGTGCTTAACGTTATTGTGCTTTCTGTTCTTACTGTTTTTATTTTTACACCGATTTTTAACAAACTCAAAAAGCAGCTAAATTTATCTTCTGGCTGGGCTTCTGCAATTACCACAGCATTGGTTTTACTAACAGTTATTGTACCAATTGTTATCCTTGCAACTATAGCGGTTAATCAAATCAGCGTTTTTGTAAGTGATCTTTCTTCATTTGTAACCTCCTCAAATGTAGGCAACACTACTGGCTATTTCAACATAAACAGTATGCTTGGCCAACTAAATTTGGCTATAGCATCAGTGCTGCCCGAGTCAAATATTGCTATTTCGCTGGAGCAAGTTCAAAACTTTTTATCTAGTGTAGCGTTACCAGTTGGGCAGTTTCTTACAAGCAGAGCTTTCGCCTTTGTAGGTAACCTTCCTTCGTTCATTACTGAGTTGGTAATTTATGTAATAATTACTTCTGCACTTTTTGCTAACCAATTTAATGTTAGAAAGTTTTTGTCTAGCATTACACCCTGGGATAATACCTTAGATAATATTTACTTTAAAAAAGTGCGTGCAATGTCTGTATCAATGATTAAAGGCACTTTTGTTGTGGCTACAATACAGGGTTTAATTGCAGGGCTGCTATTACATGTAGCTGGTGTACAGTATGTATTTTTTTGGACGATATTAAGCATTTTCTTAGGGGTTATTCCTGTAGGATCTGGCTTTATAAACTTTCCAATTGGTGTAATTTTACTTTTTACTGGGAATATTTTTGGAGGGTTAATAGTACTAATTGGCAATGTATTTATTGTAAATACAATTGATAACATACTAAGACCAAGGCTAGTTTCTAGTGAAGCAACACTACATCCTGCACTTACCCTTATTGGAATTATTGGTGGGCTTCAAGCATTCGGATTTTTTGGATTTATATTTGGACCTGTAATTATGATACTGTTAATTACCTCTTTAGAGTTGTACAGAGATATTTATAAAAGCTCTAGTTCTAAATAAATTTTGGAGCAGCAATGCTAATATCTTGTGAATTCCAATTAGAAAAATCAAGTGTTGTAACTGAGTCGATGAGTTCAGCAAAAGCAATATCTTTTATTCCAACATTAATTTTTGAAACAGTTGTTGAATGCCTCAAAAGATTTCCATTATTATCTATCCAAACTTTAGACTCAGCTCCCTCAAAGTCTATCTTTAAATCTTCTCTTGTTACATCAATTCCTGAATTAGCAAAATTTGACACCATTTGATTAAACACTGAGTTAAAAAGATTATTGAAAACCTCTTCACTCACATCAAAAGAGTAAATATTAGTTTCTAATTCATTAATACTTTCTTTACCCTCAAAACTCACTTTAATGCCCTGCAAATCTTTAAAGATATTAGTAAAAAGCTGATTGGTGAATGATTCTTTTATACCAGCAAATCCTCCATAAATTGGATCTTTAGCTATTTCCTCCTTATCGATTTCGGCATAGCTACCATCGTTAATGCTTATGTAAAAAGTATTTCCAATGGATGTGATTTTTTGGTTTAGCTTCATAAAGTCACTTTCAACATCTTGACTAATACTAAAGTCAAAGTCGTCTTGGGATGTTTTTAAATAACTTGCAGTACCAGAGGCCTTTTGGCTTAACTCGTAACCAGGGGAGTCTGCACCTTCTTCTCCAATTAAGCTGATTTTAGATTTTTGAGATGCTGTTTGAGTAACTAAAAATGAAGAAGGGGAATCTAACTTTTTTATTGCAGTGTTGAAAATTGCTGCCTCTTCCAGTGGCGCTTCAATAATATACTGAGCATCGCGGTTAAAAAACGCTGCACCCAATACAACTAAAGCTACTACCCAAAGTATAGCTACAAAAGCTATTAGCCTTCTTGTTGTTAAGTCTAAATTATTAATAGTTTTCATATTTATTTAGATTTAGTAGATGATTTAGAAACTTGATCTGCCTGTATCATAGCATTTCGAATTTGATCTGCAATATCTTGCATACCTCCTGGAGAATGTGGAATAAGAATTGTGTTAGATTGGTGTCCAACCTCTTTTAGAGTATCGAAATACTGAGTCATTAACACAAGATTCATAACATCTTTTGCTGTTGTTCCAGAAACACCACTTTGGAACTCTTCAACAGATTCTTTTAAGCCATGGACAATAGCCATTCGTTGATCCGCAATACCTTTTCCCTGAAGAGCTTTAGATTGAGCATCAGCTTCGGCTGCCTTAACTTTCATAATCTTTTCGGCTTCGGCTTTTTCATTTGCTGCAACCTTAAGCCTTTGCGCCGAAATTATTTCATTCATTGCTGCTTTAACTTTAGCATCAGGATCAATGTCTGTTACCAATGAGTTAAGAATTACAAATCCGAACTGTGTCATAGTTTCATTTAACTCTTCTTTTATTGCTCCAGCAATTTCTTCTTTTTCTTCAAAAAGTCTATCGATGTCTATCCTTGGTATTCTTGCCCTAATAACATCAAACACATATGAATTTATTTGCTGCTCGGGTGCATTTAACTTGTAAAAAGCATCATAAACACTTTTTTCATCTACAAAATATTGTACCGATACAGTAATATGAACAAAAACGTTGTCTTTGGTTTTAGTTTCTGCTTTAACATCAAGCTGTTGCACTCTAAGGCTAACTCTTCCTGCAATTTTTTCAACAAAAGGAATTTTAAAATTAAGCCCTGGCTTTGCCATTCGTGAAAACCGGCCAAAGGTTTCAATTACCCCAACAGTCTGTTGTTCAATAATAAAAAAAGTTGAAAAAAAGACAAAAAGCAAAATTACCAAGACAACTATTAAAAATATTGCTACTCCCGACATATAAAAATATTGTAAATACTAAATTGTAGCACATAATTTGACTTATCCTGGCTAAATTAACATAATGATTTACACCATATTAAACAATGATTGGCAAAAATAACTCTTACATAGTTGACCCAGCAGAAAACAAAAAAGTAAATATTGAACTTGCAGGTTACAAAGGCATTGCTTTTAGTAAAGTTAATTCTAAAGACTTTAAAACATCTCCAGGTTTTATTCTTTCCAGCCTTGCCTTTGACGACTTTTTAATTGCCGGCAATCTTGTAGATAAGATTATCCCGGAGCTAAAGCGGGTAAAGCCGTTTATAAAACAAAGTGCTCAATTCGCAGCAAGGAATATTCAATCTATTATTTTTGATACAAAAATACCCGACACCATTATTGAGAGCATTTTAAAAGAATATAAAACCCTTGGCGGCGGAGGCAAATGTTTTGTAGAAGCTCAGCTATCACCAATTATCGAAAGCACTTACTTCCCTGAAAATGTCTATAACTATACCTGGAAAGATATTAAAGGAGATCTTGAACTTATCTCAACAATAAAAGAAATATGGATGCAAATGTTTTCGATTGAGGCAATTGAACTAAGGGCAAACGGTTATTATAAAGGTGCAATATCAACAGCTGTGATAATAAAAAAAATGATTAAAGCTGAAGTCTCTGGATTTGCTTACTCAATACCACCTATTACAAAAATAGATAACATCATTGAAATAAATGCGATTTATGGAATGAATGATAATAGGATTGATTTATTAAATTCATACGATGTTTATATGGTGGATGTAAAAACAGGTAAAGTCAAAGAAAAAACTATTCTTCCTCAATCAAAAATGATTATCCAAACCGGGCATAATAATGATGCCTCAGACTATACTGCTGTAGAAATATCTAAAGAATGGCAGTCAAAACAGAAAATCGATGATAAAAAGATTGAGGAAATAGCAAGTACAGTTAAAAAAGTTGAGTCAAAATTAAAATCGCCGGTTAAAGTGGTTTGGGCTATTGAAGCAGGGGAAATTATAGTCGAAGATATAGAAACTGTAAAAAATACTAAAACTATAAAACCCAAAGAAGTGGATAAAAATTTTGCTTCAGAAAAAATAATTAAATTAAAAAATGAAAATGAAGAAAAAGTAAAACTAAAGCAAATTGAAAGTGAAATTATAAAAATGTCTCAGGAAAGTGATGCACAATCACTCTATACATCTATTCCTAAACCTGCCCCCAAAGTTTCTATACCAGAAAAAAGACGAAGGCAGCAAGTACCTACCTGGTCGCAAAAATATAAAATTAAATCTCAAATGCTTTTAAATGTTTCCAGCTTTAATAGCGGTATGGTTAACAGTATTGATTATTTTGAAGGTTGCATGCTTGATGGGACAGAAACTGTGCTGGATTTAGGTGTACTTCCCGAAAACGAATTTGACGAAGTAGAAAAAATGAGAAATATGATTGAAGCCTTTGCAATTGATATCACAACAGTATCACGTAATTTAGGGGGTTCTAAACTCATTTATCAATTTTCGAACATTACTGAGTCAGAACTTAAACTTTTGGGAGTTGAAGATACAAAAGATATTTACACTGGTGATGAGCGATTTATTGCAAATCCTAAGGCTTTTGTCACCGAAATAGAAGCAGTCAAATCTGCAAAAACTGATTATTTGTGCGATAACATTTCGGTATCTTTTCCTGCAATTAGAAATTCAAAAAATCTTGCAAGCCTGAAGACAATTGTTTCTTCACGTGGACTTAGGAGATCCACTCTTACAAAGTTTTATGCTGAAGTAGCTTTCCCTTCATTTGCCTTTGAGATTACCGAAATAGATGAAAAGTTAGTAGATGGATTAATTATCAACTACGATATGCTTGTAGCAATGTCTGTGTATAAAAATAAGCCAAGTGATGCTGATCATAAAAGTATGGTTAACACTATTGAGAGTATTTTGAAAGCTGCTAAAAATCGCAAACTCGAAACTGCAGTAAGAATTGACGCATACAACATTAGATTTTTGCCGGAGATTCTAAAATTCGATCCTGATATAGTAATTTGGAACAGCATGCCCACTGATGTAGAGATGCAAAAACTTTTAAGATAGGCTGTTTTTTACCACGTCATCGAATTTACGATCGTATCAATTTTATCAAGATCTAAATTTATGCTTGGTGCATATACTTTTAGAAATCCTTTATAAATTGCATCCTGCGGAGTATCAAACTCAGCAATTTGATCCAAAATTGTTTGTGGAATGCTTATTACTGTTTGAGTTAAAAAGTTCCCTTCGTTGGTAGAGCAGTTTGGATCTCTTCCATCATTTAAATTTGGAAAGTCGCTTGCGCTTAAAGGATCATCTACTGGGACATATTGAAGGTAAGCCTGCCCATCATCAAATACTGTTTCATCGGTTACTGTTGCACGGGCAATTTGTGTGTTTATCAACTCATATTGGGTATCGTGGCAAAAAAACCCGTAGCCTGTAAAATACGCTACATTGTCTATATTAAAAGTTAAAACATCTTCATTAACAAGATTTGTAAGGATAACCCGAAAATAATCGCTGTCTTCAAGCACTACCGCAGATTCAAACTGTTCCGAAACCTCCCATTCACATGAGTTATATTCAAACGTAAAATCAGGATAACTGTCATTTGAATATTGAGTTAAACCACATCCTATATCTTCACCCTCTGCAGGCTCTGAAGTTTCATTTGACAGGCTTTCTTCTTCAACTATTGAATTACCATCATTTGTTGAGCTTTGGGGATTATTGCGACCAATTAGTACCCCAGCTACTCCTGCAGCCACAACTACAGTCGATACAAAAATTGCAAGAACAATTTTAGATGCTAAACTTGGTGCCACAGTTGAAGTAAAAGGCACTGGTGTACTTGATAAATCGGACATAATTAGAGGTGTAATAAATATTTTTTAAAACAAATCTGTATTTTATTATGAAAAAAATATATTCTTAAGTCAAAATTTAATGATAAACTTGACTTTGTGGAATCAAAAATCTATTTAATACGACACGGCGAGTCAACTGATAACAGAGACATAATTTCAAGTGGAGAGCGAGACGTGTCTTTGTCCGAAAAGGGTATTGAAGAAGCAAAAGAGCTCGCAAGGCAGCTTCAGGATGTTGAATTTGATAAAGTTTATACTTCCCCATTAAAAAGATGTACAGAAACTGTAGATGTAATTATGGCAGGTAAAAGACCCACTGAAATAGTTAAAGACGCACGGATAAGAGAGCGTAGCTATGGGATTTTAGAAGGTAAAAAAAAGTTTGGACTGCCATTTTATATGCAGTGGATAAGAGATATTACAAGAAGATCTTATTTTCTTGCTCCACCTAAAGGAGAAAACTTCATCCAGGTTTGGAACCGAGTCTACCCTTTTATACAAGAGCTTGAAGCTGATTTAAAAAGAAAACCGCAATCTGTACTTATTTGTGCTCACCATAACTCTATGAGACCTATAAAAAGCTACTTTGGGAAAATTCCATACAGACAGGTTTTAATAGACCCTGCAAGTGATAAAGATATTAAAATTTATACTGTCAAAGTAGAAGAGCCAGTGAATAGTAATATTTAATCCAAACACAAATTATGAATGCAGTAATTACAATCTTTGGTGCTACTGGTGATTTAGTAGCAAAAAAAATTGCACCGGCACTTTATTTGCTTTATAAAAACATGCCTAAAGAAAACCACTTTAAGATAATTGGATTTTCAAGAAGAAACTATGATGTTGCCGGTTACCAAAATCATGTAAAAGAAATTCTTAACAAATTCGAGACTTCTGAAGCAGAAAAGATTAGTGAGTTTCTTAATAATATTAGTTTCGTGCGAAGCGATTTCGCTGATGTAAAAGGTTACCAAAGCCTCCAAAGCGAAATCGCTTCGCACAGCCAAAAAGACCCAGTATATGTTTTTTACTTAGCTGTTCAGCCCGAATTTTACGAATCAATTATCACTAATCTAAAACCTATCGTAGAATTAATACAAAATAAAAAAAATATTAGACTTGTAGTTGAAAAACCCATTGGCACAAGCCAAGACACTGCAATGATCCTTGATAAAACATTAAAATCAATAGTTTCGGAAGAGCAGATTTTTAGAATAGATCACTATTTGCATAAACCTTCAGTAAGAAATATATTTGCAATGCGATTTAGCAACTCATTAATTGCACCAGCATGGAATAACGATTATATCGAAAAAATCGAGTTAACAACTAACGAAATTGCTGGAGTGGAAGATAGAGGAGAGTACTACGATTCTACTGGCGCATTAATAGATGTTGGTCAAAATCATCTTCTTTCAGTACTAGCACTTTTAACTATGGATAAGCCAGAGCATTTTAATGGCAGTGAAATCCAACAAAGCAGAGCAAATCTATTATCTCAAATAAGTCCTATAAATGTTTCTAAATCAACTTTTCGATCTCAATACAACGGTTACCAAAACATTGACGGGGTAAAAAATAAATCAAATGTTGAAACATACTTTAAAATGCGCCTTTCAATCAATAATAAAAGATGGAAAGGCGTACCAGTAGTTGTTAGTGGTGGCAAGGGTTTAGAAAAAGAAGATAAAAAGGCAGTAGTTTGGTTTAAAAAAGGCACATGTTCTAAAGCATTACAAAGCATGCGAAAAGTTGTAGATATTCCAAATACACTCACTTTTAACTTAAGTAAAGATAGTATTGTAGAGCTTAATCTTGATTTGTTTAGTAATGATCGTTCGTATTATGGTTGTCAAATATTCCACCACGACAAAAATGTTCAATATGTTGGAGAATACATGAACGCATTTGAAGACATTATCTTGGGTGAGAAAACCTGGTTTTTAAGTTATGAAGAAACGCTGGCAGCATGGAAACTAATTGACCCAGTTATTACAGGCTGGAAAAACAATGAAACACCTTTATATAGTTACAATAAAAATTCCACGGAACCATTAATGCAAAGTAAGTACATTGAGCAACTCTTCCCTAATGATTCCAATCAGGTGGGAATAATTGGCTTAGGCAAAATGGGAATGGGAGTTGCGTTACAACTTCTGGAAAAAGGCTGGGATGTACTTGCATGGAATAGAAGCGAAGATAAGCGAAACATTTTTGCTAAAGCTGGTGGCAAAGTGTTTGAAACAATTCAGCAACTTACCGAAAATCTTGACCCCGAAAGAAAAATTTTATTATTTTTGCCAGCAGGAGAAGTTTTAAATCAAACTATTTGGGATAATAACGGGCTAAGCAAAATTTTATCTAAAGGAGATATTATTATAGATTCTGGAAATAGCAAATACAGCGATAGCATAGCAAACTTTCAAAAACTTAAAGCCTTGGGCATAAACTTTATTGATAGCGGAATTTCTGGTGGACCAACAGGTGCAAGAAATGGTGCATGCTTAATGATCGGTGGTGAAAATCAAATTTTCCAAAAAGTAGAAAGATTATTTTTCGATATTGCTTTACCAGGCGCATATAAGTTTTTTGATCAACCAGGTGCTGGCCACTTTGTAAAAATGATCCATAATGCAATAGAATATGGGATGATGCAATCCATAGCTGAAGGATTTGAGCTATTAAATAAAAGCCCATTTAACTTTAACCTAAGTGATATATCTGATATATACTCTAAAGGAAGCGTGATTTCTTCAAGGCTTGTAGACTGGCTTCATGAATCTTTTGTTGAATTAGGGATAGACCTATCTAACGTTAGTGGAAAAGTCGGATTGTCTGGAGAAGCAGAGTGGGCGTTAGATTTTGCAAAAAGCGTAGGAATTACTTCAAAAGTTATTGCAGATTCTGTAAACTTTAGAAATAGCTCTAGCCAAGAAGATTTTAAAGGCAAAATACTTACTGCGTTAAGAAATAGATTTGGTGGGCACTCGATTATTTAAAAATTTTATTACATTTTATGTATTTACTTGCTGATATTGGTGGCACCAAAACAAGATTAGCAGTTTCTCAAGATCTTGAAAGTTTTGAACAGCCTTTGATATATGACACGCCTAAAGATTACAATACTTTTTTAAATAAAGTTGTCGAGGTTAAAAATGAATTAATTAAAGACAGAAGACTTACAGCAGCAATTTTAGGTATTACTGGCACATTAGACCCTCAAAAAGAGCATATGCTGTTTTCACCCCACTTGGAAAACTGGGAAGGTAAAAACGTAAATGTTGACCTTAAAAAAAAGCTTGAAATTCAAAATCTTACTTTAAGAAACGATACTGAGCTTGTAGGCCTTGGAGAAGCTGTGTACGGTCCAGGTGCAAACTTCAAACTGGTAACATACTTAACAATTAGCACAGGAATAGGGGGAGTAAAGGTTGAAAATAAAAAAATTGATGAAAGCAGACTTTCAACAGAGCCCGGCCATCAAATTATTGACGCAGATAATTTAAAAACATTTGAAGACCTATGCTCTTCAACAGGAATAAATCGAACTTATAATAAGAAGCCACAAGAACTAGATTCATACGAAATTGGTAAGTTTCACAAAGAGCTTGCAGTAGGAATATTCAATACAACACTCTTTTGGTCAACAGAAATTGCAATAATTGGTGGAGGCTTGGTTAATCACGGCATAGTTAGAATCGAAAAACTTATTGAAAATTTAAATGAGTTTGGTAGATTTAAAGATTCTAAAATACTTGTTGAGCAGTCAAAGCTTGGAGATTTAGGAGGTATTTACGGAGCAATGTGGTATGCAAAGTCAGTAAAAAAAGTGTAACATTGTAGAATACTTAAATATTATAGTAAAAGTAAAATGGACAATTCTCAAGAAAATAGCGAACAACTAACACCATCTTCAGCAGAACAAACAGAATCCCTTCCAAATGTGCCGGAACCAGCTCCTGTTGCACAGGCAGAAACACCTAAAACAAATAACACGCCAATAATCATTGCAACAATTTTATTTGTGTTAATTGCAATAGTTGGAGTTGTTGCTGTAGTTTTAATTACTAATCAAAATAATTCAAGCTCAAACAAACAAGCAGAAAACCAAAATGATTCAGAACCTAATAATGATACCCCGCAAGATATTGAGGAAGAGCAACCTCAAGAAAGGCAAGACAGAAATCAGAATGAAGATAACGGTTCTATTTTAACTCTAGAAGGCGATGGGTTTGACGTAGTTTATGACTCTAATATTATGGAAGCAGATGAAATTGCCGGTACTAGCTACTTATTTTACATAGATTCAAATGATGGATTTAGGCATAATATGAATTTTGTTTCTGAAACTATAGCAGGGCTTGAAAGTTTTGACGATTTTACTTGTAGAGAATACGGCGAAGCTTTAGTAACTGAAACTACGGGTACTTACGATGGTGTGCCAGAGCTATCGATGGCAAAATCCACAACTATTGGAGTTGATGACTATGAAGCATGTGCTGTAACACTAGAAGGTACTATAAGCGAATATTCCATTGAACAAACTCAGTATTTAGCTATTGTTGATGGGGTATCTTACTACTTCACAATTTCAACAACAAAGAACAGCCCAGCGATAAAAGACTTTAATATTGTGCTCGAAACCCTAGTGATTAATTGAGGTTAATACAATACAGCTGACGAAAAGATTTTACAACTTTATGACTTCTTCTGCAAAATTAAACAAATCGCTCAAAGCCTATTGGAGTTTGGCAAATTGAACTTGGCGTTATAATTCTAAAAAGTCAGTGTAAGCTTGGTGATAACAAAAATGAATCAAGTTAATCAGTTAAGTTTTGTATTAAAAACTTATGAATTGGCGAAAACAATACTGTTGTACTATTAATGTCAATGGAGTCATCCAAGCTTAGATTTATAATGTATGATTTATGTGGATTATACTTGTCAATAAAACTGTGTATGGCTTTCCCAATAGTTGTTTTATTTAGTCTTGAAAACTTTGCTTCAATTGGAATCAATTTAGCCCCAACTTTAAATATGAAATCAATTTCTGCACCATCTTTTGTCCTCCAATAATTAATAGTTGGATCAAGTTCATTAAACTTAGCATTTATATGGTTAAATATAAAATTCTCAAATAAATGTCCTCCTGTTAACTGGAGATCCTGATTAGAAAAACGATTAAGTATATAATTTCGTAAACCAATATCCAAGAAATAGCAAATTGGAGTCTTTGTAAGTTCGCTTCGTGCATTTGTATAGAAAGGCCTGCATATTTGTATAATAAAAGTCTTTTCTAAATACCAAAGATAATTTCTGATTGTATCTGAATCTAGCCCTAATGTATTACTGAATTCTTCTATATTAATTCCTTGACCTATTTGACTTGCTAATAGAGTTATAAGTTTAGAGAATGCTTCTGTTTTTTGTACTTTTAGTAACTGAACTATATCCTTTTCTAAGTAACTGTTATAAATTTCTTGCATTTCTAAACGTTTTGAATCTGAGGTCTCAGCAAGTATTATTCTTGGATAACCACCAAATTGAAAATACTCAGTAAATAAAGTTTCAAATCTTGGATCATTATTTAGCAGGAAATCATCTAACCTATCAGAATATTTATAATTAGTTTTATAGTTAATAAATTCTAAAAAAGTTACAGGATACATTTCAAACATTCTTTTTCTACCTGCAAGTGACTCTGAAATTTTTTCTTTTAGTTCAACACTACCAGAACCAGTAAGTATAAATTTATAAGGTAATTTCATATCATAAATCCCCTTAAAAAACCTTCCTGCATCTTCCTTTCTTTGTACTTCGTCTATAAATACATATCCTTTTTCTGTACCAAATTCTAATTCCAATCGTTTAATTAGCTTAGATTGAGTTTCAAGTAGTACAAAGTCGTCTTGTATATCAAGATTCAAAGTGAGTGTCCGTTCACCTTGTTCTTTTAATTCATCACTTATTTCTGAGATTAAAGTAGTCTTTCCAACTTGACGTGGTCCAACTATCAATGTAATTTCTGGTAGGTTTAAATGCTGAAGGATTTTTGTTTTAATTGAACGTTTAATTTGCATTAAACAATATTATCACGAGGATTTGCCGAATGCAATAGTGGTTTATAGCGAGAATTTACCGAATATCTTCTTATTTCTATCTTAAATATGTTTTGAAATCTATAGGAATCGAACTCATTAACTTGCTCTAGCAATGATACTGAAGAAAACAGTTATTGTTTGTTGAAAATTTAGCTAAAATTAACAATAGTGAATATCATTTATAGGTAATAATTCTAACAGTTTGTTCTTAAAATCATTCCCATCTGGTACGATTGACGAAAAGATTTTACAACTTTATGATTTCTTCTGCGAAATAAAAGAAATTGCTCAAAGTCTTTTAGAGCCTAGTAAATTACACTTAGCTTTTTAAATTCTAATTTAGTCTCTAAGCACAGGACTAATAAATCTGTGATAACCCTACAATGCTTAGGTATAATCTGCACAGCTTATTTGTTATTTCCTTATTATGAAAAGTTATATATCAAATAATCTAAAAGCATGCAGAAAGAGTAAAGGTTATTCTCAAGAAACTATAGCTCAGATGGCAGGAATAAGTGTAGGTACGTATAGCAGGATAGAATATGGGGAAACGAACCCATTCTTTTTAACCATGTATCGAATCTGCAAAAGTTTAGAAATATCTATAGATGATGTTATTAGAAAAGATAAACATAATGAGAATCAAATCAATTTCTTAAAGATTAAATATAGGCGTAATCCACAATATCATATCTATAAAATTGATAATAACTTAAGAAAAGTACGAAAGAATATGAGATTAACCCAAAGGACTTTAGCAGAAATGGTTGAGATGTCATCACATCTTTTGGATGTATAGATAGAAACTATAATTTACCTTCGTTACCAAATGCTCTAAAAATCGCTAAGGTTTTAAAAACCAGTGTAGACAGATTATTTGTAATTAAAGAAATCCCAAAAGAAGTAGATTAGTTAGTTACCTATTAATTCTGGACTATCCTTCAAAAGTTCTGCAACAGCAACCTTATACCCTCCAAGCTTGTGTAAATACTCAATTAGCTTGTCTTCATTTATAAAAACAAGCTCTGACATTTCAAATTTATCGTTACTTTGTTCAAAGATATTTTTTACTTCGCCAGAATCTATATTTAATCTGGTATATGTAAGCATAATAATATTTGTAGATGGCGAGAGAACTAACGCTATTAATTTCTGGCTAATAATATAGGTTTCGTTTAAACCTATTTCCTCAAGCATTTCTTGCTTATTATATCTAAACAGATCCTCTGCACCTTTTATCACCTCTGGTTCCAAAATTCCACCTATGAAATCCACTGAATTATTAGTTATAGTATTACCGCTTCTTCTTCCAAAAATGAATTTGTTATCTTTTGTTTTAATAATGCCACCAATTGCCAGTCCATTGCAGTAATATTCATCCCCTAAATTTCCCAATTCATCTTTTAATTTATTTAATGAACTTCTTACCTTATATTTAAATTTACTTAGTTCAAGTTTAAGAATACCTGCGTTAACTGTGTAGGAATCAAGTCGAAAACTTTCACCATCAAAAATTAACTGACTGCTTTTCTTTGCATTTTCAACTGTTTCTTGCCAGACCTTATCTATTTGCTTTTCTACATCGTCAGATATAGCTCTGTTACTAATTAGGTTCGTAGTTATTTCTATATTTTTCGAAGTAAAATCTCCTTTTATGAGTATTCTAGGTTGAATCATGTTTTATAAATTAGCTTTAATAAATTGAGTAATTTTATCAGTAATTGGCCACAAGTAAGTACCTGTGAATTCAGTATATTCTTTTTTTGTTAATGATGATAATGGTGATTCAAGGTTATTTGGGATATAGAACCAATCATAATTCCAACCAACTTCTGTAATTAATAACTCTTTACTTGCTTTACCCGAAAAAGTTACTAAGTCACTTGTACTTCTTCCATCAGGGAGAGCAATTGCAATACCGTAAACTGAGTTTACTATTCTTTCAGGGTCTTTTATTTTATCTGCCACATATTGAGCTATTTCGATTTCATTTTCTTTAACTGATCTGTCAGCGTTAATAAAATGCTTAGTTTCATCAGAATATCCAACAAATATCTCTTTTGATTTTGTTCCTGGCCAATTATTAAGGCTAGGAATTTCTATACCTCTATCTACTGATATCGTTGGTAAGTTAAGAAATTTGGAATACTCAACCGCCTTCTTTAAGGCATCTTTTTCAAATGAACCAGTATCTTCTTCAACCTCAAAATCGGGTTTGTTTTCTATGTCCTTAAACGTTAACAATTCATATTTATCTGAAAGATCATGCTTATTCCAAGAGTAAATAAAAGGATTAATCTTAGAACTGTTTGTTGTTGCTAAAATGATTTTTTGTTTCATATAGATTTAGAATTTACTTTTTTTATTTCAGCTTGTTTTATTTGTCCCAAAGTACCTGTAGGAGAATCTTTGCCTATTGTATCTAAATCTTCAAGTTGTTCTAAACTAAACCATTTGTAGTCATTTAATTCATCTGAAATCTTGATTGTAACGTTTCCGTTTATTTCAATTAGAAATATTAAACCAAGTCGCACATCACTATTTTCATCCTTTTTCCAAGAATAACTTTGGAGAAATACTGGATTTACATTATCTATCGTTACACCTATTTCCTCTTGTATTTCTCTTTTCAATGCTTCCTCAACCCTCTCTCCTAATTCAATTTTTCCACCTAAATTTTGCCATTTTAGAGGGAAAATATCGTCATTTTCAGATCTTTGTACAAGAAGATACTTACCTTCCTTATTTCTAATAACTGCAATAACTGAAACTATTTGTAGATTATCTGACATAATACTTTAACCTTCTTTCTCAGGTACACTTAGATATTCTGAACCCGAAATAAAAAATCTCCAATCTCTATTAATTGCTAATTTAGCATCTTCCACTGAGCTTCCATGAACTCCTACATTAACTCTTTTACCTGTCCTAATATTTGGCTTATCAATATCAGGTAATTCTATTATCATAGTATGTGAGTCCGAACTAAAAACCTTTGTGCCGTTATCTTCCAATCTCAAACCTAAAGCAACTGATAATTTGCCTGGACCGGAGGTTAGAGGCGATAATGATTCTTTAGTATATGATCTTCTACTTCTCATTTCATCTATTCCAACTATAGGTTGTACAGATCTTATGAAGACTACATCACCTTCTCCTTTTTTACCAGCAACAATGGAGGTCATAGTATGGATTCCCATTATCAAATACATATAAAGGATTCCACCATCTTCAAACTGAATTTCTGTTCTTGGCGTTGGTTTATCTTTCCCAAAAAGATGCGATGCTGCATCCCATGAGGGATAAGCCTCAGTTTCAGTAATTAATGCAGCTGTAGTAATTCCACCTCTATGGGTAACAATTGCTTTACCAAGTAAATCAGGAGCTAATTCCAATGAATCTCTTTGAAAGAAGCCCTGGTCTACTGGTTTTAACTGATCAATTAATTCCACATTATCCGTATATTTGTCAATCATATTATGCCAATTTCACTTGGTAGTGTATTAAGCATAAACTCTTCTGGTTTCTCTGTAAAGATAATTCTTTTACCCAATTTATTAGCATAACCGATTTCTATCAATGCAGATGCACCGACATATCCTTCTGGTGAACATACTATTAACGCATCGCTTTGATCAATGGAATCAAGGTGGTGACGTTCAAGTTCAAGTGGTGCTAGACCCTCTTCGCCTTGAAACACAACAAATTCTTCGCCGGGATTCTTTGGGTCGGTAAATCTTGGACTAAGAACCTCAACATTGTTTTTTACCAAATTATTTCTTACTTTTACAATATAATCTAGATGTTTCCTAAAACTTCCACTTATTGTAATTTTTCTGAATTGTTGTCTTACCACTCCATCAATAAGATTGGAATTTGAGGGTATAATTGTATCAATGGAATATTTTTCAAATATCGCTTGAGCAATTGCACTACATCCTCTTGCTCCATGCATCCATCTTGGGTCTTCTGGCATTAAACTTTCAAGCTCACTTAATTTTATTTTAGTAAAAATCTCCACATTCTTCTTTTGAATGTTTACTAACTTTATTATGGATGGATGATCTAAGTCTTCGAATAAGGTATTATCTTCAAGATCATATTGAACACGCTTCATATATTCAAGCTCGCCACCTGTATAAAAAGCCAATGAAACCTTATTGCTTAAAGTAGGAAGTAAAGATTTCACCTTATCAATAATATCCTCTAATTTTACTTTTGAAAGCTCATCATTAACTCCGTCAAACTCAGTTAAAAGATTACCAATGCCATATTCGATATTGTGTGTCTCAATTGCTTCATTCCCAAACATTACTACTAATTCAATTGAGCCTCCACCTATATTTACAATTAAACTATTTTCAGTAGAATCATGTTTTCCAACAAGAGCCTTTTGAATATAAAAATTCTCTAACTCATGCGATACAATATTGAAGTATACATTTGTCCTTATGAATATTTCATCTATCAACTTAATTCTTGCTTTCTCAGAATATTTTCTGAAAATTGCTGTAGCAAAAATTTTTACTGAATGTTCTGGGAATTTCTGCTTTATTTCTAAGAGAAGTTCAAGCAGCTCATTCTTATTTACATCGCTTATTCCTGTTTCAGGAGTAAAACTGTCTTTGAATTTAATTGATCTATTAAATAGATGGGATAATTTACTATCCTCAAACTCATATACTTTTACTGTAGACGATCCTACATCTATAAGTATATTTTTCATATAAAAATATAAAAAATAAAATGACTTAACTATTTAAGTTGGCTTTTTAACTCCTCACCTAAATCACCTGATTCTAAAGATCTGATTTCCTTTACTACTTCCGCAATGGATTCATCCCCTTCAATTGGAACTACTTTGTGATAATGGACATGCCCTTCCTCTAAAAAGTGCCTTATTTCATCACGTGCCCCTATGAGTCTCTGTTCAACTTTTTCAATTGAGTCGCCTCTTCGCAACATTCTTTCTTTTAAAAAATCAAGAGATGGAGGCATTAAGAAAATTCTATCAGCATCAGGATATTCGCTAATAAATTGCGTAATAGTTGGTGTGAAAATTTCAGTAACAGGTCTTCTATTAGCAGCAATAATTTTTTGCACCTCTGAATGTTGGAACCCATATCTTGCACCGAAAAAATCGTTAGACATGAATAGATCTCCATTTTCCTGAATCTGCCTATAACTTTCTTCGCCTAAGAAATGGTAACTTAAACCATTCACTTCTCCAACTCTAGGCATTCTAGTCGTAACTGGAACAATCCTCTGAAAATTATGCTCTTTCGATAGGTAGTTTGCAATATAACTTTTTCCGATACCTGATGGTCCTGATATTATCAATACTTTCATAGATATTAAAATATATTATAGTAATTAATATTGTTAGTAAAAGTTTATAGCCCTTTTTTGAATTAATTTCATTGTATTACATGCCAAATTCTGCCATTTTCTATTCAATCTCACTGCTGTCCAAAGAAAAAAGAGGGGAAAAACTAGGCAATAAAAGGATTTGAATCGTATTCTACAGCGCAGCTATGGTTAAATGCCTATGCAATGAATAGACGATTAACACGTTTTACAGACTGCAGGGGAAAGTTTAAACATTTAAATGGCACTGTGTCATTATCTCATGCAACAATTTTAAACTGTTGCACTTAGTTTTAGAACTTAGGCAAGAGTATTGTTAATCAAAGAAGTCAAAAGAAAGATTTAAAGAGATATATCTTTAAGAGAATATGAAAACTGACAAAAATGGGACGGTATCATCTGGTACCGAGGACAGGAATCGAACCTGCAAGCCCTTACGGGCACTGGTTCCTAAGACCAGCGTGTCTACCAGTTCCACCACCTCGGCAACTTACCTAATTTTCATTCTGCAAACGTAGTGCAGCGGAATGATTAATTTATTGTTATCCCGCTAGTAGAAATCTTTGATTTCGTAACGTAGCGGGGCAACTAATCTTGTTGTTAATTTTACCACTTACCTAATTTTCATTCTGCAAACGTAGTGCAGCGGAATGATTAATTTATTGTTATCCCGCTAGTAGAAATCTTTGATTTCGT
>CAZUKH010000008.1:0-45787 GCA_964620955.1 uncultured Candidatus Saccharibacteria bacterium | reverse complement strand
CTAGTCTCGTCTGTGCTTCGCTTGACTCGCCAAGAATCTGTTGAGCATTAGACGATCCGGTAACATTGTGCATTTTTACTATTAAGTTGCTAAGTCCTACTACCGCTTCGTTTTACTTCGCGGTACTAACATCTTCTAGTCTCGTCTGTGCTTCGCTTGACTCGCCAAGAATCTGTTGAGCATTAGACGATCCGGTAACTAACTAAAGCACTATGAAAATTAGCGTTGCGAGAATTATAGCAAAAATATTCCTAATTAGTCTTAAATTTAGCCTTATTGGCTCTGCAAAAATATTGGCAACTATTGTTGTCACAATTATTATATAAAGAGGAGCAAAAATTCTTGCAGATTCAAAAATCTTAAAGTTAATTATAAAAATAGATAACATAAAGGTAAGTGCTATCAAAATCATGTTTTTTGAAAAATTTTCATATTGCACTCCTGCCCAGGCAAACACAGAAAGTAATAACGATGTTAAAACTGATAAAATTGGGTTAGCAACAGCAAAAAACGATAAGCTGTGCAAAGTCAAATACAAGAGTAAAAGACTTTGAAAACCTACTCCAAATAAAGATTCACTTTCTTTTGACCATTGAGAAATGTCTTTTAAATTTTCGAATATACTTATAAAAGACAGTGCAACAAAAATAACTATACTCAACTCGTAAAGTCCATTTTTTTGCTGACTAGCTGAAATTATTGCAAAAATTAATATTGCAGGCTGTGAAAAAAAAACTCTGGCTAATAAATCAACGTTTGCTATTTCATAAAAAAATTCTTTAAGCTTAAAATTTTTTGAAATTAAACCAAGAGTAAATAATAAGTAAGTTAGTAATGCTAAAATAACTACTACCCAAGAAATCCAGGAAAACCGGTTTAAGCCCTGTGACAAAGTAACTGAACACCCAAGAACAACTCCAAAAAATACTGTGCTACCAAAAATTTTATTTAACCTAATTTGTAACATAATTAAAGATACCAGAAATTAATAAAACAAAAAATCAATTCTGTGTTTTTTTTGGCAACAAGTGATGATAGAATCTTTAAATATAAATTTTTTTTATGCGGAAAATTAATTTGCAGGTTTCTAAAAAAACTATTAGTTTAAACATTCCAGTAATTGGATCAGCAAACCCAAAATCAGCTTTAGTTGAATTATTCAAAACTATTGAAAATATTGCGACTTTAGTGTTTTTGTTTTTACTTCCTTTTGGTTTTGTCTTTACTTTAACGTCGCTTAACTTTCCCAAATTTGTAAATCAAAACCAGGAGTCAGCTTTATTTGTTTTTATACTCACATATGTAATCCTAATGCTTTTAGTGATTTTAGCTAGAGTGCTTTATGAAGGCAGAAGCATTTTACAAGATCCAAAGGGTTTACTTGTAACATTAATTTTTTCTTTATTGCTAACAACAAGTGCAGTATTACAACCAATACCCAGTGCTGTAAATACATTTGGTTCTATAGGTCCTGACGCAACTAAAGTTTTTGCAGGTGTAAGTATTATGGTGTTTTTGGGAATTTATTACATTTTTTATAGAAGATTTTCTAGTACACAAAGCATTAAAACAGCGTTGCGTTTTTTAGGCGCTGGCACACTATTCTTAATGTTGGTTTCGAGGTTAGATTTATCATTCTTTTATCAAAATCAATTTATACTAGGAAGTCTATGTATAATTCTTTTTGCAAATATTTTTATTTTTAAAGGATTAGAAAGAAACATTTGGCTTGCACTTGAAAATTTGTATTTTCTTGGGTTAATTCTCACACCTGTTTCTAATTATTCACTTTTTGTTTTAGGATTTTCTCTTATTCTTCCAGTAAGCGTTTTTGGATATTTTTACTTAAAAGCACACCCCGAACAACTTGTTAACAGAATAAAAAATATAAAAAATGCTTTGAAAAATATTCGTCTTGTAATTTTTAGAAAAAAGAAATTCAAAATTGGCTTAATTGGAAGTGTTTTAGATTCTATTACTTCGCTTGGAGTAGCGCTTTTACCAGTCGTAATTATTGTATTTACTTTAGTTCTATTACTTGGCGATCCACTAGTATGGCCTGCATTTCAAAGCTCAATATCACGAATTTCAGGTGCTATAACTTCTATTTCAAATGAAGGATTTTTAACGCTTTTAATTGGAAACGGAGCTTCACAAGCTAGTAGCCTAGATACTTTCTTTTCTGGCATTATCAGAACAACAGGATTAGTGGGTGTAGCTGGTTATATTTTGATTTTTACCTACATAATTACTGTGTTTTATAGGAATTTCTTAAAAAAAATTAAGACTTCTTACAAAAAGTTTGATGACTTTGCAATTGATGCATTGCTTTTCAGCTTTGTTACTGCCTACATGGTGCAGTCGCTTTTATCGTACTCAGGAATACTTTTTGCAGTGTTGTTTTGGATGTTTTATGGCATTTCCTTAAGAAGATTTAGCAATAATAAAATTATAGAGTCTGCAACAACTCCGGATTCTCGTACTTTTGCTTTAAAATTTGGTAACAAGAAAATAAAAATAAATTCTCAAATTGTTAGATTACTAATTTTGGCTTTAATAGTGTTAATGTTTGTAATTAGTATTAACTATATTTTCAGCATGAGAGGTGCTATATTTTAATATGATGAACGAACTTTTTTGGGTAACACTTCGATCTGTAGGAATTCCAATTGCAGCATACTTTATGCTTAGAAATTCTTTTATTGGAGAACAAGGTACTATACTAGCAATTGGAATCGCAATGTTCATTGTAACTGGTATTTCGTTTATTTGGAATTTTCTTAAAATCATTGGAAATACCTTACTCTTAAGAGGTGAAGTTGTAATTATTTTATTTATAAAAGTATTGATACAAATTGTTTCATTAGGTTTTGTTTGGATTTATTATCTAGAAAGATTTACTGATGTTTTGTAAAATAATCTTGAATTTGTATGAAGTCAATTTATGTAAAAGACCTATTTAAAGGTCAATTTGTTGAGTTTGAACCTTTCGCAGTTTTTGAAGTGCAAAGGGGAGAAGACAAAAATAAAAATCCTTATTTAAACTTATTAATTGGAGATAAAACAGGTAAAGTGCCTGCAAAAGTTTGGGCTGAAACTATAGCCAAGATCCAAAAAGGAGTTTTAAAAACAGATGCAGTAGTTAGATTTTCTGGTCGTGTAGATGAGTTTAAGGGCAACCTCCAGTTGACAGTTATGGAAGTAAAACCAGTTGATGAGCACAAGCTTGATGATTTCATAGCAGCAAGTAAATATGACCCTCAAAAGCTTATTACAGAAGTTGAGGATGCAATTGCACAAATTAAAAATCAAACTCTGCAAAAAGTATTGTGGGATTTTTTTGGAGATAAAGAGTTTAAACGCAAGTTTATGTTCTGGCCGGCAGGAAACACAGTTCACCACGATTTTCAATCTGGATTGCTTCAACATGTTGTCGAAATGTTAAAAATTTCAGAATCTTTAAGATATTTTTACCCTGATCTAAATTATGATGTTTTAATAGCAGGAGTAATTTTACATGATTCCGGAAAAACTGAAGAGTTAAGTGGTGGATTATCCTCACAGTATACTAAAATCGGAGGACTTCTTGGACACATTTCAATAGGCTCCCAAATGTTTACTGAGCGTGCCAAAAAGCACAATCTTGATGAAGATACCATGCTTCATGTAAACCATTTAATCCTTTCGCATCACGGTATGCTGGAGTTTGGAAGCCCAATATTACCGTCAACCCCTGAAGCAATTGCTCTTTATCATATAGATGGAGTCTCTTCTAAAACTAGAGCAGCTCTTAAAGCTGTAGACGAAATTTCTTCTGACAATGATTTTGGTAAGCCAAATTACTGGCTAGAAGGTGCAAGATTTTGGAAAAACCATAATAAAGAAGTCCAGGATAATTATGAAAACGATGACTCACAGGATCAAATGAGTCTTGGAGAATAACTGTGATATAATTTTTGGCCAATATTCATTTATAAGTTTTAAAGAATTTAAAAATGAATAGTGACGCAAGTTGCTAATTATAGTCCTTTAAAGGATTTATTTATATTTTTTACTTTTTTGTCTGATGATTCAGATAGAATTTCACGGGGCTGCAAAAACAGTTACAGGCTCCAATTATCTTGTGAGAACAGATCACGGTAATTTTTTAGTTGACTGTGGCATGTTTCAAGGTCCAGAGGTTGAATATAAAAACCTCGAAAACTTTGATTATGATCCTTCCGAAATAAATTTTGTTATTCTTTCGCATGCACACATTGATCATAGTGGTATGCTTCCAAAACTTTATAGAGGCGGTTTTAGAGGAAAGATTTTTGCTACTCAACATACCACTCAAATAGCTTCTTTGTTGTTAATGGACTCTGCAAAAATTCAAGAAAATAATTTTCAAGAAGGAAGAAACTATGGCAAATTTATTGACAAAGTAGCTATAGTTTTTAACTCTTTCCATGCGGAAGAAACTTTAACTCTTTTTGAGTCTAAACACTTTGATGAAGAGTTTTCTCCACTTCCTGGTATTCGCGTTAAATTTATAAGAGCTGGCCATATTTTGGGAGCTGCAAGTATTGAAGTTGATATTGACGATGGAGGACATGAAAAAGAAATCTTGTTTTCGGGTGATATAGGACGGGAAAACCAAAGTCTAATTGATATTTTTGACAAAAATTATAAATCCAGCCCTGATTACATCCTTGTTGAATCTTTGTATGGAGGTGAATATCATCCAGACAGACAAGAATCTGCAGATGAAATGATTAGGATAATTAAAGATACCGTTTCTAAAGGCGGAAATGTTTTTATACCGTCTTTTTCTGTACATCGAACACAAGAAGTCTTACATGACATTAAAACTGCACAAGAGGCTGGAAAACTAAGCTCGGATTTGCCTGTTTATCTTGACAGTCCATTGGCCCAAAGGGTTTCGCAAATTTATACTGCTGCGCTTCAAAACCGCGAAGATAGTATTTTTACTTTCAAAAGCTTAAGGTACGTAAAAAAGCATAAACAATCTGAAGGTCTGGCATTAGGCAGAGGGCAAGTTATACTTGCAGGAAGCGGTATGGCAGATGGTGGTAGGATTTTAAACCACCTCGCAACCGGGTTAAGAAATGATAAGAATGCGGTCATTTTTGTGGGATACCAAGCTGAGGGTACACTGGGAAGGGAAATTGTTGAAGGAGCTAAAACTGTAACTATTGCCAATACAAACATTCCAGTTAATGCTGCGATACATCATCTACATGGTTTTTCCGGGCATGGAGATACTAATGATTATATTAATTGGATCAAAAGGTTTAATACAGAAAGGCTTAAAAAAGTTTTCCTAATTCACTCTGAAGAAGATAGGGCTAAAAAACTTATTGTTGAGTTTGAAAAACTAGGTATAAAAGGCAGTTATATACCTTCACTGGGTGAAAAAGTTCAAAATCTATAATTAGACTTTCTAAACGTTTTACCTAGAAGTGAAAAAGCTGTTATACTTATGAATGCTTAATCTAAGTGAAGTAAAAAAAATTGCAGATTTAGCGAAGATCAATATAAGTGATACTGAAGCCCAAAAATATTTAACAGAGTTTAATAATATCTTAGAGTATATTGATTCGCTTTCAGATTGTGATACAAAAAGTATAGACGAAAAGCACAATCTTGAGGAAAATTTTTATGGGAACAACACTTATGAAGACAAGCAGTCAGTAAAATTGGTTAACAAAATCGACTTGCTTAGGAATGCTACTCAGGGAAGGTCAGCTAATGGTTACATTAAAACAAGCCCAATCGTTTCTTTAGAGTAAAAATCTTTCCAGCTTTTTGTATTTTGGTGCTGAGCCTTTTTCATACATAGACTCAACAAGTGTAATTTCGTTGGCCTCAAATGAACTTATTGGTCTAAAGTGTGTGTTTTGGGTATTTGCTTTGAGCTTTATTGCAACGCTTCTGCTTGCGGATCGTTTTAATCTTGCAAGTGTAATATGAAAATCCGGGGTTGACCTGTACTTAAATCTGATTGTATCGTCTAGCCCTTGATTTTTTACAATCTGGTGCATGGCATTTGCTAACTGCTTTAATTCTTTCGATTTTTTGATATTCGCAAGAAGATACTTTGGAAAAGTATCTTTTTTAAATCCAAAAGTAATGTTTTGGAATTCGACATTAAATGTACCTAATTGTTTCGAATAGTTATTGAATGCCTCAACCAATTGGTTTTTGCTTGCCTCAGAAACACTACTTCCAATAAACTTAAGTGTAATGTGAAGTTGGTCTACCTCAATAAACTGCAAGTTACGTTTATCAGCGAAAAATTGCCTTCGAATATCTCGAAGTTGGTCTAAAACTTCTTTTGGTGGGAAAAGCCCAATAAATAAACGCATCTGTAGTCTATAATTTAATAACTTTTCTCTGCTTCTTCTTACTTATTTATCTCTATCTCCTAGCACTTTATCTTCATAACTTGCTACTGGCGAGCTTAAATAAGCATTTATCCACAATTTTTGAATTAAGTTTTTACCGAGTTTATTCCTGTAAACTACTACTCCAGCAATCATAAATAATACACCAACCCAAATTAAACCTATTCCACTATCAAATATGCCTGTTGCAGGAATATATGGATTACCATTTGGAGAGCAAGTGACTGGTGTTCTTAAGCTAAACTCTGTAGTTAAGTCATTCTCAGTGTTTGTATCATACTGCACTTCAACTGTGTTATCAACTCCATTTCTATAAAAGTTTTGTACAATTCCTGCTGGAATAGTTATGCTGTAAGTAAATTGTTTGGACTCAGATGCTGCATATGTTCGCGCTGCAAGGTCTCCTGTCCAAGTAATAACACCATTACTATAACTACCGTAAGCAGGTGAGATGTTTGCAGGTGAAATGCCTGCAGCAACAATATCTGGGTCTATTGTATCTGTAATTTGGTCAATTACACCTTGAACAGGTCCTTCGTTTGTTACTGTTATGGTGTAGGTGATTGTAGTTTGTCCGCTTTGTGTACAAACTGGTACACTGGTTTTAACTACTGTGAATAAAGGATCCTGGACCGCACTATCATTTACTGTTATGTCCCCTGTGCATGCTATTGGAGTCGTAACTAATCCACCAACGGTGCCATCTAAAAGCACTTGTACGTCATAGTTTCCGTTAGCAACAGCACTACCACCCGGCTCAGCTGACTCCCATAAGAAAGTATAAGTTTTGGTTGTATTAATATCGTTTGCAGCTGGGAAAACCGTTGGTGCAACTAATTGTTGAGCTGGGGCATTTGCAGCCCTTCCAACAGGTGTTGAGCCACTTACTACTCTTAATCTTATGTTAGGATAAGGATTACCTGTTGTTACATTTGTGTATCTTAATGTGTATTCTACAGTATTACCCGCACCGCCAAGTATAGGGTCAGGTCCGTTTTCTGTTAAGTCAAGACAAACTGGTGTTACTGTTTGACATTGAAAATTGCAGTTTGTTGCTCCAGGAGCATTATAATCGCACTGTTCATCTCCATTAACTACCCCATCACCACAGTATGTACAAGAACCTGCTGCTGATGGTGCCTGGGTAACTATTCCTCGACATGTATCTACTATATTGCCTGCAGGTGCTGAACCTACTGCACCACAAATTCGATATGTTGTTGAACCAGATGATGATCTTTCGCAGTATTCTCCAGTATCACATATTGCATCCCCGCAAAACGGTGTTGCTCCTCCACCTCCAATTGGTGGAGGTATAACTTCATCATCGGGTGGAGTACCTCCACAGGTATTTTTTTGGATTAAAAAGTCTCCGCAAAGTTGATCTGTACTGGAGCAAACTGTGTCTATTTGGCCACAACCGTTTATATATGCCAAAGCCTGTGCCCAGGTAAGTCCATCAGCTCTGTTTGAGTTACAGCTTCCATCTGCAGCAAAATCTTCGTGTGTTGTGCATTTAAATGCAATCACTCTTCCGCAAGTTTGGCCTGTAGGGCATGTTGATGGGTTTAGGTTACAAACTGTTGGCCCATTGGCTGTGCTAGGTGTACATACGTATCCTGATTGACATTCATTGCTACCAGGATTACATGCTTCTCCAGCACCCTTAGAGCCAGTCCCTCCTCCTCCGCCCCCTCCACCGCCTCCGCCTCCGCCGCTTGCAATTGTACAAACTTGATTAATACATGTATTTGAAGCACACATTGCATCACGAGTGCACGGTTGGCCAGTTGGGCGCTTTGGATTACAAAGGTTAACTTGACAATATTGACTGGTGTTACAATTGCTATCGTTGTTATTACATCCTTGCCCGTCTGGAGGGGTGTCACTACCACCTCCGCCGCCAGGAGACTGACTGCACTTGTGGGTTGTCGTGTCGCAATAATTTGACGCGCAGTGCGAAGGGAGAGTGCAAGATGCACCATTAGGTAAAAGTTGATTTGGTATACAAGCACAATCTCTTGTTGCCGGGTTTGAAATTGTGCAAGTGCACGAACCTCCGGTTATAGGTACTTGAGTACCTACAGGTTTATCTTGACAGCCCGTTCCAGTAGGAGGGCTATCTTTGCATTTGTTTGTACCACCACCTCCTCCTCCACCACCCCCTCCAGACTGACATGCATCAAGTCCTGAATCGTAGTATCCACCTCCACCATTCCAACATGTAGAACAATACCAGCTTTTATCAGTTCCATTACCCCAGCATGCACACAAACAGTTGTCGCTACAGCAGCCATCTGCTACTGGTAAATCTGATCCACTTGGGACAGTGCTTATACCTGTTATAAGAGCTAATGATCCTAACCCTATTGTTAACAAAAGCAATACTCCAATTAAAATTCTTCTTGTTTTTTCCATTTTTTATTAATTATTCTCAATCTTTGTAATTAAACTCTGCACCTGTGTATTTATTTGAGTTTGGATAGTGCTTAGCGTTTCACAGTCTGTATCTCCAAAATATAGCTCTAAATGTTGAAAGATAGTTGACTGGTAATAATATCTCATTGTACAGGTATATTCATCACCATAAGTGTTTAAAATTAAATTAGAGTTTAGACTTGTTGTTTCAGCATCAAGCTCTACTGCATCCTGTGAAGAAATTACACTAATATTTTCCGAGCCTCCGTAAGATTCTACAGATTCAAGTGTAAAAGATCTAAAGTTTATTGTTAAAAAAGTAAAGGGATCTTCTATAGTTGTGTAGGAGCAAGATAAGGGGGTAGAACTTGAGTATCCAATTTCTTCAAGGTTATTAACCACATCGTATTCACCACTTACATTGACAGTTTCCTGGACTGTATCTACAAATGTGCCGGGCAAAATTGAGTCGCAACCTAAGCTTGCTATTGCCTCATGTGTACCAAGGTAAATTACTTTTCCGTATTCAACTTCAATATCTGATACAGATGCATCCTCAGAAGTTTTATTACCGGTAGAGATCAAATTTAAAACAGTAATTACTGCAAAAACAACGGAAAGAATAACTAGAACAGCTACAACGATAATTGTTTTTCTGTCAAAAAGATTCATTTATTTACACATATTGAAAATAGCATATTTTATTTTTTATTTGGTGTCAACATTTTAGAGAATGAAGACTTGAGACTAGTTCGTTTATCACTTCTTGTTTTTAGTTTTTCGTTTTTAATTCTATCTGTCTATAATCTTTAATCACAAAAATATACTTTCCTAATTTATACTTTCCTTCTTTTGCATTTTGCAAAATCTTTTCTCTTAAAACTCTTTTTTGTCTATTTCTTTCTGTAGCTCTTTTATCAACCTTTTTAGAAACTATTATTGCAAACTTGGGAAAATCCAAGGTGTCATCAAACCATACCTTTTGAATATAACTTTCAAACTCCGAGCGTTTACCTCTCCTAGCTACAAACTGAATCTCTTTTGCATTTAGTCTATATTGTTTAGGAAACATTTTACTAGTAATAAAAATAGATTGTAGGTTATAGGTTAAAGTTTACGGATAAAAAGTAAGCTTTGTTATCCCTCGACCATGCTCATGGCAGATAAACAAGCTCCCCGTAAGCGGGACAAGCAGCATGGCATGAAACTTATTTCGCATAAAGTTGCAAGTTTTTAGCTTTTAGTCTATGGTTTTTCGCTTATCGTTTTTACTTATATCTTTTGCCTACTGTCTGCTGCCTTCTTTTCCTTTTACTTACCTGGCCTGTAGGCAAGATTGCCACCTAATAAAGTTCTAATATCGGTGATATTGTACTTTGCCATTACCCATCTATCTAATCCCAAACCAAAAGCAAAGCCTTGCCATTCTGTATCAGCTTCAGATTGATGCGGTACAAGACCTGCCTGTTTAAGTATATTAGGATGAATAAGCCCTGCTCCTCCCATTTCTATCCATCCTCTGTTTTTACATATAGCACAACCCTTACCTTTACAATTAAAACATCTCATATCCGGCCCTACTCCTGGCTCAACTTCAGGATAGTATTTATTTCTATATCTTACTTCTACTTCTTCACCTAAAAAGCTTTTATAAACATAGTCAATTGTAGAAATAAGCTCTACCATACTAACCTTTTTTGCAACACATACTAGTTGGTACTGGTGAAACACATAATGATTGCTTTTATTAACTTTTTCGTTTCTATAAACCCTTCCTGGCATTACTATTTTAAATGGTGGCTTTAGTTTTTCTAAAGCCCTTGCCTCTATTGAAGAAGTTTGAGTCCTTAAAAGTACATTTGGCTCTTTTATATAAATAGTATCTTGTAAGTCAAGTGCTGGATGATCGGCAGGTACATTACAACGTACAAAATTGTACTCAAAAGTCTCTATTTCCGGACCGTCATAAACGCTATAGCCAATTTGAGCTAAAATATTGTTAAGCTGATTTATAGTTTCAGTTATAGGGTGCAAATGTCCTAATTTTGGTATTATCGAACTTATTTGAGTAGATTTGCTGGATAAGTACATGTTTGCTTCCTCGTCCCTGAGTTTAGCTTTAGCTTCATTTATCAATTTGTCCACATTAACCTTAAGTTCATTTATTGCTTTGCCATAGTCTTTACGTTTTTGCACTTCTACTTTAGTAATATCTTTCAGCATTAAAGTAATTTTCCCTTGTTTGCCTAAATATTTTCGCCACAAATTTGTCAAACTTTCTTCGGATGACGAAGTGTTTACTTCGCTAATAATCTGTTTAAGTAATTCTTCATTTTGCATGAAGTAATTATAGTCTAAAATACGGCAGTTAGTCACGGAAATTTTACCAGGGGCTTGCTGCCTGATACCAGTGACATGTTATAATATATTATGAGTATATACGAATCTACTGACAATCTTCCAGATATTGAGGAAGTGAAACCTTTGGGAAACAATAACGGTTATAGTAAGTTATACACTGGTGTAATAAACCTGTCCAATAGAAGTCAACTAAAAGTATTAATTAAACCTTTAGCTCAAAGTAGCACGCAAGATAATGGACCCTCAGTTACTGCACTTACATTTCATAGAGAAGCAGAAATAACTGATATACTTAATTCACAAAACTTTCAGCATTGCCCTAGAAGCTTCGGCATTATGAAGGTAATAATTAATGGTATAGGGCAAACATGTTTTGTGCGTGAATGGTTTGAGCATACACTTGAAGAAAAACTGAACGATGCAGTAAATTCTACTTCTGCAATAGGTTCTGTTGTCAATTTGCTATCAGAACTTGCTAAAGCTATCGATGCATTTCATCGAATTGGCTTAATTCATTGTGATATTGATGAAAAACATTTCTTTATAGACAACAATGGAAAAATAGTTTTAGCTGATTTTGGTTATACACAATCTGCCAAAAAACTTCTAGGACGGGACAGTATAAGCTTAGATTCTATAAACCCGCTTGACGAATATTTTATAAATAAACCTAATCGAACTTCTCCTGAGGTTAGTACAGCCAATCCCATTAGGATTTCTAAAAAAGCTGATATATATTCATTTGCTCAAATTGTAAATGAGTGGATTTCTAAACCTATGGGTCAAGCGCTAAGTGACGACATAAAAAGCGTGATAAACAAATCGCTCGATGTATCGCCTGCAAACAGACATAACACTTGCATAGCTCTAATGGAAGAAATTACACCATTGTTACAGCGTTCGAGCGCGGAACAATAAAGATTTTTTGTTTTCTTCTATATCAATAAAATCGTCCGCCAGCTCAATAAGTTCTTTATTTGCTGTTCTTCTAAATGCCACAACTTCAACAAGGCAGCCGCTTGACTGCTGCAAATAGTTAACCACAGGCTTGTAATCTCCGTCTCCCGACACAAGCACTATTGAATCTACTTTTGAGCCCAGCCTTACAGCATCCATAGCTATTCCTACATCCCAGTCGCCTTTTTTAGCTCCACCGTAAAAAGTCTGCAAAGGTTTTTCTTTAGTTTCAAATCCAGCTGCATTTACTGCTTCAAAAAACTCATTAGATTCGCCTTCCTCACTTGCATTAATAACATAAGCTATACCTCTAACAAGTATCCGTTCTTGAACGCATAGTTTAAGCAGATTTTTAAAATTTATTTTAGACGCATATAAATTTTTAGCTGAGTAGTAAAGATTTTGTACATCAACTAATACTGCAACTCGTTGGTTTGGGTTTCTTACAATCATTGTTTTAAATTAATAATAATTATTAGATTTTAGGTTATGTAGACTAGAGACTGGATATTAGAGACTTGAGAATAGTAACTTTTTTGTTTTTTGCTCATAGTTTTTACTTATATCATCTGCCTGCTGTCTTCTGTCTTCTGCTATCTTTTCGCTTTTAGTTTATCCTTTTTACTTATTGTCGTTTTACCTGTAATCAGTGTAATACTCTTTTTTCAGTAACTTTTCATTAAACATATCATCCTCTTCCCTACTTTTTGCAAAAAGTAGCAAAAGCCTGGGGGTAGCTTAGTGTTATACCCTTTATTTTGCTATGAAACTTAACCTACCCCCAGACCCCCTTTTAGTACATGTAGTGCTTACTTATCTCTTTTCTTTTTTTCTTTTTCGCTTTTAGTTTATCCTTTTTACTTATGTTCCATTTTTCCCTTTTCGCTCTTACTTTTTGGCGTATAATCTGATGTTTATTCATAAATCTTGGCAATTTTAAAGATTGCCTATTAAATTATGATAACATTACCTCGATTAAATTAAAAAAATGAACCTTTCTCTTGGAATTGTTGGACTCCCCAATGTTGGTAAATCTACACTTTTCAATGCTTTATCTAAGCAACAGGTATTGGCTGCTAACTATCCTTTTGCAACTATTGATCCTAACCATGGAGTTGTACCCGTTCACGATAATAGACTTACAAAGATTGCTGAAGTAGAAAAACCTCAAAAAGTAACCCCTGCTGTAGTTGAATTTGTTGATATAGCTGGTCTTGTTAAAGGTGCATCTAAAGGTGAAGGGCTTGGGAATCAATTTTTGGCTAATATTCGAGAAGTGTCGGCTATTGTTCACCTTGTGCGTGCTTTTGAAGATCAAAACATTACCCATGTAGAAAACTCTGTTGACCCAAGGCGAGATATTGAGCTTATCAATACTGAACTAATACTAAAAGACCTTGAAACGCTTAGTAAAAAGTTGGGTCTTTTAGAAAGTCAAGCGCGTTCCAACCCAAAGCTAAAACCCTCATACGATTATGTCCTTGGATTACAAAACCACCTAGAACAAGAAAAACTTGCGTTAAGTTATCCACATTCTACAAACGAAGATGTAATGTCTATCCGTAAGGATTTGTTTTTATTAACTGACAAGCCAGTAATTTATCTTGTTAATACAACAGATAGTATTAAAGACGAATCGGTTTTAAAAGTTAAAGAACTTGTTGGAAACAACTTTGAAGTAATGGGGCTTGATGTTAAGCAAGAATCTGAACTTGCAAGTATGGACGATTTAGAGCGCTTAGAATTTATGAAAGAGCTTGGCATTAATAAAACCGGCTTAGATGCACTTACAGAGTTAGCATACAAATCATTAGGTTTAATTTCTTATTTTACTTCGGGACCTAGTGAATCCAGGGCTTGGACTATTGAAAAAGGAACTAAAGCGCCTGCCGCAGCTGGTGTAATTCACGGTGACTTTGAAAAAATGTTTATTGCAGCAGATGTAGTATCGTGGGATGACTTTGTAGATTTGGGCGGCTGGTTAAAAGCAAAAGAAAAAGGCAAGGTAAGGTTGGAAGGTAAAAATTATGAAGTTAAAGACGGTGATGTAATGTTGTTTAAACACAATGCTTAAAGATTTAATCCAAAAACTTTTAGTTTAAAGTTCTTGCTTATATTCTGTTTGTTCCAGTCATTTTAATCATGTAGAGTATTTCAGTGAAGGAAGGATTGTCAAGCTCGCTTGCATCAAATCTAGATAGGTAAAACGAGTCTACAAGCCATGCAAATTTTTGATTTTTTTCAGCAATAATATGGTCTTGACTTAAAACACTGCCTTCTAGCACATAAATTGTTTGAGTATCCGAGTTAACAAGAACATGAGAATTTTCAAGTACCATTACGTTTTTATCTGCGAAGTTTATTCTGTAAGGTTTTTGGGTAACAACATAAATTTGTCCCGAAACTACAAATACACCGTTTTGTTGTGAAAACTCTAGTAAAACTGATTCAGCATAAATATCTACCCCCTGGAATGGTGTAAATTTAGTTGGCAAATCAACTGATAAATTTTGGTTATAATTTGAAATTGTGGTTATTGGGGTTTCAAAGTTATTATCAAGATACAATGCGGTTTCAATACTTGTAGTAATTTGAGAACTTACACTAACGTCAGAGTTTTTAGGTTCAACGCTAAGATAAATCATTAAAACAGCAAAAAGTCCAAAAGTTGTTAAAAATGCCGCTGAGAAAAAATGTCTCCAATTTTCATAGTTCATACTTTTTGATTATTCTTTAACATGCTATCACATTTAAAAATTAGAGACTAGAGATTGGAGATTGGAGACTTGAGACTGGAGACTTGAGACTGCAGACTTGAGACTAGTAACTTTTTTGTTTTTTGCTTATCTTTTTTTCCTTTTTACATATTAGCTTTTCGTTTATCGTTTTTACTTATATCTATTGCCTTCTGCCTGTTGCTATCTTTTCGCTTTTCGTTTTTTGTTTTTACTTGTAATCAGTGTAATACTCTTTTTTCAGTAACTTTTCATTAAACATATCATCTTCTTCCCTACTTTTTGCAAAAAGTAGCAAAAGCCTGGGGGTAGCTTAGTGTTATACCTTTTATTTTGTTATGAAACTTAACCTACCCCCAGACCCCCTTTTAGTACATGTAGTGCTTACTTATCCCTTCAATTTTTTCATTTTAGCTTACAGTTCTTACTTCTATAATCTGTCTACTGCCTTCTGCCTACTGCCCTCTGCCTGCTGCCCTCTGCCGTCTGCCTTCTTTTTAGTTTTCCTTTTTTACATATTTTAGTTTATACTTGTTTAATTTATTAACTTAATCATGGCCAATATAGATATTAAACCAAGCAAAACAATGCCTAATCTGTTACATGTTCTTCCCGCCTTTTCTGACAAAAATTCTGCTGTTATTAATACTATTGTAGAATTAAACTCAATGACTCTTAACAAATATGAGCTAATTACGGAAACTGGTCACTTAAAGCTGGACAGAGTTGGTTATTCAACTTTAATGTATCCTTTTGCTTACGGTGCTATACCAATGACTTGGGATGAAGATGGTGATCCATTAGACGTAGAGATAGTTAATGTAACAGAAGCCTTAGTTCCTGGGAGCATTGTTGAAGCAAGAATTATTGGTATAATGAAGTTTTCCGATAGTGGAGAAGTTGATGATAAAGTAATTGCAGTTATTAATGATGATAAAAGATGTGACTACATTAAAACTGTCGAAGACTTAGGTGATTACTTTAAAACTGAAACAACCTATTACTGGGAGCACTATAAAGATTTAAAAAAGCCTGGAACATGTAAGGTTGAAGGATTTTTTGACATTGCAGAGGCCATAAAAATAATAGAAGAATGTGAGTCAAGGTATAAAACAGACTACGCCCCAAAGTTTAATTGAATATTAATCTCAAAAAATGCTACGTGAAGGTGATCAAGTTGACACGTCAATTAAAGTTTTAAACTCAAAAGGAGAAGTTACATCTCTTGGTGACTTTCTAGGAAATTATGTTGTTTTATATTTTTACCCTAAAGATCAAACACCTGGTTGCACAATTGAAGCGTGTAGTTTTAGGGATCTTAATAAGGAAATACAAAAACTTGGTGCAAAGGTTATTGGTGTTTCTGCAGATTCAGTCGAATCACACAAAAAGTTTATTGAAAAACATGACTTGAGTTTTGACTTATGGTCTGACTTTGATAAAAAGTTGCTAAGGCATTTTGGCACTTTGGTTGAGAAAAGCATGTTTGGTAAAAAGTATGTGGGTATAGCCAGAGCTACTTTTATAATATCGAAAGATGGTACTATAATGAAAATCTGGCCTAAAGTTAGGCCAGATAATCATGCTATGGAAGTGCTAGAGTTTTTACAAAACTTGATTAGTTAAATTTTACGCTTTCAAAAATCTGTTGAAGCAGCATTAGTTCATCACCTTTTGGAGTTGTTGTTTCTCCTTCTTTCTTGTAGACCGAAGCAGCTAGAGGAGCTGGTTCCCTTGGGCTATCTTTGAAACTTACGTAAATCTCTCCAGTTTCGTCTGAATTCTTGCCTAAAAAGGTAATTGTAATCACAGAACTAGAATAGATTTCAACGTTTCGGCAATCGGCAATGTAAGTTGGGTCTTCAATTTCTTTAATAATCTCACTTTCACAAAATCCTCTCGGATAGTTAGTAATCCTTGCAGAATAATCTTCGTTTGATATGGTGTAATCTCTTTTTGTACTATCTGCTGCAATACAGGTCCACCCATCTGGCATCATAATGCTTGCATTTAGACCTTCAAGCTGACAAGTTTGTGTTAATTTTACTGCGCTGGTATTGACCTTAGTAGATAAAATTATTTCATTTATCGTTTCGATTTCTGAAGCATTTAGCTTGCGAGTTAGCCATGATGACTGCCCCTTGGATACGACAAACCCAACTGGATAAACTTCTCTGTCATAGTAATAGCCTGCATATTGATAGAACGCAGAGTTGTCATCTTTAACTTCGTCAAGATATGCAAATTCATTATCTACAACTCTTTCTGTATTACACCGCCCAGGTTCACAACCTATTGCAGGAGAATTAAATTGCCTCAAATCTGTAAATACTATTCTGAAGTCACTGCTAATTATTTGACCTCCAGAGTTAGTATCTTCACATGTATAGTCTACTGGAACCATAAGCTCAACCTCAAGTGTATTGAATTTACAGCTCTTGGTTAGTTGGACTAATCCCCCATCATCTAAAACTAAATTATCTAAGATAGCCGTAAGTAGCTCTTTTTGTTCACTAGTAAAGTTGTTTTCAAAAAGATCTTCATGACTTATAGAAAAAATTACTGGTCGCGGATTCTTTTTAAACTCTCCGTATGTCCATGCCTTCCCCTTAGTTGAATCTTGAAAAATGTCAACACTTGTATTTTTTGCTGTTAGAAAACTTGATTGTTTACAGTTAGTTTGGTCCATTCCTTCTACAATGCAAGCAGGACCAAAACCTTCAAATGCAAATCGAATATCAAAGCCATCTCCTTTTAAATGACCGTTAGCCACACCTTTATCCTGCTCGCACTCCCAATTTTCTGGAAGTTTTGCTGTAATAACAGGTTGTTGCAAAGTGCAGGTTTTTGTTAGATTAATAGCCTGTTCCTGAACTTGCGGAGGCTCTTCGGTAACTGGATTGGATGTATTGTTATTATTTGCAATAACTGCTACTCCTACCCCTCCACCTACTAACGCCAGTCCACCCACAATAACCGCTAAAATCTTTGCACCTGTTGTTGCTAATAGCCCTCCCGCTACCGCTGTAGCAGCCGTAGCTCCACCTGCTGACGCAACAGTTGTCCCTGCTGCTCCTGAAACTTCTGACATACTTAATAAATTAATAGATAAATTTAAACCAACAGCTTTTGCTATGTTGGCCGAAACCTCTGCTGTAAATGCATAAGCTGGCTGCTTGGCAATAAGTATAATAGCTCCAAGTATCGATGTAATCCCCATAGGTTTGATTGTTGAATTAGTACTCACAAGTTTTTTTAACATCGTGATACCTCTATCAAATCTTTTTCTTACTGCATCTTCTGATTTATTAAAAACTTCAGCGATTTGTGCATAAGTCATTTCATCCCACAAACGCATAATTATAATTTCTTTTGTACTTGCATCTAGTTCTTGTATTTTTTGTTCAACAAATTCGATACTAACTTGATCAATGGCATTGGTTTCAACATTGGAAACACTCAAAGCAGAAACTGACTGAATTGTATTTTCATCAATCGAATCAATACTTATTGATTTATGTTTTTTATATAAATTTATCATTTTATTTTTGGCAGATTTATAAAGCCATGCCCTTGGGTTATTAATGGAGTTAAGATCTTGCCCATAAAGACTTATAAATACCTCTGCTGTAATGTCTTCAGCCTGTTCCCGGTTATTAAGACTAAAGCTACAAAACCTGAATATTTCTGCTGAGTAATTTTTATATATAGCTGCAAAATTCTCTTTTTTATTCATAAAGTTTTCTGTTACAAAAAGTAAGACAACTCAATATCTAAAAGCGGACAAAAAAATTTTATACTTTTTAGGAAGTGAAATCTAACTAAATTCTAAATTTCTTATTCTTTTAACAACGTCAATTATTAATTCTTTCAATTCCTGAACATCTTTTTGAGTTATAACAAATGAATACTTTCGATATTTACCTATTTTTTTATCTTTATCTAAAAAATCTACCTCACCAACATTGCAAACATATTTATTAAAATGGGGAGATTTTGAAGGCCTAAAGTTTGGATCTAAGTCAGCCATTAGTTTGTAAAAAACCAATTGTCTCCAAACATCCCCGTCAGAGCTTTTAGTTGTGCCTTTAACTTCATTTTCTGTTTTCGCCCTACCAGACTTGTAATCAACAACCTTAACTTCCATAATGCCGCTTGCAGCGTCTTGTGAAATCAATTCGATTTTATCGACTTTTCCGCTAAGTTGAATTGGCTCTTGTCCCGGAATATCTAAAAACACGTTATGGTAAGAAAAATTGTATTCTGCTGCAAGGGCACGCTTGTAACTACCCGATGCAATGTAGTAATTGTAATAATCAGTAATCATCTGTTTGCCTTTCTCAAGTGTACGACTATATTCTTCATCTCCACCGAACTCTTTATAAAGTTTATTTTCAAACGTTTTTATCATTGATTCTAATGAAGCAAAAGATTCACTTGATTCATCAAATGTTGAGTTTAGCAGCTGGAATGCCTCATGGATTGCCGTACCAAGCACTAATATTTTATCTTTGGGTTTTGGAACTTTTATAAGATGTTGAAGCTTAAATTCCAAAGGAGATTTTAAATACATGTTAAGGCTAGTAGGACTTAGTTTAAACTTTTCAACTTGTTCTTTTAAAAAAGTTTTTTCATCTTCACTAATACTTATAATTTCTTCTGATTTAAGCAAACCGACCCTTGCAGGTATAGATATTGCATCGCTCTCCCGGGAAGCATTACTTTGTACATATTTACTGTCTATTTCTAAAATAAATTGACTTGGAACTGTTTTACTTACTGTTTTAAGCGAGGCGTATTCGCTAGCCGATGTAATAGTTACCGTTTCTTTTGCCCGAGTCATTGCAACATAAAAAAGCCTTCTTTCGTCTTCCATTGCTGTTGCATTTTTATCCAGCATTTGCGAACTTATTGAGTAAATTTGAGGTGGTAAAAGCCCTGTACGCAACCTGGTAACCCCCCAATTAATTGACGTACAACGGATTATGAATACGTGTTTAAATTCAAGTCCTTTCGAACTATGGGCAGTAAGGACGTTTACTGCATCGTTTACAGACTGCGGTTTTGGAACTTTTATTTCTATTTTATTTTCTTCGACAATTTTTATATCAGCAAGCAAATCTAAAATAGTGGCTTTTGGATTAGAACTCTCAATCTGTTTTACGAACTCAAAAAACTTTGTTAAAGCAAGTAAATCCGTGATACTTTGCTGATTAACAGAATAAAAATCTATAAGCCCGCTTTTAAACATAATATCGTTTACAAGCTTTGTTACTCGAGTTGTTGTACACTTTTTGTGCCAGTCAATAAGCTGGTTAACGAACTTAATAATTTGTTCTTTGTTTTTCAACTTAAGAGTAAGCTTCTCGATAGAGCTATCTTGTAATTGAATCATAAGTAATAGCTCAAAAAAACTTAGTTTTTCTTGGTTAATGTAGCTTGTCATTCTGTAGACATCAACTACATCAATGTTAGAAAACGGGTAGTTAAGCACTTGATACAAATCTAAGTCGTTACTTTTGTCGTATACCCATACTGCATTTAATATATTGACTAGCTGCTTTACCGAGTCTGCATTTAATATGCTTTTAGAAGTGTCAATTTGAAATGGAATTTGAAAGTTAGCAAATGTTTGAAGAATGTCATTCGCATCTGTATGCCTTCGATGAATTATTGCAATGTCGGAGTAATTTACACCTTGTGATTTAAGATCTTTAATTTTTTCTGCAATATAATATGTTTCTTCTTCAGATGTATTAAATTCGTTAATACTAATTTTGTTGTTATTGCTTCCAAATGCTGAATCTAAAACTTTACTTAAACCTTCAATTTGGTTGGTAAGCCTTGTTTTATTATTTTTTATTACAGATTCAGCTGCTTTAACAATTTCAGTTGAAGAACGATAGTTAGTGGTTACAGGTATAACCTGTACCCCTTCAAAATGCTGATTAAAAAAAAGAATATTATCAAGATTTGCACCTTGAAATCTGTATATAGCCTGATCATCATCACCTACAACAAAAATGTTTGGACTTTTATCAAAATTGCCTAAAGTTTTAATAATGTTATTTTGTGCACCATTTGTATCTTGATATTCATCTACAAGAATGTATAAAAATTTTTCTTGGTAATGGGCTAAAAGCTCTTCATCAGTTTGGAGTTTTTCGGTTGCAAAAAGAATCATATCTTCATAATCATAATACCCGTTTTGTTCCAGCTCATCTTTGTATGCTTCGTAAAATGATGTTAATTCAAGTAGTGTGTCAACTTTCTTTTGTTGTGCTTTAAGTGCGGTTGCAGTACTTTTTGCAGATTCTAGTTTTTCGTTAAGCTCGTTTTTAATTTCTCTTGCCTTATTTTCAAGATTACCTGGAGTTATTGCTTCTTGTTTAAGTGTTTTTATTGCACTTGTTATTTCAGAAATTTTGCCGTACTTATTGTGAAATGGCGCAAGATTTTTAAAAGCTTCGTTATTATCTAAGATTCTTTGCATTATTTTTATTCTGTTTACCTCATCCAGCTGGACTAACTCTTTTTTTACTGCAAACTTTTCGGGAAATGTTTGAATAATTTCATTAGCGAAACTATGGAAAGTATGAATTACGACCTTGTATGCTTCATTTCCAATAAACTGTATTAATCTTTGGCGCATTGCTCTAACACCAGACTCTGTAAAAGTAAGGCATAAAATGTTACTTGCACTTACATCAGTTTTGCTTAAGATGTTTGCTATTCTTAGTGCAAGAATCTGGGTTTTACCTGTACCTGGACCTGCTACAACCATTACTGGTCCTTCTATTGTTTCTACTGCCTTGCGTTGTTGTGGATTGAGTTTATTAATAAAACTTTGCAATTTCATTATTTGATTATAGGTTGTAAAAGGCTAAATTAAAAGCGCTAATACCCAACATGTTGTTTTTATACCCAAAACAGGTTAATGGGATTTTTTACCTTAGAGTGGTATAATCCCGCCAATTAGCGGAAACACATTGAATATCGAAAACCACAATTCAATTGATACACCACAAGTCTTTACTCTTGGAACAAAGCTTGGCGCAGGTGGAGTTGGAGATGTTTATGAAGTAAAAGGTAAGGATGACTTGGTAATAAAGCTTTTTTCTGATGCCAGTAATGGCAATAGTCCTAAGGGTAATTCGCTCGAAGAAGCCAAGTGGATGAGAATAATGCAAAATCAATATGGTAGTAAATATACCCCATATTGCTATGGGGTTGTTGATACTAATTATGGACAAGGCATATTAATGGAACGGTTAAGCATGACCCTTGCAGAAGTGGTACAACAAAATCCACCTGATCTTTTACAAACAATAGGGTGGCTACGTCAAATTGCAGAAGCTTTAGATGCTTTTGGAAATTTAGGAATAATATTTCGTGACCTTAAAGAATCAAATGTTATGTTGGATAAAAATCGGAAGGTACGGCTAATTGACCTTGGCTCATGCACCTACGTGAACTCAAATGCTATCTTGCAAGGGACTAATACTTTTATTTGTCCCCAATATCTTAATACAAGAAAGCCTAGTTCTTACAAAACAGACCAGTACTCACTAGCTATACTGGCCAGTGCTCTTTTAGGCGGGAAAGTAATATCTAACAAAATCGTCTATTTTGATGAGTTTTCGGGTTTAACCCAGGGGCAATTAACAATTTTGAATGGGTCCGGTGGGATTTCGAAAGTAAATTTACCTCACGATCCTTTAGCCAAAATTTTGACTTCTTCAGGCATTAGTGGCATTTCTCTAATTATTGTCTATCCAAATAATCTTGTAGAGATTAGTGTACTTGAAACTTTTGAAAAGATAAGCCCTACAGCTGTGCTTTTACTGGGCTCAAACTTTGACCTTGCTAACAGGTACCCCACAAATACTGCATTTGTAAATGCTTTAGCTATTAGCCTAGGGTTTGAAAACTCACTATAATGTCAAATGAATCAATAAACAGCAAGCTACAAAACCTACTACCTGGCACACATATTGTTGAGATTAACGGGGAAACAATGCACGTAGTAGTTGGAAAAACAGAGTCAATAAAAGCAGAATACGATTTTTTACTAGAGCTGCCAAGAGAATCAACTCCGCCTGGACTTCGCTTAATAAACTTAAACGAAGAATTTTCAGCAATTGTTTTTAATGGACTTAAAAGCCTTTTCCCGACACAAATAACATCAGCTAATAACACGGTAATACTTCCAATAATTCAAATTCTGAGGGAAGTTGCAGTAATTGTTGATGCACTTGAAGACAAAGGAATAAGCCCAATTGATATTGAGCCAGAGGCTTTTGGGCGTACTAATGAAGGGAAAGTAGTTATGAGCAGGCTTGCTATTGCAACAAAATCACGAGCAACAGGCCCTAGTGGATATTACATAAATACAGGTGGCAAGCATCTTATCCAGAAACTCCCCCCTTACATTGCACCTGAAGAATTTAAGCTATGCTTTTTCCCTAACTTTACTAGTGTTTACCTTATTGGAACTCTTGCGCTCAGGTTGATTAATGGTCTTTTTAACAAGTTAGATTCTAAAAACCACTTAGTGTGTATTAATAGACAAAGCAGCAGAGACTTAATAAGAACAGCAGAACTTTCAAAATCATTTCCATACTTAAACGGTAAAAAATTAGAAATTGAAAACGCAATTTTAAAAGCAATTAACAAAAACCCTGCTGATCGATATGAATCTTGTACAAATTTTGTTAAAGCACTATTTTCAGCATTAGTCGCTGGGCCAGAACTATAAATTCAAGTCATATCTTAAAGCTTCAATTTCTCTTGCCAAAAGCTCCATGTACAAGGCGTAACCAATAGTTGAAATATGTCCATGCTGCTCTTCTCCCAATATATTTCCTGCTCCTCTTATTTCAAGATCTTTTGAAGCTATTTTAAATCCTGCACCAAGCTCCTGGTTATCCACAAGCGCCTGCAATCTGGACAGGCTCAAACCACCTGTCTTTTTTAATTCGCTTTTATTTTCAGCTGGTCTAGGCGTCATGAGATAACAATAAGCTTTTCTATCCGATCGACCTACCCTTCCTCGCATTTGATAAAGTTGTGATAATCCAAAAGTATGCGAATCGTGAATAATTAATGTGTTAACGTTTGGTATATCCAACCCATTTTCAATAATAGTAGTACAAAGCAGTACATCGTATTTACCTGCATAAAAGTCTATCATTACTTTATCAAGCTCAACTGCACTTAACCTACCATGCACAACTGCAATTTTTACTTGTGGGAGTAACTCTCTAAGTTTATTAGCAATAGAAGTTATAGTAACTATTCTATTGTGTATAAAGTAAACTTGTCCTCCCCGTGAAACTTCTTTTTGTATAGCATTTGCAGCAAAAGACCACTTATTGTAAATAATTTGTGTTTCAACAGTTTTCCTTCCTCTAGGAGGGGTAGTTATAATTGATATGTCTTGAATACTGGATAAAGCAAGACTTAAAGATCGTGGGATAGGTGTTGCAGAAATCGAAAGCACATGCGCCCCATAATTAAGTTTTTTTAATTTTTCTTTTTGTTTAACGCCAAACTTTTGTTCTTCATCAATTATTAAGAGTTGGAGATTTTTAAACTTTACATCAGAGCTTAAAAGTCTATGAGTCCCAACTACAATATCAATTTTACCCTCATTGACTTTATCAATTACCTCTTTGTTTTGAATGCTTGAATTAAACCTTGAGACAATTGCAATTTTTGATTTCGTTGATTTAAATCTAGATGTAAGAACATCAAAATGTTGTTTAGCAAGAATAGTTGTTGGAGCAAGAATAGCCACTTGCCCAGCCGAAGGCGGGGCCTCAATAACTTTAAATGCTGCTCTTAAAGCTACTTCAGTTTTCCCAAAACCTACATCTCCTACCAGCAAACGATTCATGGGCTTATGTAAAGATAAGTCGTAAAGTATCTCCTTTAAAGATCTTTTTTGATCTGGAGTTTCTTGATGCTTAAACTCTTGAACAAATTTTAAATACGAATCCGAATCAACCAATGGAATGGGGACAGCCTTACCAACTTCTCTTTTAGCAAAGTGTTCAATTAGCTCTTTGGCAATTCGAGCTGCTGATGCCTTAATTTTTTTCTTAGTTTCTTTCCATTTACTTTTCGATAAGCTCGAAAGCTTGGGTGCTGTGCCATCATTACCTAAATATTTTGTAATTTTATTTAGCTGATTAAGTGGAGTATATAAAGAATCGTCATTTAAAAACTTTAGTAAAAGGTAGTCATTTCTTTGTCCATCAACTTCTTGTGAGTCTAATCCTTCATACCTTGCTACACCGTAATCTTCATGAACAACGTAATCACCAATTTTTATTTCGCCTTCGAATTGGCGTAAAATTTCTTTAAGTCTTGTGGATTCTGTTCCCTCAGCAGCAAGCTTTTTTAATGAAATAGTCCCCGCGAGTTCGCGGTCTGTAAGTACTAAAACTTTTTCTTTATTCGAAATAAAACCAGCTGCCAGCATCTCAAGCTTATTAGTATTTACCGCGAACTCGCGGAAAGTAACTTTTTTTACAGGAAACTCTGTTGAGAGATGTTTGAAATACAAAGACTTTACAGCAATTTGAAAGCCCTTTAACTTAAAATCTTCAATAGTTTTATTAATTACTTTTTGGTTTGAAAAAAGCAGAGGTGCAAAAGCAAAATCAGTCTCAACTACTTTAATATTCTCAAAAAACTTTTTAGCATCATTAAAGCTATTATTAGAAAAAATTACTTTTTCAAGTGTAGAGTTTAAAGCTGTGGGATTTTCAATTTTAATTGTTGCTAAATCTTCTTTAATACCTGTATTATCCTGTAGTAAAACGACATGAGACAGATCTTCTATTTTTCTTCCTGTGTCTTCGTCAAAAATAATTAGTGATTCACAAGCTTCGCCAATAAAGTCTGCTTTAACAGGGTTTTTATACCCAACCGGCCAAAATCTTACAATATCTCCTTTAACAGAAAACTCAAAAACATCGGAAACTCTTTCTACTCTATTCCAGCCTATTTGAAAAGATTTGAGCAGATCAGTAAAACGAATTTGAGAAACATTTATTAGCCGTGCAGAGTCAATCAACTTATATATATCATAGTTATATACTGGCGACCAAATACAAGTAATACTTTCGGGAATAAGTAGTGTGTGCAAATGCGGTAACGTTTTTATGAGTTTTAGTTTTGGTTTATTTAGTTCCACTTGCTATTCTCGATTTTACAGCATTTAGGGATTTTTCAAGTCTATCCGGGAAATCAACATCCTTTAAACTAAAGTTTACACTGTTACCAAACATTTTAATAAAGATTTTATGGTCTTTTATTGTTCTTTCTAAGTGGTTAAATTCAGTATATTTTTTATAATTCCATATTTCTATAAGTTTAGCTTTACTGAAATCAAGACTAATAATAAAAACTTTATAGCCCAATTTAGTTAAAGTTTTTTCAAAATCTTGCCACACCCTATCTATACTTGCGTCATAAATAAATGATTTACCTGTGTTAACCAAAGCATTAAGCCTGCTTAGATATCTATTCTCAAAAGCCTCAGAAGGCACTGCTATACCGTCCTCTAATGCTTCGGTTCTTAATGTGTCTTTATTAAATATCGGAAGTCCAAGGTTAATCCCTAAGTAGTTTGCAATAGGGCTTTTACCCGACCCGATTGGACCAGCAAAGGCAATGCAGTATCTTTTCATAATTTAGATAAAAGGTTAGTAAATAGAGATTAGAGACTAGTTAGTTTATCGCTTTTACTTTTTACTTACTTCTCTTTTCCTTTTTAAGCCATTGCCCTGTATAACTCTCAGGAGTGTTTGCAATTTCTTCTGGAGTGCCAAGAGCTACAATTGTACCACCAGCATCTCCTCCTTCCGGTCCTAAATCAATAATCCAATCTGCTGTTTTTATTACATCAAGATTATGCTCTATAACTAAAACGCTATTTCCTTTTTGCACAAGTCCATGAAGAACAATCAAAAGTTTTCTAACATCTTCAAAATGTAAACCGGTAGTTGGCTCGTCTAAAATGTATAAAGTTTTACCTGTTGAACGCTTTGAAAGTTCAGCTGCAAGCTTAACTCTTTGTGATTCACCTCCTGAAAGAGTTGTTGCAGCCTGTCCAAGCCGTATATAACCAAGGCCAACATCAACAAGAGTTTGAATTTTAGATTTAATTTGGTTAATGTTTGCGAAAAATGCCAGAGATTCTTCAACTGTCATATTTAACACTTCTGCTATGTTTTTACCCTTATAATCAATTTGCAGTGTTTCCCTATTATATCTATGGCCGTCACAAACATCACACTTTACGTATACGTCGGGTAAAAACTGCATAGAAATTTGAATTACCCCAGCTCCCTGGCATTTTTCGCATCTTCCTCCTTTTACATTAAAACTAAATCTACCTGCTTTATAACCTCTTGCTCTAGCCTCTTTTGTTTGAGCAAATAGTTCACGTACAATGTTAAAAGTTCCAGTGTATGTTGCCGGGTTAGATCTTGGAGTTCTTCCAATAGGCGATTGGTCAATATCTATAACTTTATCAATATTTTCTATCCCAATTAGCTTACTAAATTGCCCTGGCGCTTCTTTGCTTCCATAAAGCTGCTTTGCAATTGCTCTGTAAAAAACATCGTTAACCAATGATGACTTGCCTGAGCCGGAAACACCTGTAACACAAACGAACTTACCCAATGGCACTTCAAAATCAAAACCCTTTAAATTGTTATGGGTTACATTTGTTAAAAGTATTGAACCTTTTTTACTGCCATTCGCGTTGCTGCCATTTACTACACTTTCAATTTTATTAACATCTTTAAGTATATTTTCTTTACTGATTTTTTGTTTACCAGTAAGATATTTAAAAGTAAGTGAATCTTGTGGTAAATCATTATTTGACAACAATTTGCTACTACCTTGAAAGATGACTTTGCCACCATGCTCGCCTGCTCCTGGCCCAATATCTACAATATAATCTGCTTTTCTTATTGTGTCTTCATCATGCTCTACAACAACTACAGTATTACCAATGTCTCTAAGATGCTCAAGGGTATGAATAAGTTTATCATTATCTCTTTGATGTAACCCTATGGAAGGCTCATCGAGTACGTAAAGTACACCAGTCAAACCAGTCCCGATTTGCGAAGCAAGCCTTATTCTTTGGGCTTCACCTCCGGATAAAGTTCTTGCTGTTCGATTTAATGTTAAATACTCTAACCCTACAGATTTTAAAAAGTTTAATCTTGCCAATATTTCTTTAAAAACCTGTTTTCCTATTTCCATTTCTTGGTTAGTTAAATTATCGGCGCTAAAATCAGCTTTTGTTAAATCAAAAAGGACAGAAAGTGTTGACTTTGCTCCGACAAAGCTAGCATCCCCAGTTGTTGATAAGGATTCCATCCAGTCGAATGCTTCTTTAATGCTCATATTACCAACATCTACAATATTTACGCCTGCGATTGTTACAGCAAGGGCTTCTTTTTTAAGTCTGTTCCCAAGGCAAACAGGACACATTTTGTCGATCATATACTGTTCAATTTCTGAGCGGATATATTCTGAGTCTGTTTCAAGGTATCTTCGTTGAAGATTAGGAATAACACCTTCAAACTTTGAATTCCATACGTTTGTACGGCCTTCACTGTTAGTGTGGTTTACACTGTACTTTTCCGAACCTGTGCCATATAAAAGCTTTGACAGTTGATCGGCAGGTAATTTTCCAAGTTGTTTGCGCAAATCAATTTTGTGTACTTCAGACATAGCTTTAAGAAGGCCCATCATATAAGAGCTATCTGTTTCTATCATACGTGCCCACGGGTAAATACCACCTTCCATTACTGTTAATCTAGGATTCAAAATAAGAGACTCGTCAATTTCTTTAATTGCGCCTAGCCCATTACAATTAGGACATGCTCCATGCGGAGAGTTAAATGAAAATGAATGCGGCTCGACTTCAGGAAATGACTGTCCAGTAGTTTTATCTACAAGTTTTTCAGAAAAGAATAAATCTTCATTTTGTTTTTCATCGCTTATATTCACATAAATTTCCCCATCTCCCATATTTAAGGCAAGCTCTACCGAGTCTGTAACTCTTTTTTGAAGTTCTTTAGAATCAGAATCCAGTATAACCCTGTCTACAACTAATTCAATATTGTGCTTAACAAACTTATCTAATTTAATGTCTTCTTCAAGTGAGTAAATATGATCGTCAACCCTTACCCTTGCATAACCCTGCCCCAAAAGTCTTGTAAATAACTCTTCGTAAGTACCTTTGCGGTTTTTGATTATAGGTGAAAGTATTATGATTGATTTGCCAGGTGGCATTTCAAACAACTTATCCACAATTTGCTGAACTGTTTGTTTTTCTAACCTGTGCCCGTTTACAGGACTTCTCGGATGACCAACCCGTGCAAACAAAAGTCTTAAATAATCGTAGATTTCTGTTACTGTTCCAACTGTAGACCGTGGGTTGTGTCCAGTAGATTTTTGATCAATTGATATTGCCGGTTGTAGTCCTTCTATTAAATCCACATCTGGCTTATCCATTAAGCCTAAAAATTGCCTTGCATATGCAGATAATGACTCCACATATCTTCTTTGACCTTCTGCATAAATTGTATCAAAAGCAAGCGAAGATTTACCTGAACCCGAAAGCCCGGTAATTACAGTCATTTTATTTTTTGGAATATCTACATCTATGCTTTTAAGGTTGTTAGACCTTGCACCTCTCACTTTTATGAATTCTTCAGACATGAAAAGAAAGAAAACTGGATAACTGTTAATTATAGCATGATATTCTAACCTATTAACTCACCTTCAAGTCTAATTAGCTCTAAGTTGAACTGGTTGTTTTGTAAAAGGAATGCTTCGACCTCTTTAATAATACCAGTAGCAATTAGTAAGCCAAAAACAAGAAGAATAACGCCAAGTGACTTTCTAAAAACTCCATTGGGGTTAACTGCCCACTTAAGCTTACTAATCAGTTTATTCCCAAGTAATGCTATTAAACCAAGCATAATACCCAAACCCAAAACATAAGCCAACATGTATATAAATGCGGAAATAAAACTTTCATTTAAAATGTTTCCAACAATTAAAAAATATGTTGGACTGCAACTATTTAAAATTGGTCCTAGTAACATACCAATTAGTATTGCAGCCAAAACATCTTTCCTGCCTGCAGTTTGTGCAAGCGCCTTATCTGCCTTACCTTCTATTTTAAGAAGTAAAAGAATTCGACTCCATAAACGCGGGAAAACAAGTGACAAGCCAAAAATTGATGTTACCATACCGCCCAGTATGTTCCATGTTTCGGCTTTTAGTCCAATACTAAAAAACAGAGTTCTTAAACCCAAAGAAAAAAGCAGTATTGATGCACAAAGAGATACTATTATGATAATTGGCTTAACCCATTTAGAAGACGTTGCAGATGAAGAAATTATTATTGGCAAAAGGGGTAAAACACATGGTGCTAAAACTGTTAAAACCCCTGCAAGTAAAGAAACAAGTATTAATTCTATTTGCATTTTAAATAACCTCGCTTAAGAGGTTTGCTAAAGTGAAACTACCCGCCCATTTAGCTAATTCATTGCCATTTTCATCTACCTGCACAAACGTGTGCTGGTACATAATCTGATACTTATCTTTTAGTTCGAGCTCTTCATTTGTTGCTCCGCTTTGTGAGTCGTATTTAACTATAAGTATTTGTGTATCTGCTGGAATTTGTGAAAGGTTTTGGTTTATATCCGAATCTAAAGCTCTGCAACTTGGACACCAGTCTGCCTGAAAAAACAGAATATTTTTTTTATTAGGATCAAGAAGTGACGACTGATATCTTAAATATGTACCTGCTGCCGAATTTGTTGTTGTCTCTTCAGTTTCTTTATCTTCTTCTAGGTCCTTTGGCTGCGGGTTTATTGTATTGCTTTGTTGCTCAGGTGCTTTATCTAATGTATTTCTTGATTCCTGTGTTTGGTTTGAACCTTGCGTTGCAATTAAAGCGATAATAGCTACTGCTAATAACAATACACCTCCAACAATAAGAATTTGTATTTTCTTCATAATTTTATGGCTAAAAATTAAGTTTACTTTTAAGTTAGATTCCTGTCAAATGCGCTACAGGCAGACTCATCTAAAATAGAATGTTATAATTAGCCGAAAACTAAAAAAGGGAGGAGTCGCATAGTGGTCTAGCCCCGAAGGGGACCCTTTGGGTTGCGCTAATTTTGAACAATTTATGTATTACTTATACTTTTTAAAAAGCTATATGAATAAGTACTTAAAAGCCCTAAAAAAAACAGAAAACAAATACGATAGTATTTTACACCTTACAGCTAATGAGAATATTATGTCCCCTTTAGCAAAAATATATTATGCTTCGCAGCTTGGATATAGATATAACATGTTGCCTCTGCATAATGAAGAAGTGTTTAAAAGTGGTAATTTCGCTGCAAAAGGAATGCCTGAGTTACAAGATATTTTAAATGAAGGTATTTCAAAAGCTTCTAAAATGTTAAATGCAGAATTTGCAACTCTCAGTTGCCTATCTGGAGTACATGCAATGATGAGCTCTATTATTTCATGTACTAAGGTAGGAGATACTATAATGACTGTTCCTTCAAAACAAGGAGGTCATTTTTGTACAAAGGGTGTAATTGAACTAACAGGCAGAAAACAAATACTTTCAGAATATGATTTTGAAAATTTGACTTTTGATGTAGAGAAATTAGCAAAAGTCTTCAAAGAGAATAATGCAAAAGCTTTATACCTAGATACTTCAGTATATGTCAAACCTCACCCTATTCGTGAAATAAGAAAAGCTCTTGGAGAGGATGCAATAATCATTTACGATGCTAGTCATACTCTGGGTTTAATCATGGGTGGACAGTTCCAAGACCCGTTAAAGGAAGGTGCAAATGTTATATCATCTAATACTCACAAAACTTTACCTGGTCCTCATAAGGGATTAATTGCGTTTAGGGATAAAGATTTTGGAGAGAAGGCTGAATCAATAATTAGGGGAAGCTTGTACTCTACTATCCAATCTGCAAGCACTCTTGCATTAGCTATTACCATTATTGAATTTGAAAAATTTGGAGAAGAATATGCAAAACAGGTAATAGCAAATTCAAATGCATTAGCAAAGGCAATTGAAAAGAAAGGTTTTGAAGTAAGGAAAATAAACGACAATTGTTACTCAATGACTCACCAAGCTCATATTTTTATAGAAAAAGATAATGTAGAACTCGTACAACAATTTTTAAAGAATAATATATCAATAAATACTAGCAGAGCATTAGGAGAAAAGTTATTCATGAGAGTTGGGACACAGGAATTGACAAAATTAGGAATGAAAGAACCTGATATGAGAATTATAGCGGATTTTATAAAAAGAGTTCTAGATGGAGAAAATATTGGGAATGAAGTTATTAACTTTAAAAAGAAATTTAATAAAGTTCATTATTGTTTCGATGTATGAAAAATTCTGATAAAAAGCTACATATAACTGCATATGATCATTTTAGAGAATATCTAGACCTAACCTACTCTGCAGGAGGAGGGAAGGAATTAATAGGATTATCAACAGGCTATCCGTTAGCTGGCTTATTGCCTTTGCCTAATATTATTTTGGATCAACTTTCTCCATATGAAAATGGGAAGGAAAAACCTAGAGCTGGTTACGGATGGGAAGCAGGATCTAGACCAGTGAGAGAAGCAGCCATTGAATATGAAAATCTTATACACGGAACATCATATACGATAGATAATATATGTTTAGTAGCAGGAGCAACTTACGGTTTAAATAGAATATTAGAAAGATTATTCGAAGATATGAAATCAGAAAAGAATGAATTATTGATTGTAGCTCCAACATTTTACAGAATGTTAGCAAGAGCTGAGAGAGTTGCAAAAGTACGCTCAGTCTCGGCCAGTAAGAAGAATGATTATCAAGTAACTGTAGAAGAATTGATGAATGCTATTTCTCCAAAAACTAAAGCTGTATTTTTACTAAATCCATCAAATCCAACATATCTTTATTATTTGAATGAATTTTTTAACGAGCTTATTCCATTGTTGGAAGAGAAAGGAATTTATCTAATAATTGATGAATCTGGTGACGCATATTATGCAAAAGAAACACATTGGATAAATAGAACATTTACACCAAAACTTGCATCATCAAAGGTCATACGAATAGTAACTGCTTCAAAAAAATATTTATTAGCAGAATTTAGAATAGGATATGTACTAGGAGGCAAAGAATTTATGGGGGATAAGAAAAGTGGTTTTGTAAAGATTGTAGGAGATGATATTGGAAATCCTCCTTTTGCAGCAAATGATGCATGGTTAGAAATTATTAAACAAGAAATAAAATTACTAAAAGATGAGAAAGATGAGAAATCGGATTTCTTCAATGTCATGACTTACAATCTCAATAAGCTGGTAGAATTTAGAGACTATTCAATTAGTATGCTAAAAGATAGTGGTAAGGTTGACCGAATAATAGTTCCTGATGCTAATTTCAATCTTACATTCAGCCTAAAGAAAGGATTATATAAAACTGACCTTGATTTCTATAAAGAACTATTAGAAAAAACTAAAGTTAGCTTATTACCTGCATCAGGATTAGGTACTAAGCCTGAAGATTTAGAATATAGATTAACATATGCAATTCATAAACCAATGTTAATTGAAGGTATGGAAAAATTAAATAAATTCTTGAAGAATAAGTAAATGTATAAATATATTTTATGTGATTTATTTGATGTACTAATTAAAGGATTAGAAGGTAGTGAATATAAAATAGCAGAAGAGCTCGGGATAGATGTGGAAACAGTTTCCAAACAATTATATTCATTTGATTTTAGGGATTTTTGGATTGGAAAAATTTCTGAAGATAAATTTTTCAGTAATTTAATCAAAAGTTTAGAATGGAATATATCCGTTGAAAGGCTTAAGAGTATTGTTAGGAACAACTTTAAAGAAATTGAGGGTGTTAAAAATATATATCAAGATTTAAAAAAAAGTTATAAGTTAATATTATTAACTGTAATAAGCCCCGAGTGGGTTGAATATGTCAACAGCAGATACAATTTAAAGGAGATATTTGACTATGTTTATTGCTCATACGATATAGGATTTACAAAAAGAGAACCTGAATCCTATCTTTATATATTAAATAAACATAAAATTCAACCTAGTGAAGTTTTTTTAATTGACGATTCAACAAGAAATGGATTAGTTGCAGAAAGTGTGGGAATAAAAAGTCTCAAATTTATTAATATACATAAATTAAAACAAGATTTAAAGGCTTTAATTAATTTTTAAATTTACAGCAATATAAATAATATGTCAGTAAAAAGTTCAACTCCACTAGATACAAAGTATGGAGTATTTCAAGTTAGATATCATAGTTTTGTAGAAGGGGATTGCGTTAGTCTTACATATGGCAACGGTTTGAAAAATCTCGATTCTATATTGGTTAGAATTCATTCTTCTTGCCTATTTAGTGAATCATTGAATTCAATAGACTGCGATTGTAAATTGCAATTAGATAATGCAATGAAACTTATGAGCGAAGAAAGAAGCGGGGTTATTATTTATCTTTATCAAGAAGGTCGAGGCCATGGATTAGAAATGAAAACGAGATCGATGGGGATAGAGGCATCCAATCATTATGATACGGTACAGGCATTTAATCATCTCGGGCTAGATCTTGATAAAAGAGATTATAAAGTAGCAATTAAAGCATTAAAAGAAGATTTAGAAGTTCCCTTAAACCTACGTTTAATCACTAATAATCCAAGAAAAGAAGCGAGTCTTAAAAATGCAGGCTTCAATATAGTTGAGCTAATCAGACTAAAATATGAAATGAATGATAGGGTCAAAGCTTATTTACACGTAAAGAGGGATAAATTAAATCATAATATTGATTATTTAGATTAAGTATGGGAAATAAGGAAATTGCAGAACTATTGTTTCCTGGAGTAAAAACGAAACCAGAAATCACTGAGGAAAAAATAGGTAAATTGAACATGACTTCTTCATTTTCCTTACCTGCAAATAGGTTAATCTCATTTGAAGATATATTAGTTCTTATAATTAATCTACTTATTGCTATGTCTTCAGATAGTAAGTTTATTCTAATTCTTAAAACAGGGGATGATTTTTTATTACAGAATTTGAATTTACTATCAGGAATGGGGTTAGAAGTTAGAAAGAATGATTATATAGAAATAGTTGAAGATATGAGCAAAGAGTATTGTCAAAACTACACAAAAAAGCTCATTGAATCCGATTTGGCATACCCTTGTTTTTGTTCTGAACAAGAATTAAATAAAATTTATAAGGCTCAAGAGATTAGAAATAAACAAAAAGGCTACTATGGAAGATGGACTATATGTAGACCACTAAATCTCTTGAATATAAAAGAGAAGGTTGGTAAGGGAGATAGTTTTAGGGTTAGGATTAAGTCTGAAGGTATAGAAGATTATGAAATTATAGATAAAGAAGGAAACCCTACTGCATTATTTGCAAGTATTGTAAATTCTATACATTATAAAGTTAAATATCTTTTTATTAATCAAAATGATACTGTAAAATTAGACGATATTAAAGCTATTTATAAAGAGTTCACAAATATTACACCTAAAATAATTGAGTATCATATTACTCCAAAAGATGAGGCCAATGAGGTTATCACAAGTGAAGTTGTCTATAAAAAAGGTTTACCTTTAGACTCATTAATTGAGTACTTATTGGCAAGTCTCAATAAAGATTATTTAAATTGGAGAAAAAAAGAGATTAACAAAGAATTTTTTAGTTATAAAATTAATATTGATAAAATTTCTAAGATCAATTTAGAATATAATCTGAAAGATTTAGATGAACACTCACGGAATGCCATATCAAGACTAGATAGTTCTATCTTATTTGATCTAATATTCAACTGGAGTATGCTTTTTGATAAGGAGTTTTATCAATATCTCTTAGACGATAAGGATAAAGTAATAGAGGCTTTAAATATTGATAGAACAGGTAAAGAAAGGAGAAAGGATATTGTATTTTATTCTGATTTACGGAGTCAGTTTGATTACTTCTTCAATGACTTATACAATTCATTACCAAATAGTTATCCTACAAGAATAAATGGCTACGATGCGATAGAGTTTTTGAATAAATACATATCTCTCTATTCAGTTAAGGATTCAAAAGATGCATGGTTGCGAAAAGTCAAACAAATAAATATTTCAGATTTTAAAATAGGAGATTCCGTTGAGCATCTAAGAGAATATACAGACTTATTAAGATTAGTAATTACAAAAAAAATAAACTCTCCAGATTTATATTTAATAAGTAAAATACTGGGTAAGTCAGAGATTGAAAGAAGGGTAAGTTTGGCGATAGATTATTTTAAAGGACAAGATCTTATTATTCATAAATTGATCAAGTCTAGTATTTTTATTGAAAACATTAGTGCGCTTATAGGAGATTATAGAATGATGTCTAAGAATTATGTTAAAGAATATCTATATCCTCAGGTCGCTAATATTTATAGCTCTGTTAAAAATGGTTTTTTTATTTCAACTTGTTTACGGGCAGAAATTTATGAATTTGATGTTGAGAAAATTGCGATAAATGATAATTTTTATTATGGTGAAGGAAAGGTATTGATAAAAAGGCTACTGAATACTTTATGTGGCTTAAATTCTGAAATACTTGGTGAAAGAGAAATATTAAACCAGACTAGAGATTCTATACTAAAAGCAGAAGAATTAAAAAAACTTAAACCTAGTACTGCTGAATTTCTATTTGAATTGATAGAAATAGCAGAGGACTTGAGGGATGAATTTAAATTAAATTGTTTAGATAATTATTCAACCATAGGAGCCAGATTAGTAGAAGAAAAAATTGACTGGAAAGCCATGCCTACAGTAATGATAATAGGTGGCGGGTATATGGCAGATTCCTTCCTCAATTATGCAGGTAAAAATATTAAGAAACTCATTTGGATTAATAGGGATTTACAGAAAGTAAAAAACAAAGCTAACAAATTAAAAGATATAGATAAATCAAAAATTATATTTCAGGAGTTTGAGCGCTGTAATGAATTTCTACCTTTAGCAGATATCATTTTTGTTGCAGTGAACGGTAAGCCGGATCATTTTACCGAGGATGATATCAAAATGCTCCCAGAAAATGCCTATGTTGTAGATGTTTCCTATCCCAATGTCTTTGCTAATTCGAATTTGAGAAAAATAACAAATATATCAAATACAAATTTTGGGGAACTTGTAGTTAATAAAATTACTAAGGAACAGATTAATGCAGTTCAACGAAGAATAGATTTAATTGTTAACGGTTAGTTTTTTATGAATCAAAATTTAACGAAGATTATACAAAATTATGTAGATTTAAATGATGTGATATTTGTTACTTCAAATAACAAAAAAAATAGTTCTGATTATGATATTTACATTATTGTACAATCTAAAGTTAAATCGTCTGTGCATATTTTCTACATGGATAATGAGTTGTACGAAATTTTTATAGATAATTCTATAGATCTTTCTACAAAAATCGACAACTACGATGAGATTGCCATCAACTTTCTTATTGAGTTACCTTTCATATATGGTGACCAAAAGAGATATAATGAGTTTAAAGAATTAGCAGTTAAAAAAATTCAAAACTATAAATTACCTGAAGATAAAAAAAACAAAATTAGATATAGAGTTAAAGTTATTTCATCAAAACTATTTAATCCAGATAATAACTCAACCTATGAACAATCTATTTTTCTAAGGAATTCATTGACGTATCCATTAATACAGTTAATACTTGATTATCACTCTATATTTCCATCTAGTCCAAAAAGATGGATAAAGCAAATTAAGGAAAAGGTTAAGCCTGATGAGTATATGGAAATTTCAATTTTATTTGACAGTGAAGTAGATATTCAACAACTTAAAAAACTCATCGAAAAGTACTCAGGCAAACTTTTACCTATAAATATGGACAAGTCTGCAGAGAACTCAACTACCTTTATCTCGTAGTTATTTTTTATTAATCTTAGAATACTCGTTAATATAGTATTCTGGGTAATATATAGGTACCTCGATTAAAAATGGACCATCTGTAAAGTCTGCAACTTTTAAAAGGTCTCTAAATTCACTTAGATTACCTGCTCTTGCAGAAGCACAGCCATTTGCCTTTGCAATTAAGGTGAAATCAACCTCATTAAATCCAGATGTATACTTATTTATTTTCCTATCCTTCCCTACTAGTTGATATCTTTCAATTAAGGCATTAGAATGACTATTCATTACAACAATCAAAATCTTTAGTCCTAACCTCACTATTGTTTCCAGGTCTCCATTATTCGAGTGAAACCCACCATCGCCTGCCACTACGACTACATTTCTACTAGGATTTGCGATCTTGGCTCCCATACCCAAAGACAATCCTGTACCAAACGAAGATAAACCAGCTGATGTTATAAAGTCTAGAGGGCTATTTGTTTTGAAAAAAATGCTAGATAAATGTCTATGCATTCCTATATCATTTGCCAAAATATAATTATCATGGAAATGTTCATTTAAAGAGTTGAGTATCTGTGGGTGTAAAATACCTTCTTGATACTCAGTTCTATCGGTTAATATCGTTTCAATTTTATTATTTACCTCATTGACATTAATTATGGAAGCATTCTTATAGTTTTTTAGTTTCGACTCTAATAACTTGAGGCCTTTATTTAATGGGCATACAAGATTTATTTTGGGGTTTACAGCTTTATATATATTGTTATTAAATGAATTTAGATTTAATACAATTTTTGCTCTTCCTCTTGTCCAAGCAAATGGGTAATGCTCGGATAAATCATATCCTAATAAAATTACTGTATCGACATTATTAAAGATTGATTCTAATGCTTCATGTTTTACAATAACATTTGAATATGAATTTATCACTCCAAGGTTAAGTGGAGAATCTAATTGCATTACTCCTTTTGCAGAATAAGTGGATATAACAGGGATATTTGTCTTTCTAACTAAGCTTCTTAACATTTCTGTAGCTCCTTCCGTTTTCACTAATGTATCCCCTATCACTATAAGTGGGTTCTCACTATTTTTAATAACACTAGCCATTTCATTTACCTTTACCTCGACATCATTACTCTCAAAAGAAATAGAATCTAATACACTAGGGTTCAGACTTAACTGATTTAGGGAAGTCTCTATCTCAACCTCAGATGACAAGATGTCAATAGGGATAGAAATTACAGAAGGACCATAGGGATAAGTCATAGATGCAGACAATGCGTTCTCTAGAGATGACTTTAGTTCCTTAGCAGATTTTAATTCATATGCATACTTACATAGTGGTTTTGATATTGCTATATTATCTATACACTGATGTGCATCATTTAATATATTAGAAGAAGTTTCAATTTGTGCAACAATAAAAATAACTGGGTATCTGTCTAAAGTTGCAGTTGCAAGAGCTGTCATATAGTTTGTTATCCCAGGACCAAGTGTTCCAAAACAAACTTGTGGGCTAAAAGTAAACCTAGAAATAGCAGCTGCCATTACACCTGCTGTCATTTCATGTCTTGTCAAAACAAATTCAAAACCTTCTACCTCAGTAAAGGATATAGCGCTTGCTTCCCTCCCTATTACGCCATAAATTTTATCTATGCCAACTGATAAAAGATACCTCTGCAATTGCTCAGCAAATTTGATAGTCATATTATAAGCTAAAAAATAATATCAAAGCATAAGAATTATATCATTTTCCAAAAATAGTATATGATATAATCAAATTTGTTTTCTATTGTTTTATGTTATATCATTTATCATAAATATATGTCCGACAATTTGATTAATCAACTTAATATGATGGGAGTAGATCCTAAACTACAGCGGCTAGCTGATTTAATGTTTAAAGATAACGAATTAACTATAGAACAAATCGAAGCTCGTTATCCTAAGAGAGATCTGCCACAAACTGCAAGAGTTACTAGAATTGCCCCTAGTCCTACGGGGTTTATGCATATTGGAGGCCTTTACGCTGCCTTAATTTCTGAAAGAATGGCTCACCAAAGCGGAGGAGTATTTTTTTTAAGGATTGAGGATACAGATAAAAAAAGAGAAGTTGAGGGTGCAACTAATGTAATTATTAGTTCACTAGGTAGGAATAATATTCATTTTGATGAAGGTGAAATATATCCAGGACAGGAAATCGGAGAATATGGTCCATACAAACAGAGTCAACGAGAATCCATATACAAAGCATATATCAAAGATCTTATTATAAAAGGTCTAGCCTATCCCTGCTTTTGTACAGAAAATGAGCTGAGTCAAATGACTGAACAACAACAATCAGATGGAGCTCGGCCTGGATATTATGGTGAATGGGCTCTGTGGGCTCATAGATCAGTCGATGAAATGATAGAAATGATAGAGGCTGGACATCCATATGTAGTACGTATAAGATCACAAGGTGATACTTCTAGACAGATTAATGTTAATGATTTATTTAAGGGTGGCATTCCTCTACCAGAAAATGATCAAGATATTGTTATCTTGAAATCAAGTGGACTACCCACATATCATTTTGCTCATGCAATCGATGATCATCTTATGGGTACAACTCACGTAGTTAGGGGAGATGAATGGCTTCCCTCATTAACTCTTCACATTCAACTATTTAGAATGATGGGATGGGAACCACCTATATATGGACATATTACTCCAATTCAAAAAATGGAAGGGTCTTCTAGAAGAAAATTGAGCAAAAGACATGATCCTGAAGCAAATGTAGAGTATTATGATCAAGCTGGATATCCGACTGAAGCAGTAATAAGTTATCTGTTTAATTTGGCTAATCCTAGTTTCGAAGCATGGAGAAATGAACATCCTACAGCTAGTCTATTGGAGTATCCCCTTGTTCTTGAAGAATTAGAGAGAGGAAGCGGTGCATTACTTGATTTTACAAAAATAAACGATTTAAGTAAAAATGCAATAGCCAACATGACAGCAGAGCAAGTTTACAACCATGTGATTACATGGGCTAGAACAAATGACACACAGCTCGCTGAGATTTTAGAAAGAGATCCAGATTATGCTATTAGAATTTTTCAGATTGAAAGAGGCGGCATGAACTCAAGAAAAGATATTGTTAGATGGTCAGATGTCAGGAACCTATTTTCATTCTTCTTTGATGAAACATTTTCCACCAATCCAACTGATCTTGAGTTACTTTCCGATATTGAACCAAGCGTTATTGACAAGATCATTGATAGAATAATAGCGGAATATAATCCAAGTGACACAAAAGAAATGTGGTTACAAAGAATGAGAGATATAGGAGTTCAATTGGGATACGCTCCTGATGCTAAAACTTATAAAGCCTCGCCTGCTAATTTTAAGGGACACTTTGGTTCAGTAGCAAAAGTCTTAAGGGTTTTGTTAACAGGTCGTTTACAATCTCCAGATCTTTATGAAGTAATGAAAGTCATGGGAAAAGATAGATCAATAGCTCGACTAACTGGATTTAGACGGGGAGAATCTTAAACATAATTTTTTAAAGTAAAAGGATGGGATCAATATCATTTACAATTGAAAATTATAAAAACCGGAAAACTTATACAGCAAGGAGTCTAGATGAAAGCCTAGAAGTAGACCAAGTGTTATTAGAAAGTATAAGAAAAGTATGTAATGAAGAAAGAATTTACAAGTTTTTATTTAAAGATAAGCTTCAAAATAAGCCGTATTCAATTGAAAATGCAGAGAGTCTAATTAGATGGGGGAAGAAAGGTTGGACTGAAAACACTTGGTTTGTTTTTTTAATATTTAACAGTGAAAATCAACTTGTGGGAGCTATGGATATCAAGTCTAACAACAAAGATCAGGCTGAAATAGGTTATTGGTTAAGTAAGTACGCAAGTGGAGTAATGTCAAATGCAATTGCAAGGCTAACAATCTATGCTGAAGAAAATGGTTATAAAAAACTATATGGGGAGATACTACCCACAAACTATAAGTCTATAAAAGTGCTTGTGAGAAATGGATTTGATAGAATGACTCTTGTACAAAGAAAAAACAAGGACTATTTCAGATTGGAAATTAATCTTTAGAATCTATCTATATTAAAGAACTTAGCAGAATTATCATAATAAATTTTTCTTAAATCAGCAGGAGTCAAACCGAGCTCATCTGCGAGTTGATTAATCCTATCTTCCATTTGCCAATCTCTAATATCCCATATTCCTCTATTTATGACATTCCAGCCATAATCAACATCGAAAACTATTTGTTCAGGAGGCACCATGCTTAATACATCCCTTTCGAAATCACTTGTTTGTCTATATAATCTATCACTATCACTATTCTGTATTAAGATTCCTGGCGAAATACCAATCACAATATTTGAATGACCTCTAGCGAGAGCAATAGCTTCCTCAGACAATCTAGCCCCATGTGTAATTAATACCTTCACACCAGTTTCTATCCCCCATCGAACCCAATCTATTGGATCATTCATAACATAGGTTCTCTGTAGGTTACTGCTCACAGGTTTTGAGTAAGTATCTGTATGGACAATAACTGGTTTATCAGCCTCTAACAATAGTCTTGCTACTTCTAGACGTATATCTAATGGCGAACATGCCATAGCAACGCCATGCACTTTTAGTGCAACCACATTTGGATCTCTTAGGAGTGCTGCTATCTCTTGAATAGTATCCAACTTAGGATGGTGTAAGGGCATAACTAATATTCTGACTCTATCTTTGCCTGCCCTTTGAGCTGATTCGTCTATTAATCTTCGATTTATAAAATGGAATGGATTGTTCACACTGTCTATCTCTTCAATTACTTTACCTGATTCTGGATCACAAAATTGCTGGACATACCTAAAAACCCCATCTTCATATTTCCATCGACACGGTCTATATAATTGACCATTGCTAAGAAAATACTCTGGACAAGGTCCTGGAGAGGCGATGCAGGCCTGAATATTTATTTTTTCAGCTTCTGAAATATATGGATCGATCTCATTACGAGGACCCTGATAAGCTGCATAGAAATGACTATGGGCATCAATTTTTGGTTGCATAAATACATTATTAATTACTTGATAATACAATTATTTCTACATATGCACAACACTACTATGCTAAAATTTGTTAGTAATTTATGTGTTTCCCAAAAAATGGCAATGACAAATGAAGAATTTATTAAAAATCATTACTTTAATGTCTTTAAGCAGAGTATATACGATATTCACAATGATAAGATTATCCGTCAATCATATAAAAAGATTAAAGAAAAGAATTATAGTTATGATTTAGGAGGATATCTCCCAGACCCACTAAGTAACATAACTAATATAAAATTATTTATTGAGGGGCTGTATAACAAATTTGATAACGTAGTAGTTTTTGCAGTTGATGCCATTTCTTTTAATTACTTTTATCACAAAGCTTCATCCAAAATTGGCAAAAATGTTAAGAATAACGGACATTTAGGGGTTATATCATCTATTTTTCCTTCCACAACAGGCGCAGCCTGGCCGTCAATAATAACTGGTACTACCCCTTCTGAACATGGGGTTTATGGAACCTCATTTTTGCATGAAAAGTACAGAAAGAATTATATTTGGATTAGTAATACATTAAATCATAAAGGAGAAAGACTACAGATTAATTCAAATGATGACTTAAAGATTAACCTATCGAATTCAGCTACCATTTTTGAAGAAGTTTCGAAAAAAGGAGTCAATTCTTATTATTTTGGCACACATGGATCAGGGATGACTAATCCATACAGAGAAGAACTAACTCGTGGGGCATTGCATGCTGAGCCTGTGATTGAAAATTACCTGGAGATGAAGAGAAACCCTGTAGATTTATTTAATTATTTCAGCGTTAAAATAAAAAAGATTTTAGGTAAGATTAACGAGAAGAAACTTATTTGGAATTATATAGATTTTGATGACTATATACATGAGAATGGGTATGTAAAATTAGATCAAACATTTCATTGGGAATTAATGTTTGAACTTTGGGACGAAATAAAGTCAGACAACACTGTAATTGTCTTCGTTGCTGACCATGGACAAGTACCCCAAACAATACTAGATACAAATATATTGAAATTATCCGGCGAAAGCAATCTACTAGAGTTTAACACTGGGGGTGCGGGTCGAGTTCTATACTTCTATCCTTATGCAGAAAAGGAGCAGGAGTTTATATTTTGGATAAAAGGCATAATTGGGACTACAGGTAATATCTACACACGAGAGCAAATAATAAAACTAGGCTTAATTGAAGAAAATGCTGTTGGGATAGATCGTATCGGCAAATATATTGTCATTGGTAGAGATGCAAACTTTCCATCTACTGGTGCACCAACATATGTGCATGAACATGGGGCTCTTAACGAGGATGAGATGTTTGTACCCATATTAGTATATTAGTTAGGTACTTAAAGTAGGTTGAGTGATTAAATATTTGATTGGTAAAAATTGCAACTCAGCTTTTTGCTTAATCTTTTTCTTTAGAGAGTCAAACTAATTGGATACCTATCCATCCATTTAGGGAAATTGTTTCTGAATATTATAGAAATTCTGCTATCAGTATTAATCTTAATACATAAATTATAATAAAAAGTAAATATATGAATAAACGAAGGAGTATAATCGTAAAATCACAAGAGTCGGCAAAATATTAATGGGGAATAATATACTGAGGAAAGTGATGTAGTTTATAGTTATTCTGATACTTCAATTATTAAAGAAGTTCTACAAAAGAAAATTTAGAACATTTCGTGCCTCATTGATAATTAATTTAGCCTTTAACTCTGAACTTGGCTCAACTCATCAAGGAATAGCTGTTTTGTATCCTCTGAAACTTCGTATACCTCAATATCTTCTAAGTTAGCAATCGTGAATACAGTCTTAACTAATAGATTATCAATATTCATTGCAGAAACATTCTCAAACTCAGTATATATTTTCTCTAGATAAAATATCCTATCGTCCTTTTTGAAAAAATCTCCTTCTTTAAGTTTCATATTATTTATTTTTGGTTATTCTGATTTACTTTTTAAGTTTTTCAATCTCTCTAAGCTTTCTTTTACAAGCCTAAAAGATTCTTGCTCAGTAACATCTTCTATGGTTTTATATACATTAGCATATTCATGAATTAGACCTAATTGAGCCATACTAACAAACGAATCATCATTAACAATCAAGTGGTCTGCTAACATTACATCAACCAAATGACCTGCTACACCTATACTCATAGTAACTTTAATATCTTCTTCACTAGGTTCAATTAAATCACCATTATGATTATGGGCTAGTATAAAATATGGACATCTTTTTTGTACTGCAAAAGTTAGTACATCTTGTTTATTAACTAAAGCACTATCCAAAGTACCAAGGCTTATTAATTCAATATATTGAACTTGATAACTTGCACTTAATCCTATACCAAATAAATGTTCTTTGTGTTTATCATTCTCATCTTCACTTCTCATGATTGCTTGAATTATCTCAGCCAATTGAGCAGGAGATTTAATAGGATCTGTAGATTTTACAAATTGCTGTAAGTTATATTGCATGTTAGTGTATGTTTCAAATTATGATTATATTATAGCCACTTATTACATGGATTGGAAAGTAGAAACTATTATATTAACTGGCTAAACAAATTATGTTCTTCGGCATGCTCTCAAACTCCTTAGCAGTGTGATATAATCGTGCTGTTACTTTATTAGTAATTGTGGTCAAAAAGGTTCGAACGTCGTCCCATAAACAACCCTTTGGGTTGCGCTAATAGGGTATATAGAAAAGTTGCAAATTATTCGATTAGCAGAAAAAGGGAGGAGTCGCATAGTGGTCTAG
>CAZUKH010000007.1:12254-47377 GCA_964620955.1 uncultured Candidatus Saccharibacteria bacterium | reverse complement strand
TCAGCTGGTTAGAGCATCTCGTTTACACCGAGAGGGTCGGGGGTTCGAATCCCTCAGTGCTCATTGAATATAAAGTAGTAAGTTTATAATAGAGCTAATAGCCAAGGCTGGTTAGAGTCCCGATAGATCGGGATTTACACCGAGAGGGTCGGGGGTTCGAATCCCTCAGTGCTCATTGAATATAAAGGATGAAGAAATGGTTTTTTCTTTACATAATTTATAGTAAAAAGTTAGATCGGTACTATATAGGTCAGACAAGTTCATTGAAAAACAGATTAGACAAGCATTTAGAGGGCACAACACGTTATACTAAAAGAACTAATGATTGGGTCTTGGTTTATTCTGAAGCATATAAGACTCGTCCTGAGGCAATGAGAAGAGAAAAGTTCATTAAAAGAATGAAAAGTAGTAAGTTTATAATAGAGCTAATAGCCAAGGCTGGTTAGAGTCCCGATAGATCGGGATTTACACCGAGAGGGTCGGGGGTTCGAATTTACAAGATCTTAGTCCCGCAACGGCGGGAGTAGAGCTTTTGAAGCAGAATCTTAAAAACATACATGCTAGGGTAGCTCAGCTGGTAGAGCATGCGCCTGAAGAGCGCAGTGTCGGCGGTTCGAGCCCGCCCCCTGGCACCAATAAAAGAAAGTTTATTGAATTTATACTTCAGTGAAATTATTACCAAACAAAGAATTATTAACAGACAAACACATACAATTTCTCGAAATTGTTAATAAGACTTCTTTTCAATATATGCAATAACAAACTCTAAATTATGTTCTACAAGCTTTCGATAAAATAATCACATATAGCTTTTGAATTAATCACTATGATTAAAAAACTTCTACTCTCTTTTTTAGTAATTTTGTTAATCGCTGGTGCATCTCTTTTTTTCATTTTGCTTTTTACTCAAAGCTCTTCTCTTGCAACAAACCCTAAAGTTAACTTACAGGATAATGAGCAAACTACAAAGCCAAACCCCAATATTTTAGAACAGGGTCCAGCTTTTCAAAAAGAGTATTCAAACACCTTTTTTGGATTTGAATACACTTCCGAACTTGTGCTTACAGAAAACTCACCCAATTCCGTAACCCTAACTATTCAAAAGCAAGATGACGATTTTAAAGAAAATCTTACTATCTCTTTTAGCCCACAAACCGGTACAGCACAAAAACTTACCGAATCAGTTTGCGAAGATTATGTTAAAACCCTTATAAATTCAGAAGATGTTAAATCACTCTACTCTAATACTCAAGAAATAGACACAACAATGCTTACGAAAAAAAATGAAAACGAAGCTTGTTTAGTGCAAATTGGTGGGAACATTAAAAATTTCAGATCAATTCAAAAACAGTATGTTTTTTTGCATAACGGGGGGCTGTACTTTCTTACAATAACAGCAAAAGACGGTTCCGGATCAATAAGTTTTTTTGAAAAAGTCATTGAGACTTTCGAATTTGCCAATACTTAGTTATACTTAAATATTAATTATTAAACACCTTATAATGTCAGAAGAAAAAAAGACAAAAGAAAAAGAACAGCCAAAGGCAACAACCACAGGTCAAAGCAAGACACCATTATTTTTACTTGCGGGGGGAATAGTTGCAATAATTGCAGTTGTAGTAGCAATTGTATTAATAGCGGGTAGGCCTGGACAAGCAGGAGAGGTAGGTCAATCTATTCCTTCTGATTGGAACACATACGATGCCGAAAATTATGTTATAGGTTATCCATCTAACTGGGAAACAAGTGGAAGTGACACATCGCTTAGCATTTCTAAAGTATCAGAAAATAATGAAAGTTATGGTTTTGATGGTGCAACAGTATCTATTTCTGTAGACTCAAATGACGAACAAAAGGCTTTTATTGATGCAGGAAATTGTCAGGGGTTAGTAGATGAAACAATTGCACAAGAGCTAGCTGGAGGAAGTGAATTTGGTAATATTTCAGACTCAATAAAATTTAATAACGTTTCAACTACAAGTATTAACGGTGCCAAAGGTTGTTACTTTGATGTATCAGTTAACTTTTTATTTGAAATATCTAGCAAAGGTTATGCCCTTGTGAAAGGTAATGATATTTATTCAGTAGGTGTAGCAGTCTTTGGAACTGGAAGTGCTGATGCTTCAACTGCAGAGCAAATAATTCAAACATTCAAGTTTAAGTAAAAAGTTAACCAACGACAAATAGCTCTTTTTCAGCTCTTGTTACGCCGGTGTAAAGCCACCGGCGCCATTCTTCATCTTTCATGTGGCTGGATCTTTCTTCAAACAATAGTACTCGAGGTGCTTGACTGCCTTGTGCTTTGTGAACTGTAAGTGCGTAGCCAAAGTCAAATAAATCACCTGCCAACGTTTTAGGCCTTTCTTGAGAATAGCTAAACGAGGTTTGCGCACCAAACTGTGGTAAGTAAGCAAACCCTTCATAGAGTTTTTGTTCACCATCCATTTCAATTCTAAGGTTTACCCAGTCATCATCTTCAGTTTTCGCAGAATAAACTGTCCCTAGCATGCCGTTGTAAACCTCTTTTTCATGATTATTTCTTAAACACACTACTCTATCTTTTGATTGTGGGAATTCAGATTCGAACCCTAGCGATTTTCTTACGAAAGTATTAAGCCTGTTTCTTGTAGAATTGAAGCCACAAAGCACAAGCATATCTTGATTATATGATTCAAGCAAATCTCCTACTAAGTCTCTTGAATCTTCACTGCCTTTTTTTACTTTTTTTATATTATTTCCATAGTCTTTCGCAGGTATAAATCCAAATTTTCTTACAGTTTCAGAGAGTTTTATTATTGGGTTGTCAGCTGCTTGTCGATGTATTTGTTCCAGTTTTACTTCAGGATTTTGCATAAGGTTAAAGCTTCCTCTAATTGGAGGTAGTTGACCGTGATCACCTACAGCCAGAATAGGGATTTTGTAAGACACAAGGTCATTCCATATTTCACTGTCTATCATTGAAGCTTCATCTACAATAATCAGGTTTGCCGAAATCTTTTCTTTTCTTTGCCATCCTATTATTTCACCTTTGTTGTTGGTTTGAGGAGAATAAATTAGCGAGTGAATTGTAGAAACTGAATCTGAAGGCAAAGCCGCTTGGGCTTCTTTTAACTTACCTTTAAGTACTCGGGCGGCTTTGCCTGTATAACTGCAAAAAGCAACACTAAAATTTGCATTTTCTGACTGCAACTTTTTGCGAATAAACCCAATCAATGTACTTTTACCAGTGCCTGCGTACCCACCAAGAGTCAAAAATTGATTTTTATCCTTTGATTTAGCCCAGTCTAAAACTGTTTGAAAAGCGTTTTTTTGATCTATCGAAAGTTCAATATTCACATTGTATTTTACACTACAACTTGAAATCTTAATCGAAAAGTATACAATAGATTTATTGTTCCACTGTAATACCCCTTGTGTAAGCAAGGAGGATGTAGGTGAATAAAAACAGTGCCGAAGGCATTTGATACAACAAAATACCATCCGGCGTAAGCCAGTGGTAGTTTATATACCTTAAATAGAGTAACTTCATGAAGATTCTTGCATTGTCATTGCTAAGTTTATTAATTACATTAATTACTTTTTCCAGCCCTGTAAAAGCATTGTCTTGTCTAGCGTTCGAAAGTCTAGATCAAGAACTTAATAAAGCCGATTTGGTTTTTCAAGGAATAAATATTAATAAAACTCCGCAGGAAGGGCAAAGCATCTATACTTTCAAAGTTAACAAGGTTTGGAAAGGAACTTCATTCGTAAATAATGCTGAGGTAGAACTATACCAAAGAGAAATTGAAGAACTTTGGAACTACAAGTTTGATATTGGAAAAGAGTACATTATTTTTGCCAGGCAAGATGAAGAAGATAATAAATTACGTTTACCATTGTGCGGATTGAGTTATGACCTAACCCTAACCCCGGAAGATGAAAACATTGTGATTTCTAGTCTTGGAGAAGGAGAAGATGTAAGTAGCTCCACGCTAAACAGCTTTTCCACCGACCAGTTGCTAGTTTTAATCTCAATAGTTGTGACTGCAGTGCTTTTGAGTGCGTTTTATCTTCGAACAAATTTCAAAAACAAAAAGCTTTAGCTTGAATTTTTTCCAGAGTAATAATTCTAAAGGATTAGTTGACTAGTAAATAGTTTACTAGTAAAATAACCTATTACTTATTATTTAATTAATATGAAAAGTCCAGTTTATCCGGGAATAGAAATGAAAAAAGTTAACAGAATGGGAGTTGAAATTGAATATTGCCCAAAAAGTGGTGGTGTATGGTTAGATAAAGGAGAGTTAGAAAAACTAATTGAACTGGCTGCAAACCAATCAAGCTATAATGATGATGAAAGCATGGCTCCTCAAATTGGTGGAAGCAATTCTGACTCTCACAGGCGTGGTTGGGATGATGAAGATGACTTTGATGCAAGATCTCAACCTAAAAAAAAGCGAGAATCTTTTCTTGGTGAGATTTTCGATATTTTTTAAAAAAACAGATTTAACAACAAATCTGTCTACTAAGGTAATACATTGATTTTATAAAACAACTGAAAAACTTCGTTTGACTAGTAAAGTATTTTTTTATAAAATGAAAGATGAGCAAAATTCCTAAAAGTTTTGAAAATGGATTGAATTTTAATGCGCATAAACTTGTGTTTATTTTGGACCAAAGTATTAACAGAATCCTTAAAACTTCTAGTACAAGAATAACAAACTCCCAGTATTTACTACTTAAAGCACTCGCAATTCATAATAATCTGTCACAAGATGAACTTTGTAGCATGCTTAACCTTACGCCTGGCGCTATAAGCAAAGCAATTGATAAGGTTTCTAAAATGCAAATGATTAAAGTAAAGATAGATAAAACTGACCGACGCAAAAGAATTGTAAGTTTAACTTTAAAAGGCAAAAAGATTTTTGGCGATGCTTTTTATTTGACTACTCAAAGGATTTCTTCGAAATTAAAGTCTGTGCCAAAAGCTGAGTATTCAAAATTTATTGCTACTATGAATAAGGTTACTCAGCTTTTGGCACAGGATTAATGTTAATTTTCAAATAATTAATCTATTCTAAAATCTCCAAAGAACCTAGATACAAAAAAGTTGATAATCATAAGAATTGTAACTATTGAAGCAACTATAATAGGAGTTTCTGTAGGAAATTTTAATGCAATACCTAGCACAGCCCAAACAATTACTCCTGCGTATGTGAAATCGCTACGTTTAACAATCATAAGTGTAGCAATAATTCCTGCTACAATTATTAAAAACCCCGCCCAGGCTTGTGCCGGAAAAATAAGGTTTGTAATTCCCAAAATCCAAAGTGCACCGGAAATATTAGCAATCGTTGCAACAGAAATCCAACCAAGGTAAAGACTCGTTGGGATATGCGTGAAAAAAAACTTTAGTCTTGTAACTTTTTTTATACCTACTCCAAGCACAGAATAAAGCTGAACAAGACTTATGAAAAGTACGAGCATAGGGAGAACGCTTACAACGGGTTGCTCGTAATGCCATAAAAAAAGCCATACTGAGTTAGCAATATTTGCTGTAACAAACCAAGGTGTTGCTATTTTTATATCAGATTCTTTTTTACCTATTGTGATTGCGTATACTACAAATGCAATTAAACCAATATAAATTAATCCCCATATGCTAAAAACGTAGTTTTGGGGCACAAAAAATATTTTTATTGCATCAGATAATTCTTGTGTTGTTTTGCCGTTTAATGGCAAAGCAACTGCTGCAAAGTTTGTGGCTAAAGTTATAATAACAGTTATTAAATAAATGATTGATTGCATTTCCAATAAATTAATAATTTAGCTACAATGGTATTAATTCATAATATTTTTTTTCTTAACATATGTACAAACTTCTACTAATTTCGGGAACATCAAGGCCTGAAAACTATTCAATTAAGATTGCGGGTTTAGTAAAAGACTTTATTCTGCAAAAATTTGAAAATACATTTGACATTGACCTTGTAAGTCCTGCTGATTTTAATCTTCCTTTTGATGGCGCTGATATTAAAGATGAAAAATATTCGAATCTTACTGCAAATGCTCATGGATTTATTATAGTTACTCCTGAATACAACAGAGGCTACCCAGGGTCATTAAAAAGGCTTTTAGATAGTGAGTATAACAACTACATTCATAAGCCTATTGGGCTTGTAAGTTTATCCAGTGGACCTTGGGGTGGTACAAGAGCTGTTCAGGCTTTAGCGCCTGTATTGCGTGAGTTTAAAATGATTTCTGTAATGCCAGCTGTACACGTGCCTTTTGTCGAAAACTTATTTAAAAAAGGTTCAATTGAAAGCTTTTCAAAACAGCATGAAACTCTTGAAAAAATGATTAACGAGTTATTATGGTTTATTAATAATTTGACACTTGAAAATAAGTAAAAACGAAAAGATAGCAGCAGTCAGAGGGCAGCAGGCAGAAGACAGCAGGCAGAAGGCAGTAGACAGTAGGCAGAAGGCAGTAGGCAGAAGGCAGAAGGCAGCAGGCAGAAGGCAGTAGACAGTAGGCAGAAGGCAGTAGACAGTAGGCAGAAGGCAGAAGGCAGAAGGCAGTAGACAGTAGACAGTAGGCAGAAGGCAGTAGACAGATTATAGAAGTAAGAAACAAAAGCGAAAAAGAAAAAATTGAAGGAATAAGTAAGCACTACATGTACTAAAAGGGGGTCTGGGGGTAGGTTATGTTTCATAACAATATAAAGGGTATAACACTAAGCTACCCCCAGGCTTTTGCTACTTTTTGCAAAAAGTAGGAAAGAGGATAATATGTTTAATGAAAAGTTGCTGAAAGAAGGCAGAAAACAGCAGGTAGTCTTCGACCATGCCCAAGGCAGGTAAACAGGCTCAGCATGACAAGGCAGGTGGTAGGTGACAGATTTAATAGTAAAAAGGAAAAAGTATAAACTAAAAGCTAAAAACAACCAGTCTCTACTCTCAAATTTTTAACTAAAGTTAATTTATGTCACAAAATTATAAACAAAAACCTGAATCTTACTGGAAAGAAAAGCTTAGTCCTGAAGAGTATAAAGTTCTTAGAGCAAAAGGAACAGAGCCAGCTTTTTCTGGAGATTTGTACACAAATAAAAAAGATGACATGTATTCTTGCACTGCCTGTGGGCAAAAGCTATTTTCGTCCGATACCAAGTACGAATCAGGTTCTGGCTGGCCAAGTTTTTGGGCTGCGGTTTCAAACGATATGGTTGAGCTTAAAACAGATACCAGTTATGGCATGTCGCGAGTTGAGGTAGTGTGTAGTAATTGTGGTTCGCATTTGGGACATGTTTTTGATGATGGCCCTAAACCTACTGGCCAAAGGTTTTGTATTAACTCTCTTGCGCTAAAGTTTCATGAAAGCGGGAAGGCGTAGGGTGGTGGTATATTACACTAGCGCCTTTTTCGTCAATAATTTTCTGTTTGGACCTCCATTAATTATTGAATTTTTTGGTTAGTGCAAATTACTCCTTTACTAAACTATTTGCAAATTGTTATTATTAAATTAATTAACATAATATTATGCTCGACAACACACCCGAATTTGAACAAGAACAAACTGAATACGGCAGTTTTACAAGGAAAGAAATCGGTACTTTTTTAGGTAAAATGGAGGTTTTTGAAGCAGGTGACCCTTACTCAGATAACGTAATAGTTTTAGCTCCAGGTGCTTTTCATAGTGCACTCACATTATTACCAGTTGCTGAAGAGGTTTTACAACTTAATCCGGATGCAAGAATACTTGTTGTTTCCTGGGTAGATCATAACTCTCAAATACCTAAAGAAGGTTCAGACGAATATGAAAAAATTCAAAGAAAAATGGCAAATCCATTAAGTAATCTTTCTTATAATAACCAGGCAAAAGCATTTTGGGAAGCTATGGGGCGACTTAATGTAAATAGCCCTATTAACCTTATAGGGCATTCTATGGGGGCTGCAGTTTGCGCAAGAATTATTGATCAGGCAAACCCTGGCACAGTTAAAACTTTTGTAGGTTGGGGACCTGTACCTTCAAATATTGAAGGGGGTTTGAGAATGTTAGTTGGCATAATGAAGCAAAAACCAAGAGCGTTACCCAAAATTATAATTGGTGCATTAAAGGGTAACCTGGATCCATTTAAAAACATAATTATGGAAACTGGTATTCCAAATGCTACAGATGAACAAATAAAAGAGTTTCTTAATCTTGAAGGCCTGTTGCAATGGGAATCAATGCGGGCATTGTTAGATACATTAACTACTGGAGTATCTCCAAAATTAATTAGGAACAAGGTAAGAAATGTTGGTATTATCGGGTTGGAAGAAGACTTTGTTATCCCAATGAGTTTAGTTAGATGGTTTGCAACAAAACTTGGAGTTAGCCCAAGAATGATTCAAAACGCAGGTCATGAAACAGGTATTGCAACGCCACATGATGCGCCTTTAATTGCAGAACAAATTCAGGAAATATTTTTGGGGCATAACCCACAATTGGTTGAAGCTTAACAAAACTTAGTAAATACAGCTTTTTTAACAAAATTTGACTTCACTTTTTTTTTCTGCCTATACTGAATAAGTAGGTAAAAATTAATTTATTTATTATTTTTATTAAAAGGTATGGAGCATACGCAAGAAAATAAAAAACAGCAAGGTTTTACTCTTGTGGAAATCCTTGTTGTTGTAGCGCTTATCGCTATACTTGCAACAATTACTATTGTTGCTATTAACCCAGCAAGAAACTTCCAGGAAACAAGAGATACAGAAAGGCAATCTGAAATTAACCAGATTCTTAATGCTGTAACTCAATATACTTCTGAGCAAGGCAATTCGGTTGATGACTTCGGTACAATAAATGCTTGTACTGCAACACCAACAGGAATTGGAACAACTGTGCCTGTTAACCCAGGGGATTTTGTCAACCTTGCAACTTTGTTAGTTGATGACTATATTGTTGAAATTCCTTCTGATCCGCTAGGTGGTACAGCTGCTGATACTGGCTACACTATTTGTTTAACAACAGGTGGTAGAGTGCAAATTGAAGCACCTGATGCTGAAGGTGGTGATCCAATAGTAGTTCGAAGATAGTTGAGTTTAAAATAAAAAAAGCCCTCCATAAGAGGGCTTTTTTGTTTGCAAATCTATACGAAACAAAAGATTCATAAACTTGTATTCATGAGCATAAATCTTTATGATAATTAAGTAATAACATAAGAATTTAATGGTACTTCAAACTAATTTAGGCGCAAATAATTCACCACAAGCAGCAGGTAAAGCTGCTCAAGAGTCAACGGCTAGTATTCCATCTGAAACTCCGAGGCAAGATCCCCAGGAAGTCACAAGTAAGCAACTTGAAGATATAGAAATAAGTGGGGCAAACGAAATCACAAGCATAGGTGATTTATTAGATGACATTATTAAAAAAGCTTTGGATGCTAAAGCTTCAGATGTTCATATAGAACCAAGAGAGCAAGATGTTATAGTGAGATATAGGATTGACGGTATTTTAAAAGATGTAAGGCAAATTGACAAACAGCTTGAAAAATCGCTTATTTTTAAAATAAAAGTTAATGCGAAGTTAAGAACAGATGAACATTTTGCCCCACAAGACGGTAGAATACGTTTCAAATTTGATGACAAATTAGATACACGAATTTCTATAATGCCAACTACTCAAGGCGAAAAAGTGGTTATTCGTCTTCTTACTCAAAAGGGCAAGTCATTTAAACTAGAAGATTTAGGCATGGGTCCGCATGAGTTGGGTGTGGTCCAAAGGGCCTATATGAAACCATATGGGTCGATACTTGTTTCCGGACCTACTGGCTCGGGAAAAACTACAACACTCTACTCTATTTTGCAGATCATTAATTCTCGTGAAATTAACATCACAACTATTGAAGATCCAGTTGAATATGAAATAGTGGGCGTTAACCATGTTCACATTAACACTAAAGCAGGGCTTACTTTTGCAAGAGGACTGCGTTCAATTTTAAGGCAAGACCCAAACGTAATAATGATAGGTGAAATTAGAGATGATGAAACAGCAAAAATCTCTACAGAATCTGCTATGACGGGACACCTTGTGCTTTCCACAATTCACACCAATGATTCAGTTACAACAATTCCAAGGCTTATGGACATGGGGGTAGATAGTTACCTGGTGGCAAATACACTTAATGTTGTTATTGCTCAAAGGCTAGGAAGAAAACTGTGCGAAAAGTGCAAAACTCCTTATACTATAACACAGCAGGATTTAGTCCAATTGCAAAAAATTAGGCCGGATATTGTTGCGCTCTTAAAGCCCGGGGTAAAAATTTTTAAAGAAAAAGGTTGCTCAGAATGTGTGAGTGGTTATAAAGGCAGAATTGGGTTATATGAAGTTTTAGAAATTAATGAGCCAATAAGAAAAATAATAATGGAAGATGCAGGAACGGATGCTATCTTTAACCTAGCAAGAAAACAAGGACTTGTTTTAATTGTTGAAGACGGCGTAAATAAATTAATGGCAGGAATATTAAGCATGTCTGAACTACTTAGAGTAACAGCATTAAAAGAATAGCATGGCAAATACACAACCAGTCAAGAAAAAAAGAAAAAAAGGTAACCAAATTGTTTTGTTTAGTAAGGTTTCCGAGCTTGAAACGGCATTAGCTATAAGAAACCTTACACTTATGCTTAAATCTGGCCTTGCACTTGGCGAGGCTGTTGAGTCACTTATTGATCAAACATCTAACCCTAAACTTCAAAAGGTATTAACAAAGATTGCCGCAGATATTCAACAGGGTAAAACACTTAGTGAGGCTATGGCTCTGCACAAAAAAGTATTTTCACCAATTATTGTTTCTATTGTGAGTGTTGGAGAACAAGCAGGAGCGTTAGAAAAAAACCTTGGGTTTTTATCTGATTATTTAAAAAAGAATCACGAATTAAAGAAAAAAGTTAAAGGGGCTTTGATTTATCCCGGTATTGTTTTATCTTTAACTTTACTGGAAATGGTTGGAGTTGTTTTTTTGATACTACCTAAGTTAGAAGAGTTGTTTTTGACATTTGAGAATATTCCGGATTTCACAAGGCTTGTATTAACTGGTTCGGCTTTTGTAAGAAACAATGCATCAATATTAGCAGGTGGCGCTGCAACAATTTTCTTTTTAATTTTTTTGTTTCTCAAAACAAAACCAGGGAGAATTTTTAAAGATGTTGTTGCATTGAGGTTTCCAGTGCTAAAAAATTTAACTAAAAATAATATTCTTGCAAATTTCTCAAGAACAGTAATGATTTTGTTACAAAGTGGAATGCCAATAACGAATGCGCTTGAAATTTCGTCAGACACTGCAGGGAATCATTTTTATAGAAAAGCTTTAAAGAAAGTTTACGAAGAAACTAAAAGCGGTGTAAGCATTTCGCAATCGCTTTCACGTTTTGAGAAGCTTTTCCCCGAAACATATATTAAGTTAATAGAGGTAAGTGAAGGCACAGGTTCTTTAGAAGAAAATCTTGAGTACCTTTATGATTTTCATGCAGAAAAAGTAACTGATATGAGCAACAACCTCACAACATTAATAGAGCCAATACTATTGGTTTTTGTTGGTGGGCTTATAGGTTTTCTTGCAATTATTATTGTTGGTCCTATTTATCAGTTTACTGGAAGTATTAATGCAAACTAAAAAAGCTTTCACCATTATTGAAGCTGTTTTAACCCTTGGACTATTAGGTGCAGTTGCGGTAATTGTTTTACCAATTTCTTTTCGACAACTTCAGTCTAGCCAGGTTGGTGCAGTTGCTAAAGACATAACTTCAAGGATTTTTGTTACTCAACAAAATGCCTATTCTCAAAGAAATTTTCAGGACTACGGGATAGCCTTTTTTGCAGACAGGTATGTAATGTTTATTGGCAGTAGTCTTATTACTTCAACAGATACTGACGAAGTTATTTTGCCTGCTAATATTTCTATAAATTCAATCTCTTTTTCGGGAGGGGGTAATGAAATTCTTTTTGTTGCAGGAGAACTCTTGCCCCAGCAAAATGGTTTTATAAGCGTTTCAGACGGTTATGATTCTTACACAGTAACAATAAATACCCAAGGGGCTATTCTTTACGATAAAACATCTTAAAAAATGAAAGTGATAAATCTTAAATATCCAGCTTTTAAATCTGCTTTTAGTTTGGTTGAGTTGACAGTTGCAATGGCGGTTTTTTTAGCTGGATTTGGAAGCCTAGTATTTTTTGCTGCTGATTCGAACAGATACTCCGAAAACTCCAACAAAAAAGTAAACGCAGCCTTATTTATCCAAGAAACAACAAATGCTTTGATTTTGAGCAAGCAGGATTTATGGCTTTCTATACTTGAAAGCACAGATGATGGTCCAAAAAGTCTTGTTTTTAATGGAACTGACTATGAAATTGTTGATGGACCGACTATAAAAGATGAAGTGACTTTGCAAATAGTTATTACGACAGCAAATAGAAACCCTGATGGCTCAATTGCAATAGCTGGTGGTTCTCCAGATCTTCAAACAAGGCAGGTAGATATTAGCGCAAGTTGGACAGATGCCAGCGAAAAGCTAAATACAATTAATTCTGTAATGTACATTAACGATTGGAGCTCTCCATTGTGGGAAGAAACTACTGTTGCAGATTTTAGCGATGGTGTTAATGACGCAACATATATAACTAATGATGTAGATGGCGAAGTTAAGTTAGATACAATTTACTATCCAGATTGGTGTAGTCCTGAAGATACCCTTACAAATCATGATATTCCAGGTTCTGCAACTGCGAAAACAATCTTTTCTAATATTGTAGGTGAAGCTTATTTTGGAACAGCGGGTAGTTCTACTGGTATTTCTTTTACTCACGCTGGAATAACTGGTTACGATCCGCCAGTACTTTCAATTATTGGCGAATATGATGGTTATATAGTAAATGATCTTGTTGTTGAAGGGGGCTATGCGTACCTTGCAACAACAAACACTGCAAAGGAAGCAGTAATTTTAGACATGGCAACTTATACTGAAGTAGGATACTTTAATCCTACAAATGTTTATGGTACAGATGGAGATGCAGTAGCAGTAAGCGGCAATTATGGATATCTTGGACACGGAAGATATTTAAGGGTTTTTGATATTTCGGGTAAAACTGGCGCTAGGTCACAGGTCGCAACAGAAACTGTTGGAATTTCAGGCTCATACATTACAAAAATAAAAATTGTTGGCAACTATGCTTTTATTTCTTTATACAATGACTGGGACGAAATAGTTATTTACGATATTTCAAATCCTTTAGATCCAGTGCGGCTTGGAAATATTGATGTAAATACTCAGCAGACTTATGACTTTGATGTAAGGGCTGATGGCAACAGGGTTTATTTGGGCACAAATTCCTCGAGTGCTAAAGAGTTCTTTATTATTGACTCCACTACTAAAACAGGACTTCAACCAATAATTGCAAGTTATGAATCTAATGGACTAACTGTACGCGGTGTATCTTTTTACGAAGATGATAATGTTGCAATAATTACTGGGTCAGGAGGTGAAGAATACCAGGTAATTAATATGCAAGACGAACTTAACCCATCTAGGTGTGGTGGGATCAATTTTAATGTTACTGTTTACGATGTCGAGACAGTTAAAGATGCTTTTGGTAATGCGTTTTCATATGTTTTAACAAGTGCATCAGGCTCAGAGTTTAAAATTATGAGAGGAGGCCCAGGTTATGGCGGGGGTATTGGAGGTAATTACGCGAATGAAGGCACATATACATCTTCAATTTTAGATGCTGGCAGTTCTGCTGCGAGGTATTACTCTATTGAGTTAAATTTTACTGAATTTAATTTAACCAATATTGGCATTCAGGTAAGATCAGGCAATAATGCTGATTTGTCGGACGGTGTATGGATAGGACCCGATGGTACAGGCTTAACATTTTTTGATGTAGGTACAAGTTACTTGCCAGAATCTTTATCTAATAAAAGATACTTCCAGTATAGAATCATTTTGCAGTCAGATACTTTAGAAACACCAGTTTTTGATAAGTTACGAATTAAGTACCAAAAATGAAAGATTTACAACCTAAAAAGTTAAGGGAAGGTATTACACTTATAGAAACTGTTTTATACCTTGGGATAGTAAGTGTTCTTTTAACAATAATTTCCCAGTTTATGCTTTCTGTATTAGAGTTTGATGCTGTTGCTGAAAGGCGCAATGAAATGTCTAGAATAACAGTTTTTTTAACTGAACATTTAAAATACAATATTGATAATGCCGTGGCAGTTAACCAGGGGGAATCTGTTTTTGATAACTCTGAAAGTAAACTTGTGCTTGAAACAACAGGGGCAGATTTTACTTATGAGGTTGTGGCTAATATATTGGAGGCAAATTCAGTGGTACTCCACTCTACTGAGTATTTTATTGATGAATTTAGAGTACTTCCTGTGTTTAATAAAGATTCAGAACTTGTGGCGTTACGAGTAACTATAGACATCAATGATGTAAAGTTTGACTGGAATAGAAGGGAGGTTGAAACTTTATATTTAATATAAAGATAAAAATAGTAAATGAAAGTGCAAACTAAATTAAAACGAGGGGCAGTAGCTTTAACATCTGTAATAGTAATGCTTGCTATTCTTTTGCTTGCGGGCATTAGTGTTTCAATTACGAGTATAGATGTATCGGTAATTTCCAGGAATTTTGAAAGTACGATTTCATCAAAAGTAGCAAGTAGAACTTGTTTAGAAGAAGCAATGTATAAAATTAGTTATAATATTCTTTACACTGGTAATTTTAACTATGTTTTTGACAATGTGAGTTGTGAAGTTGTTGTATCAAACGTTGTTGGGCAAACAGCTATTAAATCTATTCAAGTGATTGCAAATACTTCGGAGTTTGGTATTAATGAGGTATTTTTTGCTGATACAAGCACTAACCCATTAACTTTATGTGAAGGTAATGAACAGTCCTGCCCGGGATTTTTATAAAATAACAACTTTAAAAATAATTGACTTGTTTCGGTAAATAATCATTTTTTGGTTATTAATCGAAACAGATTGCTTTTTAAAACCACACTAAAAAGGCTTTCAAATATTCAGGCAGGCCAAGGCTTAATAAATACGTTGTTAAAGCTCCAAAAACCATAAAGGGTACAAAAGGAAGTTTTACACCTTGAAGCTTTTTTTTAGCAATTGCAAAGAAAACTCCATATAGTGCAGCTGTTATTATCGAAACATAAAGAGCTATTATAGATTTTTCTAGTCCTAAAGAAAGTCCAATAATTGCTGCTACTCTAATGTCCCCGGCCCCCATGCCCTGCTCTTTCGTAGCAAAAACAACTGCACCTATTAAACCAGCATATATTATGGCTCCTAAATAGTTAGAAAGTGGAAAAAACTCAAAGTCTAAAGGAATAGTTATAGCGTTTTGAGTTCCTAAAACTGCTATTGCAATTGTATTAATTAGAATAAGAATACCAATAATGCTTAGCGCAAATCGTTCAGGTATTTCAAAGCTTAACAGGTCAAAATTAGCAAGGTACAGTAGTGCTGAAATTATTAGATTTTGAATTGTAATTAGCAAAAGTTTTTCTAAAACACTTATAGGTTGATCTGAAAGCAGTATTCTTATGCTTACAAATGTTAGTATTGATCCACTAATTAATGAAGATACAATACTGCGGGCTAAGTCTGGCTTATGGTGTAGAAATGTTTTAATTATTTGAATTGGGTTTGCTGGAGATTTTGTGTCTTCTCTGTAATGAGCTTCGGCAATAAGGTAAATTCCCCACCCAATTAGTACGTTTAGGGTTATAATGAATACAAGTAAAACTTCCATAGCTTACAACTAAATATTGTCATTCACACCTGGCTTAATAAACTAAATTAATGACTGCTACAGACTACAGAAATTTGAGTAAAATTAAAAGAGCGGCTTTTGTAAAAAAGCAACTTGAGGTTGACTATCCAATTGTTGAGACTCCACTTAAGCATTCTAATGTATTTGAACTATTGGTAGCTGTAATACTCTCTGCGCAAACAAAAGATGAAACAACTAATTTAGTTACTCCTAATCTATTTAAGTTATACCCTTCTGTTAGCCATTTATCTTTAGCAAATCCTGAGGATCTTGAACCAATAATTAGGCTGGTTAACTACTATAAAACTAAATCAAAACATTTAATAAAAATGGCACAAAAGTTAATTTTAGATTTTGGTGGGGAAGTTCCATATACTATCGATGAATTAACTACTTTGCCTGGTGTTGGGCGTAAAACTGCAAATGTTGTTATTAGTGAATGGTTTGCGAGACACCCTCATCCTAACCCTAAACTTAGGGCACAAGGTAAAAAAGTTTTAGCAGAAGGTTTTGTGGTAGATACTCATGTGTTGAGGGTGTCTCGCAATCTTCTTTTAACTAAGAATACTTCTCCTCAAAAAGTTGAACAAGATTTAATGAAGCTTTTTAAAAGGGAAGACTGGCCTGAAATGAGTTTAAGATTAATTTTTCACGGACGTAATATTGACAGGGCTAGAAACCCATTATGGATGCAACATAAGGTTTGGAGCAAGGTTTATTCGTAACAAAAGCTCAATTATTATTTCCTGGAAGTGGAGGAGTAGGAGGACCACTCTCGGTTCCCTGGGTTTCGTCAATTCCCAAACATATATCCGAATTAGAATCAGTGCTATGTACGCAAAACAGTCCTTCCTGGCAACTATCATTGTAAAGGCATGGTTGATTTTCTGTTTGAGTCCTTAGCCCAATTGAAGCACAAATTTCGCTGTCGTAGGGTTTAACGCAAATAACCCCAGCACCTGGGGATGTATTTATTGGTACATTATTGCAAATACCATTACCATTTAAGTTTGAGTTTACCGGGCAAAGAGCATTTGGGGTTTCATCTATTTCTATGCCGTCTGAAGTTGTAACAACTTTCATGTAGGATGTAGTAGATTGGCTTGACTGGTTAAATATTAGCTTAAACGTATCGAAAATTGCAGGTATAGGGGTTAATTGGTTTTGGGCTACTACAGATAACTTTACCGCAGTTGAAAATTCTTCAGTAAAATTTGATGCACTAGCTTCTACAATATTCTGTTGCTTAATGTATGCTCGTTCATTAAGTGCTGTTCTATAAGCTTCAAGAAGGGCCTTAGTTTGCTCGGGAGTTGTTGTTCCACTGCTTTGTTGGGATAAGTATTCTTGTGCAAGTTGTTTAAACTGTGTATTTTGGGCTATGGGTTTAGGAGGAGTGTTAGATTTTTCTCCTCTTGGCTGACATGTTGAATTAATGCATTCAAAGCCAGAATCACAATCTAAAGAGTTTTGGCAAGTTGCTCCATCCCCTTCTAGTACATTGCCAAGAATTTCGTTCAATGGCGATGTTACTATGGGCTTTGAAGCTGGTTGTGGTGTTGGGCTTGGGATCACGGCTACTGGTTGAGGAGTAGGAGTAGAAACAACTGGTGCAGGGGTTGGTGATAGTGTAGGTACCTCAGGCGCATCGTTAACAGGAGTCGGTGCTGGAGGATTAGTGCAAATAAAGTCAATGCATGTCAACCCATCCTGACAATTTGATGTGTCTGTACACGAGCCTCCTTGTGAGATTTTAGTAATAGGTATGCAAGCGCAGTGGTTAGGGTCTGTACCTCTAACGCATTTACAGTTGCCTTTTACTCCGTTAACAGCAACTCCAAAGCATCCTTGTGATGTTGGTGAGGTACGAGGGCAAGTATTACTTGGAGGAGGTGTTGGTTGAGTCCTGTCTTTTTCGGCTTTACATGACTCGTCTGTTAGTTGCCATTCTCTACCATCTGCAAGGAAGAAATCAAGGCATCCACTTCCATGGCATGGTGTTGATACCCATTCTATGCACCCTGTTTCACTTACACTTGTATCGGCTTGAGAAGTTTTATTATTGTTTAAAGAATTTAGAGATGTTGTTACTAATACTGTTAATGACAAAAGCACAAGCAAACTCACTAGTATGGTTAGTAGATTTAGATTTTTTAGAATATGTGTGTAAGAATCCGACATTTAAAACACATTTACTAATCTAATTTGCAGAATATTCGATAAGAAGTCAAGAATATTAAAAAAACCAGGAGGCCAAAGGCCTCCTGGATGTTAATTAATATATAAGTATTTTTCTTTATGGAACAAATATTGTACCCTCGCAATTCACATATGCAGTACCTTCTTCCTCAAAATCTAAAGTAATTGGAGCAACTATATATCCATCATTAGTGTACTGACAAACAACCAATCGATCTTCTAAGCATGCCAAACCACCATTTACTCTATCACAATTTTCCTCATCAAGGCTCTCAGGGAAAACATTACCATCATAATGGAAATTTCGAATGCCTTGGAGCTCGGTAAATAGTCCAAAGCAATCTGGAGGCATACTTGCTCCTCTACTAAAGATATTCTCACCAATTCTATCTGCTTGATAGCAATTTCTATGTGGGTCTGTCAAATCCCCTAAAATATCCTGAGTGCTCCCATCGAGCCCGGCTCTGTCATCTAAAGTAGTAATATAGACTTCATCTTCGCCATTTTGCACACTAATTTCCCAGTCAAAGCGTTGTAAGAAAAGATCTTCAATTCCTTGAGAATTACCGCTTGAAACATCTTCTTCCTGACTGCTTGCAATTAGTTTTGCTGATGTTCCACCATTGCCGGAGGATGCTGCAAATAATTTATTTACTGCTTTTAAAATAGTTGTTGTTGTAGAATCAGTATTATCATTGCCAAGGTCAGAATTCACAACTGCTACAGTAAGATTAAGCACAAAATCGGATGCGCTTTTACTAACTATTTCGTTATTTACCTTTTCAACTGCAGACTTAACTTCAGCAAAGAACTCGGTCAAATCAAATGTTGTGCTACTGCTAGAATGTACAAACACCTTTGCGGCACTTACAACTGGAGATGTTCTCACTACACTGGAACTAGCACCTGAAGTACTATATGATGTGTTTAACTCGCAAATAGAATTTCCATCTGTATTAGTACAAATGTATCCAGTAGTGCAAAGCCATCTTCCTTCTCTATCTGACTGACCGCAATATTGTCCAGGTGCTGGCGGAATATATCCAGAACCACTATCAGAAGGGTCATCCGTAGTGCCTGCATCTTCTGTTGGAGTAGGTGGCTGGGCAATAGAACCAGATGGGGTGCTGGTCGAATCAATACATGTAAAATAGCCTTCTATACCAAACTGAACACACTTTAATCCTGGTTGGCAACTGCTATCACCATTACATGGCCCGCCTGCTGGTTGTGAATAGTTGCCTGCTGATATACACAAACCATTTCTTGAGTTGTGTGGAACACATGTTACACCAGTAGATGTATTTGTGTAATAAGGTTGCCCATCACAAATATCACCCCCGCCCCTGATACTCGTACAAATACCTGCTGCTGCACGTTCTTGCCGAATTTGGTCATTTATAGCTTCCTGTACTTTGTCTACATCATCAGGCAATAGAGCTGGATCATTAGCATCAGGTTCACTACTACCACCTCCACCTGATGATGGGGGAGTACTCCCACCAGGCGGGATCTCAAGGTATTCATCTTCACATACTCCGACTTCGCAGTTTCCAGAATTACACATCTGATCTCTTGAACAGAATTGCCCAATATCTCTTTTAGGGGAGCATACGTTAATTCCGGGTTCACAGTACTGACTATTTGAACAACCTGAATCAGTTGTGCATCCTTGGGTTACGTCACCACAAGTGCCGTTTATGCAAGTTAACCCATCACAACATAAATTTTGAGTATTACATACCTGACTTTCTTGGCTACATTCTGGTGCAATACAAGTCGTGCCACATCTTCCGTTAGGGCATGCTTGCAGACCTGAGCAACAGCTGCTTGGGTCATTACCATAGCTTGCACCATTATCAACACAACTTCCACCTGTGCCTCCGCAGTAAAAGTCGTAAACATCATTGCACCCTCCAAAACCGTTATCAGTAAGTTCTTGGAAAGTCCAACATCTGTTACTGTTTTGTGCTCCACACCCTGCAAAACATGGCACTTCACACTCTTCACTTACGCTTGTATCAGCAACAGTTGTACTTGTGCCTGTAAGAGGTAGTGCTTGAAATATTAAAACAGTAAGTGAAAATACAGCTGCTAACCCCGTCAGCACTGTAATTAAGTTAAGCCTGTAAGTTACAAGCTTTTCAAAATTTTCTACAACTTTGGACATAGTAAGTAAATTTAATAATTTAAAAAATTGCTTATGGTTAATTTAAGATATTTTCAAACTCAACAAACTCTGTTGGCAAAGCAACAGGGTTCTTTTGCTCATAGCCACTTATTGTTAACGCAATAGTGCTCGTACTACCTGTAGCTATGTCGGAAATTGTATAGCTAATATACATTGGCTTGCTGGCACCCTCTTTACATAATTCCAATGTGCCACCAGCAGTTTCATCAGTAGAGTTTATTGTTGTTGTAGCACAGGCAACAGTTTGGTCGCCTATGGTTCTTTCTGATGAAGCAACAATGTTGTTAAAGAATGTTTTGCTCGTCAAACTGTTTAACAGTATTTCATAAATATACAAATCTGTTGCACGTTGATTAATAAGCATACCAGTAATGACACTAAAAGTTTCTTCAAGGTTAGTATTAGGATAAATAACCCATTTGTTTGTTACAGCACTTGTGAATTCAGGGCTAACAGCAAATTCACCTTGCAAAGAATCAATATTAAAATAAAAATTTCCATCTACCATTTTTACTAAAGCATTTACACTTGCTGTACTTACACCTGCTTCAGCAAAATTTGCATTTGCATTTCCTTCAAAGGCAAGCTCGTCACTAAAGCTGGCTTGTTGAACATTACCTGTTGCGGTCATTGATATTTCACCTTCAGGATTGGTACTTAAGTACTCTAAAGTAATGTTAGCGTTATTAAATGTACTTTCCAGTTGCTGAAGAACGAGAGCATATAAACTAAGTGTAGAATTCTCATTTTCAAGGCTTTGAGCCATTGCATTTTGTAAAGATTCGATACTTTCTTTTGGTTTAGAAGTATCTATCGCATTTTGGCTGCCAGTAAGGTTACTACTTAAAAGAAGCGCTACTACCAGGAGTGCACCTAACAAAACTAAAGCTAAAACTGCAAAAGGTGATATTTTAGTACTTGCAGCAGAAGGCATTTCGGACGTATGACTAGTTGACATAAATAAATTAATAATGTGTAAATTTTTACTACTACTAATTTGCACAAATCTTTTTACAATGTCAAGAAAAAATATTGTTTTGTTTGCTTAAATTTAACTCGTATTCTTTAGGAGTAGCACTCACATAAACTGTTTGGTTTACTCTTGCTTTAAACTCTTCAAATTTAAGAGGACGGTTATCCATTGCTGATTTTAGCCTGAAGCCGTAATCTACAAGGTTTTGTTTTCGAGATCTATCGCCTTCATACATCCCACCAATTTGAGGTACCGTAATATGAGACTCATCAATAAACATTAAGTAGTCTTCTGGAAAATAATCTAAAAGGCATGCTCCTGCAACACCCTCGGGCCTGCCATCAAAGTACCTTGAGTAGTTTTCAATGCCTTTAACAAATCCTGTTTCTCTTAACATTTCAATATCATAGGCAACTCTTTGCCTTAGCCGTTGGGCCTCTACAAGTTTTCCTTTATCTGAAAAAGCTTTTACCTCTTTTTCGGCATCTTGTTCTATAGATTCAATTGCTTTGTTTAGCTTTTCTTCTGTGCTTACATATTGATTAGCGGGAAATATTGTAATTTCTTCAACCCTGCCAATAAGTTCCCCGCTTATTGGATTAATAAGTTTTATTGTATCTACCCTATTACCAAAAGTTTCAATTCTTACTGCCTGGTCATCAGCGGTAAAAAGATGAATATCTATTATTTCTCCTCTAACTCTAAAACTTGCAATAGGAAAATCTGCATTTCTTCTTTCGTATTGCATAGCTGTAAGTCGTGAAAAAAATTTATCTCTATTTAACTCTTCTCCAACTTTTATGGTTTCACTAAGCTCTTTATAATCCTCTGGATCTCCCAGCCCGTAAATACAGCTTACTGTCGCCACAATTATTACATCTCTTCGTGAAAGCAGGTTTTGAGTTGCTGTGTTTCTATATCTTTCTATTGTTTCGTTTATGTCTGAGTCTTTTTCAATGTATAAATCCCTTTGGGGAACGTATGCTTCGGGTTGATAATAGTCGTAATAGCTTACAAAGTAGCTTACAGTGTTGTTCGGGAAAAAATCCTGCATTTCGGCAAAGAGTTGTGCTGCAAGTGTTTTGTTATGTGACAAAATTAAAGTTGGTCTACCTAAATTTTGAATAATATTAGCCATCGTAAATGTTTTGCCTGTGCCAGTAGCACCAACAATTGTTTGATGTTTTAACCCTTTTTCAAGTCCTGCGGAAATTAGTTCGATTGCTTGTGGTTGATCTCCAGAGGGTTTGTAAGGTGATTTTAGTGTAAATGTAGGCATGGGTAATTATAGCAGTAAATTTAAAACAGGAGACGAAGAAGGAAGAATTAAAAAGGAAGAACGATAAACTATAAGCTAAAAAGTAAAAAGGAAGAATTAAAAAGAAGTTAGATTACAGAAAACAGATAATGTATTAATGCCTATTGCTTTACATCTTTCCCCCTTAGCTTATAGTTTGCCGTTTTTGCCTATTTGTATAAACCGGCTATGTTTTGGTAGATATAAGTATATAGCCGTGATATAATGTTACTGCTTTTTGGAGACAGTACTATGACACCCGAACAACAAGGACCGGATACCGACATATCCGGTGTGCATGAAGAAAATAAAATTCTTCTAGAAGAATTAAAACAACTAAAGAAACAAAATGCTGCTCTGTTAGCCCAAAATCAAGATTTGAAAGTTCGGTTGGGCGAACTCGAACTCCTTCATAATAATTTCGCGACTACTGCCTTGGATTTATTAGCGCAAGTAGATGGTGTTTTACAATTTACAGGTTCATCTGTATGGCTTTTTTCAAATGAAAATTTATCAGCTCCAACTATTAGTTTTGGGCTTAATGATTGGAGAGCCTTTTTAAGTAGCTTGACACAAGAATCTCAAAGCAAACTTAATAATCTTAAAAAACTATGTAGCGCAGAGGCTAGACCTTGTGAGCTTGATACAAATGATGGTAAAAAGTTGAATTGTCATGTTCAGGTTCAAGAAAATAATGATATTGTTTTGTATATTAAAGATGTTACAGCTGCAAGGGATAACCAAATGCTTTTAGAAAGTCTTAAGTTACAGAGATTTTTAGATCAATTTATTTCTTCTTTTACTCATGATCTTAGAACACCTTTAAGTGTAATACTTACAAGTGTAACAATGCTATCGAATTATTCTGATATGCTAACTTCAAGTGTGCGGGAAACTAAGTTCAATAACATTATTTCGGCTGTAAACACTATTACATTTATGCTAGATAGGTATTTATTATTCAAAAAGGTTTCTTCACCAAATGAGTATTCAAATAAAAGTACTATCAGCTTCATTAGTATAGTAGATAGGCTCAATAGCTTTTTTCAAGAAAGGATTGAAATAATGCACCAAGAGCAGGTGGCAATTAATTTAAATGTAATACCTGTTCTGATAGATGTTGCATTAAAAGAGTTATTAACAAACTCTATTAATGCAGAAGCAACAAAAATATTTATTAGTGCAAGTGGTGATGGAAGTAATATAGAAATAATTATAAAAGATGATGGCATAGGTATTGATCAAAGTGAAATAGGTAACATCTTTGACTTACTAACAATTCACGATGATTCACGTACAGAAAGAAACGGGGATTTACGTTTAGGTATAGGTTTGCCAATAGTCCAGCAAATAATTAAAGGGCATGGTGGTAATATAACAGTAGTGTCGGAGATGGGTAAAGGTACTACTTTTACAATAACACTACCTTTGCTTCCGAAAGTTGAGGAAAATTAAGGTAGCATAGGTTAAAATTGCTATTACAATTAGTATTAAAATTAAAGTTTCAATAGGCTTTAATATTGCAAAAATTTCGTCTTTTTGTTCATAAGCTGCATAACCAATAGAAACAAGGAAAATATTCCAAACAGTACTACCTGCAAGTGAGTAAAACATATAGCTTGCGAAATTCATTTTCGCTACTCCAGCTGGAAAAGCAATTAAACTTCTTATTCCAGGAATAAGCTTGGATAAAAATACAGTAATATTTCCTCGTTTTTTAAAAAGTTTTTCTGCTCGTTTTAAGTCATCGTTTGAAATGAGCAAAAACTTTCCCCACTTGTTTAAAAATTTGGGTAAGAAAGTTTTTGCTCCGTAAAAGCTTATTAAATAAAATGGTAGAGTACCAACAAAGTTGCCAATTGCTCCAGCTATAGAGTACAAAAGTATTAGTCCAATGCCTCCAGCTGCAGAGGCTGATAGCCCTGCTGAAACCATAATTATTTCTGATGGAATTGGAGGAAAAAAAGATTCAACAGCACCTGCAATTGCTATTCCAAAAGCACCAACAGAATCTACAATTTGTATTAAAATTTGACTTATTTTTTCTAACATATTTTTTAGAGACTAGAGGCTAGAGACTAGAGATTAGAGACTAGAGACTAGTAACTTTTTCGCTTTTTCTTTTTACTTCCTACTTATTTTTAGCTTTTAGTTTTTACTTCTATACTCTGCCACCTGCCTTGGGCATGGTTGAAGACTGCCTACTGTTTTCTGCTTTCTGCCTGCTGTCTTCTGACTGCTGCTATCTTTTCGCTTTTCGTTTTTAGTTTGTCCTTTTTACTTATTTTCTTTTTACTTATTTACTAATCTACCTTTTATTCTCTTTAATCCTGCTCCTACACTCTCTTGCTCATAAATCTCAAACTTTTTTCCTGTAGCACCTATCTCTTTGGTATTTTTAACATGCGGTCCACCACAAAACTCTTTAGAAAAGGCATTTTCAAGATTTTCGCCTATAAAGTAAACTGACACAACATTAGGATATTTTTGACCAAACTCCATTTGGGCCCCTATGTTTTCAGCCTTTTCTTTAGGTAATTCTATTCTTTGAACTTTTACACCTTCTCGAATTTTTTGTTTTTCTTTGTCCTCCACTTGTTGTATCTCTTGCTCATTAAGTTTTCTATCAAAGTTATAATCCATGCGTAGTCTTTCTGCAGTAATATTGCTACCTTTTTGTTTAATGTCCGAGCTTATTAATTTTTGTAAAGCTGCAAGTAAAAGGTGGTGGGTGGTATGTAGCTTAGTAGTTTCTGTCGATGCATCTGCCAGCCCACCTTTAAATCTTTGCTCAGCACCGGAACGGGAGTTGTTTTTATGTTTTTCAAATTCTTTATTGAATTCGCTTATGAAAGATTTATTTATTTCCTCTAAATCGTAATCGCTAACCTTTCGCCATACCTTGCTATTGTCTGACTCTATTAATTTTGTCCTTTTGCTTTTAGGTATGTCATTGTTTATAAACTTAATGCTTGTATCAGAATCGTTTACTATTAGCTTATATTTGTTTGTATTACTATGCAATTCTTCTAATATCATTTCTACTGGGAATCCGTAAGTTTCATAAATGAAGAATGCCAAAGAGCCATCAATAACTGATAGTTTTTCAAGTTCATTTAATCCTGATTTTAATTTATCTCTAAACTTAATTTCTTCTTTTTCTATCTCATCTAATATAAAACTTTGATTTGTAGTGAGATGCACATAGTAGTCAGCCATTGCATCAATTACGCATAACGCTAAATCTTTTGTAAAGTTATTTTCAATGCCTAACTTTTTTCCGTACCTAACCATCCTACGTATTAATCGCCTTAAAATATATCCTTGATCTTTATTAGCAGGTCTTATGCCATCGGCTAGTATAAATGTAGCTGATCGTGAATGCTCTGCTATTATTCTAAATGCTGAAGTTTGATCAATCAATGATTCTGTTGGTGAATATTGTTGACCTGAAATTTGCTCAATTTTGCTAATTATTTTTTTAAAAATGTCTGTATCGTATACAGAATACTGCATTGAGAAAACTCCATTTTCGTCTTTAAAGTTATAAATTGCTGCTATTCTTTCAAGCCCACCGCCAAAGTCTACATTTTTGCTTGTCAACTGCTCAAATGCTCCACTTGTTGTTTTGTTAAATTCCATAAAAACATCATTTCCTACTTCAATAAACATTCCAGAGTCGTCCCAAGGAACGTATTTATTAAAGTCAGGCTGCCCATCACCACGCCAGTAAAACATTTCAGAATCGGGTCCGCATGGACCTGTTTCACCTGCAGGTCCCCACCAATTTTCTTTTTTATTTAGTGGGAAAATACGTAGGTTTTTTTGGCTAAAATTTTTTTTATTCCATACTTCTGCTTTAATACCTGCTTTTGTAAAAATCTCCTGCCAAACTTGTATTGATTCTTGGTCTTCACTAGCATTTTCATCACCTTCAAAAACGGTTACGAAAATTCTTCGTGGATCAAACCCTATCAAGTCTTTTGAAGTATAAAACTCAAATGACATGCTTAAAGCTTCTTTTTTAAAGTAGTCTCCCAAAGACCAGTAGCCAAGCATTTCAAAAAATGTAAGGTGAGTCGTATCGCCTACTTCTTCTATGTCATTTGTACGTACACACCTTTGTACATTTGTTAATCTTTTTCCCAATGCATGTGGCTGCCCAAGTAAGTATGGCACAAGCGGGTGCATACCTGCTGTGGTAAAGAGAACTGTTGGATCGTTAACAGGTACGAGTGAAGCATTAGTAACTTCTGCATGGTTTTTAGATTTCATGAAGTCAAGAAACATTTTTCTTATTTCGCTTATGGTTTTCATGTGAAAGATTAAACTTCGAAAAGTATAGCACTACAAAGCGCGGTTAGCTAACCGCGCTTTGACAAAATACCTGACTAGTTAACAACTTTTTTTACCATTCACCAGTCTCGCTCTTAATTACACCCAGCACGTTTTGACCAGTGTACCCACCGGATATTGTTCCAATTGGAATTTCAATACCCCAATAAACACTTTTAGTTTGAGGGCTACCAGTTACAGTTGTTTTTTGTAAGTTCAACTCGTATTCTGTAGGGCTTCCAGTTAGCTGAGTACCTGATGTGTATGCCGTTGATCCAGCAAACGCAAATCTTTGCTGTCCTACAGCAATTGGTGTGCCTCCGGTACAGGTTGGGTAGTTAGTACACATTTGAGAACCAGACATTTGCGCGTCAAGTCCAACGTTACCTGTTGCTGTGTAAGTTGTTATTACGTCTAAAGGATCGTTTGAATCGCCTGGTCCGAGTGAACCAAAAGGAATTGTTGCAGTAACGTCATAGGCAATTAAGCTTAACACTTCAATACCTGTTCCAAGTGTTGAAGTCGATGAAGACGTATCATCATCAATTGCATAAACTGTAGATAGCCAGTTTTGCGCACTAAAAGGTGTACTTGCATCTGTAGGATCGGCATGAAACTGCATATTTATAGTGCATGTATAGCTTGCGCTTGCATCAGTTGCTCCATCACAAGTATCACCCCCACCAACGCTACAGGTTATTTTGGCATAACAGTTATTTGCATTAGCTTCTCCTAACGTGTCGCAAGAAGTGTATGTTACACCAGATCGGTAAACAGAAGTATCAACAGTTGTAACTTCAGTACAAGCGTTATTGTCGGTTACAGTTGCAGTAACTACTACTGATTTAGTACTACTTTCAGTTAAAGTTATGTCAGTACCACCATTTAATGTTACTGAAGAAATTGCAGGTGTTATGTTATTAACAACATAAGAACTATTGCTACCCTGGTTTCCGCCTGTTGCTTCAAAATTGTGACTATCAACTAAGTAAGCATAAGCGTTATAAGAGTTATCTGCAGTTGGCACAGGAACAGCATAAGAACAAGATGGGTTTGAAGCTACAAAACTGCTTGCACACCACCTGTCCCCTGCTCCTCCATCACAGTCTCCAGCACTTAAACCTGTTGTTTTACAGATAACTAATTTTACAGTATCTGCTGCTGTATCAGTATCGTTGTCTAATGTTGATGAGTTAGTTGACCATGTAACACTTTGACCTGGATCTCGAGGAGTATTGTTTGAGATAGTAGAAAATACTGGTCTGTGGTTGACTTTAAAAGGTGAACCACTGCTCCCAGTTCCTTGACTTGAGTTTGAACAATTTGCACCATTTGAGTCACCATCGCAAACAAAGGCGTACCATACATTAGTTTCGGCATCTCCATCCAGTGTTGTATAATTACAACTTGCTTGACTGCCACTTGTTGTTGATGTGCTTATGCACCAGTTGCCACCACCACAAGTTGGGGGACCACCAGCACTCGGAGTTACTGAATTAGTTTTACAAAGTGCAAGATAGTAATTATCACCGTTAGGGTCTGTAGCAGTTGCTTGAAAGGCAATTTGACTACCTGCATTTGTTGGAGTTGTGCCATCGCTTGCAGGTGATTCAGCAACAGTAACTGTAAAAGATGGTGCTGCCCCTCCTACGGTAACAGATGTTGGAGCGTTATCCGCCAGAACTGCTGTACCAGCAACAACCAACAGGATAGTTGCAATAGCTAACCCTGCAAAAACAAATCTCTGCGAGGTTGCGTTTTTATTTTTCATACAAATAAATTAAATAATAAGATTTTAACTATTATTGCTATCCATAGGTTTATCACTAGACACAGATGAGGATTCAGCCTTTGAATTGTCTTTTTTTGCAGCAGCAAGAACTACAACCAATATTATTATTATGGCTAGAACTGCACCACCAACAAGTAATATTGTTTGAGTTGAACTTCCTGTTGATTTTCCTGCTTCTGTTGTTCCAGTTGTTTCTTCTTCAACCTGGTCAACAACTTTAAATGCTAATCTTTCTTCTCTTAGTAGTAAATCTTCATTATAAACTCTTACTACACCAAAGTATTCTCCTTTTTCAAGAGTGTTAGAAAGCCTTGCAGTTACTGTTTCGGTATCCCCAGGGCTTACTTTATCTATATCACTTGTTTCTAATTCAGCTATACTTTCACTGTTAAGGTTTAGTACGCTAAGCTGTAAGTTTGTTGGTGCAATATCAATATTACCAGTGTTTTCAACAAGCATTTCTACAAGAATTGGGTCTCCAACTTCAACATCATCAATTAAGATATTCCTAACTTTCATGTCTTCAACCACTTCGTTACTAATTGCCATTGACACTTTGAGCGCAACTGAATTTGCTACTGAGACGCCTCCATTTGTTACTTCAGGGTTAGGACTTGTGCCTTGAATTCTTATTACCCCTCCATAGTCCTGCAAATTTGCATCATTAGGTACAGCTATTCTTGCAAAGAATGAGTAGTTACCTTCTCCAGCTGGAATAGTAAATTCACTACCTGGCTCAAAAGTTACCCAATCTGACTGGTCTCCAAGTTCTGCAGTTACTTCAATATTTATATCTTCTTCTGGCGTAGACCTCGAAATAATAATTTCTCTTCGGTATGTAACTCCTGGCCTTAGCTTAAGCTCTTCTAAAGGATTTTTAGAAGTTACACCAAAACCACTTGCTGACACGGCAGAAACTGCCAATCCTGTCAGAATTGTACAAACTGCTATCAAAGATAATAGCCTTTTCATTTTTAATTAATAATAAATAAATTAAATTAAAATCTTTTACCATTCTAATGGCTCACTTCTTAAAGCACCTAACACATTTAAGCCTGTGTAACTTCCAGAAACAGTTCCTAGTGGAACTTCTAACCCCCAGTATGCTGTTTTTGTTTGTGGGCTACCAGTTATAGTTGTTTTTAATACATTTAACTCTCTTTCTGTAGGTGTGCCTGTTAAAGCAGTTCCCGAAGAATATGCAGTTAAAGCAGCAAATGCATACTTTTGTTGGCCGACTGCGATTGGTGTACCACCGCTACAGGTTGGATAGTTCGTACACATTTGGGATCCAGATAATTCTGCATCTAACCCTACGTTACCAGTGGCAGTGTAAACTGTTGTAATACTTAGTGGATCGTTAGAATCACCTGCTCCAAGTGATCCATATCCTATTGCGGATGTGACATCGTAAGCAATTAGACTTAGCATTTCAACTGGGCTAGAGTCTGCTACATTGCTATTTAAGATTTCATCTGTCGAAAATATTGTTCCTGTCCAGCTATCTGTTGGGTATTGTGTAGTTGCATCAGTAGGATCTGCATGGTACTGAACAGTAAAAGTGCAAGTATATCCAACACTTGAGTCACTTGCACCGTCACATGTGTTTCCTGCGACGACTTGGGTGCATTCTACTACTGGGTAACAATAGTTTGCATTGGTGTTATCGACTATGTTACACCCTGCATAGTTTATAGCTGTCCTATATAATGAAGCATAGGTTTGTAAAATGTCTGTACAACCATTGTTATCAGTTACTGTTGCAGTAAGTCCTACACTTGTGGTCGTTCCTTCTGTTAATGTTATATCACCTCCACCATTAAGCAATACTGAAGATACTACAGGGGCTACATTACTTACAGTGTATGACGTGCTTCCACCTTGATTTACACCAGTCGCACCAAAATTATGGCTATCTACCAGGTAGGCATATGCATTATTACTTTGGTCTACTGTTGGTATTGGTATAGAGTATGAGCAGCTTGGGTTTGAAGCAACAAAGCCGCTATCGCACCATCTGTCGCTTGCACCGCCATCACAATCGCCTGCACTTAAACCTGTTGTTTTACAAATAACCAGCTTTACAGTATCTGCGGTACCTGTTGAGTCGTTATCTAAAGTTGATGAATTAGTGGACCAAGTAATATCCTGTCCTGGGTTTCGTGGTGAGTTATTTGAAAGTGCATTAAATACTGGCCTGTGGTTTACGTTAAATGGTGATCCACTACTTCCACTGCCCTGGCTTGCTGTTGAACATGATGCAGCTGAAGAGTTTCCGTCACAAACGAATGCATACCAAACATTGCTTTCTGAATCTCCATCTAATGTTGTGTAAGAGCAAGTTGACTGTGAGCTTGATGTGGTTGCAGTACTAATACACCAGTTTCCTCCTCCACAAGTTGGTGCGCTACCGTTTACTGGTGTTACAGAGTTGGTTTTACAAATTGCAAGGTAATAGTTTTCATTGTTACTATCAGCTGCAGTTGCAACAAAAGTAACATTACTACCTGCATTAGTTGGTGTAGTTGTATCACTTGCAGGCGATTCGGCAACTGCTACTGTAAATGTTGGTGCTGCGTTTCCTACTGTAACGCTTGTATCGGAAGTATCTGCATTAACCCAGACTGTGGAAATTAATCCAAGTAATGCAAAAATCGTTAGCACAAAAGGTAAAACAAAAATTTTTGAGATTGGTTTTTTATTCATATGTTTTATAAAAAATATTCTTTCTCAAACAATTTATTATATAAAAAATTACATATCAAGTATTTTTTAATCAGCTATAGCATTTACTGTAACTTGACCTGAAAATGAACCTGTTGCAAGTGGGGAAGGGATTCCGATTCCCCAATACACTATAGCTGTTGCAATTGATGGGGCTGTGGTTGACCTCCCGAGATTAATTTGAGCTGTTGAAGGTGATGTTGTAAGGTCGCTGCCACCTCCATAGGTAAAACCTCCTACTGAGTATTCAAGGTTACCTACAGGTATTGATGACAATGCACATGTAGGGTAATCAAGGCAAAGGTTTGTACCTGAAATTTGGCTGTCAATAGCTACATTCCCTGTGTTTGTAACAGTCAGTTCCTGGTTTGAACCGCCTGTATTTTGTCCAGGTGCAAGAGAAGAAAATGTCAATGTAGGTGTAACATTTAATGCAACTAATGACGAAATATCTGTTGTATCGGAAGGGCTTGTGCCTGAGCCTGTTAAATTCATTGAGTCAGTGGCTTCTATTTTGCCTAGCCAATATTGAGTTGAATAAATTGTTCCGCTAGCTGTTGGATCCGCATGGAATTGAATGTCGGCGGAGCAAGTTGCTGTACAACTTGTACCAGCACAAGAACCTAGGCTGCAGCTTGCGTCTATGTAGCAGCTGTTATTATTGGCACTGCAACTTGCTCCGCCGACAACACCAGATCTATATAGTCTACCTGTTGCAGAAATAATATCAGCATAACCGTTACTGTCGGTAATAGTTGCTGTCCAATTTACTGTTGTGGTTGTGTTTTCGGTAAGTGTTATGTTGCTTCCTCCATTTACTGTTACGTTTGACACTACTGGTGATGATGTGCCAGATTCAGGAGGATCAAGAGTGTAAGTATTAGAAGGGTTAACCTGGTTGTAGTATTCAGTTTTAATCCAGTCAGCATCTCTAGCAATAGTAGAAATTCTACCTTCATCAATAATACCATTATGTCTTCCAGTACCAACTTCTCTACCAAAATAGATGCTTGTTGCATAAGCTTCAAGAGTACCTGCAGAAGTAGTAGTTTTATCTAAATTACCATCAACATACAATTTCATATCAGTACCATCATAAGTAACAGTAACATATCTCCAGTTGTTAGGAGCATAAGTACTAGCACTAGTTGTTTCAACAGAAGTATTAGTTTGTTTTGTAACACTGTATTCGTACCTGTCGTTATCAGACCTGTGATAAACTCTAAAGTTATGCCAAGGACTTGCATTAGAAGTGTAAGGTTTACCAATAATGTAACCACCACCACTAGTATCTCTAAAGTAGCTCCAGGCACTAAAGGTAACAGCAGTAGTAGGGTTTAATGAAGAAGCATTAGCAACAGAAATGTAGTCATCGGTACCATCAAAATCTAAAGCAGTACCAATTTGACCTGAAACAAGATCACCAGAAGTCATAGAACCACTACTTACACCATCATTGTTGTTAGAAGTAGAATCAGCAACCTGAGGAGAAGATCCAGAAGGATCATTATTCATATGCCAAACACCCGAATAATCGGAGTTCCAAACACCAGTAGGATTTTGTTGATTACTTGCACCAGAGTAACCGTAATACATAAATATTTCAGTATCAACAGTAGCAGAAAGAGAAGGGATTCTAACCCATGCAACAAGAGCACCAGTAGAAGAATTGTAACTTTCAATTTCGTGATCTAACTTAGTAGTGCCATTGCTGGAAGTGAATAAAATATCATCACCATCAGCTTGAGCATAAGTGCTAAGACCAGTATCTGAAGAAAGACCAACAACAAAAGGAAAGTTAGTATGACTGCCAGAGCCATAAACATCTGCTTCGTCAATTGTTATCTTTTTTCTGTAACCCCATGATGGATTGTACCAACTCCCACTTCCACCCGAAGTTGGCGTAGCGCTTGCCACATTTGAGTAAGGTCCATTACCTGCTGCATTTACTGCTGCAACTCTAAAATTATAAAGTTGACCATTTGTAAGACTTGTTACTGTTGCACCTGTTGATGAAGATGTTCCATCACCAAAAGTTGTCCAGCTAGAATCTACGCTTAACTTATACTGTACTACGTAGTCAGATATGGCGTATCCGTTATCGTTTGGTGCAGACCATGTAAGTGAAACCTGTGTATTGCCAGGTGTAGCAGCTAAGTTAGAAATAGCATCGGGCGTCCCGTTTTCCTGCTCAGGGTCAATAATAATCGTATCGGAAGGCACGTTTTGATTATAATATTCGGTTTTTATCCAATCTGCTGTTCTTGATGTACTTGTTACTCTAAGTTCATCAATTAATCCATCCCACCACTGTCTTTTAAAACTTAGCCCTGTTTGACCAATATATGCACCTGAACCATATGAGGATGTATCTGTAGCAGAAAGGGTTGTTGAAGCGTTAGGCTCTCCATTAAAGTAAAGCGATAAAGCAGCTCCACTAACCGTAAATGCGTAATAGTACCAGTTGCCTGAAGAAATTCCAGAACCTGTACCATCTAGATCATAATCTCCCCAGCTTCCACTATCCGAATCGTATGCTACAACGTGCAAATTTGAACCGTAAATATTAAAGTTTAATGTAGGAATATGTAAATTACCGAAAATAGTTTTATAAGTTGAAGTTACTGAATCGGTGTTAAACCAGCCTGAAATTGTGTAAAGATTATTTACATTAAAGCTTCCTAAACTTATGCTTTGGTCTGTACCATTAAATTCTAGTGCTTTGTTGATTTTCCCAGTAACTAAGTTTCCTGTGCTCATAGATCCACCTGACGTACCGTCATTTTGAAAGATTGTGCTATCTAAAATTTGAGGTGCGGTGCCTCCTGGATCTTGACTCATGTGATAAACAGCTTTATAAAGTGAAGACCATGTAGCTGTAATGTTTTGCTGATTTGTGGCGCCAGGGTTTCCGTAATACATGTAAATAGTTGTATCTACAGTTGGTGAAAGGCTCGGAATTCTTATCCACGCGTATAACTGACCTGTTCCGCTTGTGTATAAATCAATTTCATGATCCAGCTTGGATGTTCCATTGCTTGAAGTGAATAAAATATCAGCACCATCTGACTGTGCATATGCTTGTAAATCGGAATCTGAAGCTATACCTACTAGGAATGGAAAATCTAAAAGATTTGTTGAACCATAAACATCTGTCGAGTCGATTGTAATTTTCTTTCTTTTAGTCCAGTTTTGATCATACCAACCTACACCAGAGTCATTAATTATTGTTGTGCCTGAAAGTGTTACGGTTGTTGAAGTCGTAACTGCTCCAGTTGAAACTGTTACATTAGTTGATGGAGTTGGTAAATCAATTTCGATTGTTTCCAAGTCCCCTGCAGTTGATGTCACGTCCAGTACTACATAAACACACATTGTACTCGTGGTTCCTATTGCAACAGAACCGGTGAAGGCAGATGTACCATCAGCTCCGCTAAACCCATCTGTATCTGTCGATCCAAATTGAGTTTCGGTGCCACCATAACTTTCGCTTGCACAGTTGTAAGGATCGCTTGAGTCAAGCTCATAATAAAGTTTAATATTGTCTAAACCAGTTTGCGCATTGACTGTACCTTGCTCACGAATAGTAATGCCTGTTACATTTGTAGAAGCTGTTGCAGCTATACTAAAAGCTGCACCAATGTGTGTATTTGTTGCTCCTGTATTTATACTTACTATTTGAGAACCTGTTGAAGTAACTGTAACATCTACTGATGAAGGCGTTTCAGGAGGATCAACAGTATAAGTATTAGAAGGGTTAACCTGGTTGTAGTATTCAGTTTTAATCCAGTCAGCAT
>CAZUKH010000007.1:0-12154 GCA_964620955.1 uncultured Candidatus Saccharibacteria bacterium | reverse complement strand
CGTCAATTGTTATCTTTTTTCTGTAACCCCATGATGGATTGTACCAACTCCCACTGCTTAAAGTAGTAGTGCCAGAAATAATTACAGTAGATGCTGGGCCAACACTTCCACTGCTTACAGTTACATCGGTTGAAGCGGTTGCTATATCAAGTTCTATTGTTTCACCATTTGATGCAGATGACGTAATATCCATAACAACATAAACGCACATAGTATTTGTTCCATCAATAGCAACACTGCCTGTAAATGCTGAAGATCCATTTGCTGCATTAAATCCATCTGTATCAGTAGAGCCAAATTGACTTTCGGCACCATCATATGCTTTGCTTTCACAGTCGTAAGGAGCAAGCGTATCTAGCTCATATAATAGTTTAATATTATCTAGCCCTGTTGAAGCGTCAATAGTTCCTTGTTCTCTTATTGTTATTCCAGTTACATTGGTGGAACTAGTTGAAACTATTGAGAAGTAACCGCCAATATATTTATTAGTATCGTTTACGTTAGCACTGCTAATCTGAGATCCGCCAGAACTTACAGTTATTGTTGGCGCTGCTACTGAAATTGTTGTTGTGCCAGAAATTGCAATAGATGATGCTGGGGTTGTTGTTCCACTACTTACTGTTACATCGGTAGATGCATTGGCAATATCAATTTCAATTGTTTCTCCATTAGATGCATCAACTGTTACGTCATGTACAACATATACACAGAGTGTACTTGTAGTAGTTACAGAAACAGATCCACTAAATGAAGCTGTACCATCTGCAGCACTAAATCCATTGCTATCTGTTGACCCAAACTGATTTTCTGTCCCACCGTAAGAAACACTCGCGCAGTCATACGGGTTAGTAGTATCAGATTCATAAAATAACTTTATGTTGTCAAGATCACCTCCATCTACAGTGCCTTGCTCTCGAATTGTAATTCCTGTCACATTTGTTGTTTCTGTAGTTGTAAACGTAAATGCACCGCCAATATAGTTACCTGTTGTAGAACCATTAAGCGATGCAACTTGCGATCCAGTTGTTCCGACTGTAACAACTGGTAAGGAATCAAGTGTTGTTGTTCCACTTATACTTATTGTACTTGCAGGCGTAGTACTACCGCTACTTACAGTTACATCTGTAGATGCATTGGCAATATCAATTTCAATTGTTTGTCCGTTAGATGCACTTGAAGTTACATCAAACACAACATAAAGACATACAGATATTGTTGAAGAAATAGATACACTCCCAGTAAATGTTGATGTTCCGTTGGCACCATTAAAACCGTCTGTATCTGTACTGCCAAATTGATTTTCTGTGCCTGCGTAACTTTCACCTGCACAGTCGTATGGTGCTGAGGTATCTGTTTCGTAACGAATTTTAATATTATCCAACCCTGTTGAGCCATCCACTGTTCCTTGTTCTCTAATTGTTACACCTGTAAAATTGGTGTTTGCATCGGATACAATTGCAAATGAGCCACCAATATAATTATTGGTTGAAGGCTGATCAAGTGTCGCAACTTGTGAGCCAATAGAACTAACTGTTACTGTAGCAGGTGCACTTATAGTTGTTGTACCCGATATAGCTATTGCGGTTGCTGGTGTAGGTGCTTCATAGCCTGTTCCCAAGCCAACATCTGTACTTGGATTGCTAATCTCGATTTCAATTGTTTCGCCATTAAGTGCAGAAGCAGTTGTGTCAAGGACTACATAAACGCACATTGTGCTTATTGAACTAATATTTACAGATCCACTAAAAGTAGATGTACCATTTGCAGCACTAAAGCCATCCGTATCTGTACTGCCAAATTGGGTTTCAGACCCGCCATAGCTTACAGATGCGCAGTTGTAGGGGCTAGTTGTATCAAATTCATAGTAAAGTTTTATATTATCAAGCGCTGTAGAACCATTGACTGTACCATTTTCGGTAATCATTATTGAACTAACTACTCCTGCACCATCTGCTACAATAGCAAATGCACCTCCTATGTATTGTCCAGCAGCAGATTGGTTTATTGTGCTTGTTTGCGTTCCTGTTGTAGATACTGATGTACTTACCATATCAAGTGTTGTGGTACCAGAAATCGCAACTGCTCCACCAGTAAGCACATTTCCCGAAGAAACTGTGACAGCCGCACTTGCAGGGTCTGGTATCGCAATTTCAATTGTTTGCCCATTACTTGAAGTACCACCACCCGGAACATCAAGAATTACGTAGACACACATTGTACTGGTTGAAGTTATTGCAACACTCCCAGTAAATGAAGAGGTACCATCTGACCCGCTAAAACCATCAGTATCTGTAGAACCAAACTGGCTTTCACCGCCTGTATAGCTTGCACTGTTACAGTCGTATGGAGCGCTTGTATCCATTTCGTATAGCAATTTTATATTATCAAGACCAGTTTGACCGTTAACTGTGCCTGTTTCGGATATAGATATGCCAGTTACATTGGTGTTCATATCTGTAGTTATGCTAAAACTACCACCAATATGTTTGTTGAGTTCAGGAATATAAATAGAACTTGTTTGACTGCCAAGTGTAGCAACTGTTACAGCAGGTGCTGGTACAAGAAGACTTGTAGTTCCTGAAATTGCAAGTTGGCTCGAAGAAGATGGCGCACCTACATAATAAGCTACATCAGTTGAAGGGTTAGCTATATCTATTTCAAGTGTTTGCCCGTTTGAAGCAGAAGCTGTAACATCAAGTACCACATAAATACAGGCATAAGCATTTGTATCACTCAAAAGTATTTGGCCGGTAAATGTAGATGTACCATTAGCTCCATTAAATCCATCTGTATCTGTTGACCCAAACTGAGATTCATTGCCATTGTAGCTTACGCTTGTACAGTCATATGGGTTTGTTGTGTCAAACTCGTAAAATAGTTTTATATTGTCAACCCCTGTTTGACCATCAACAGTACCTTGTTCTCTAATAGTTATTGAGGTAATTTCGGGTACATAACCAAGCTCGTTGCTGCCAAAAGCAAATACGCCACCAACATGTTGATTTACCGAAGGAATTTCAAGAGTAGCTGATTGACTACCTGAAGCAGCAGAACTCCAGCTAAAAGTTGGTTTTATTATTGATGTTGAACCTAGAATTGGAACAGAAGAGGCAGGTAAGACAGTCCCAGTACTTACTATAACATTTGTTGAAGCATTAGCAATATCAATTTCAATAGTTTCTGTTGAAGTAAGATTTGGGGAAACTAATTCAATTAAAACATACGCACACATAACACTTGTAGAACTTACAGCAACAGACCCAGTAAATGTAGATGTACCATTAGCAGCACTAAAACCATCCGAATCAGTTGAACCAAATTTAGTATCTGTATCTGCAAAAGATTCACTAGCACAATCGTAAGGAGCTGAAGAATCCAGGTCGTAATAAAGTTCAATATCATCCATATCTACATTAGCGTCGGCAGTGCCGGATTCTGTTACAGTAATGCTTGTAATTGTGGTGCTATGGGTTGGGGTAAAAACAAAGGCACCACCAATATACCTATCGGCTTTCTCGGCAGTACTGCCAAGACCTGCCGAGTTAAATGGGCCTGTCATATTTGTAACCTGTGTGCCTATCTGGCTTACAGTTAGTACATTTGCTATAGTTGTTGTTCCCGAAATTGCTACAGTGCCTGAAGTTGTAATTGTTGTGTTTGACATAACAATATCGGTTTGGGCATTTGCAATATCTATTTCAATAGTCTGCCCAGGTGATGCGCTTGAGGTGATATCAAAAACAACATAAACGCACATTGCAGAAGCAGTTGTAACGGCAACGCTTCCGGTAAATGTAGATGTGCCATTAGCCCCATTAAAACCATCTGTATCTGTTGAGCCATATTGGGTTTCTGTCCCCCCATAGCTTGTGCTGGCGCAGTCAAAAGGAGTAGATGTATCGTTTTCATACCTTAGCTGTATGTTATCAATTCCTGTTTGCCCATCTATTGTGCCTTGTTCTCTAATTGTAATAGAAGTAACATTTACTCCAGCATCGTTAGGTATAAACCAAAATGCACCGCCTACATATTGTGTAGTTGAGGGTACTGTTAAAGTTGAAGTTTGAGTACCTCTTGCATTAACTGTGCCAGTAGCTCTAATTGTTGTTGTACCCGATATTGTAACACTTGTGCTGGGTGTAACAGTACCTGAAGAAACTAGAATGGATGTATTTGGAGTAGCAATATAAATTTCAATTGTATTACCTGGCGCACTTGATGTATTCGGTAGAAATGTTACATAAGCACAAAGTACAGATGTGGGACTTATTTCTACTGATCCTGTTATAGTTGCTGTACCATTCGTTGCATTATAACCTGCAGCTAAAGTAGAACCAAATTGTGCTTCTGTACCTGCATAGCTTTCGCTTGCACAGTCGTAAGGAGCAGTTGTATCTAAATCGTACATGTAGCGAACGTTATCCAGGTTTGCAGCGTTTACACTTCCATTTTCACTTGTAATTATTCTGGTTAGTGTAACTGTTCCTGTTGGTGTAAAGCTAAATCCTCCTCCAACATATGCATTACTTTGGCTGGTATTTACATAAGTATTTTGCGTACCAAAAGCTGCTACTGTAGTAACAGATGCTGCAAGTGTAGTAGTTCCAGTTATTGCTATAGTGCTTGTTGAAGGATCTGCAGCTGTATCTGAAGTTACGTCTGTCGAAGGGTTGGCAATATCAATTTCGATAGTATTACCTGCAGCTGCAGAAGCAGTTAAGTCTACTAAAACATAAACACACATTGTAGATGTTGAGCTTATGCCTACACTTCCTGTAAAAGTTGAAAAACCATTTGCTGCGTCAAAACCATCTGTATCAGTTGCTCCGTATTGGCTTTCTCCTCCACTATAGCTTGCGCTTGCACAATCGTAAGGTGCGTTGGTGTCCATTTCATATAGCAGTTTTATGTTGTCAAGCCCTGTTGAAGCATCAATTGTACCTTGCTCTCTTATTTTGATACTGGTTATGTTTATAGAATTAGTGGAAGCAATAGAAAATGACCCACCAATGTGCAAGTTTGGGTTTGGGAAAACCATTGAACTTGTTTGTGAGCCAGTTGCCCCAACAGTAAAGCTTCCAACAGTTTCTTGGCTGCTTAAAGAATAAAATGTAGCTGGGTCGGAAAGGTTGTTATATTCAGCTGTAATCCAGTCGGCACTTCTAACCACAGATGTCATTCGCAATTCATCAAATACTGCACTTAAGTAGTTAGAGTATGTTCCAAGGTCTAAGTCTCGTGATACTGAAATATATAGTTGTGGGTTTATTAATGACAAATTTGTGTCTGTAGAACTTGCAACTAAAGTGCCATTTAAATAAAGTTTTTGAGAACCTTCTTCGGCTGTAGCAACTACATATTGCCAAAATCCAGAGCGCATATCCTGAGTTTGATACTCAGTATCTGAAAAAGTACCACCTGTTTGCCTATAGTAAAGTCCTAAAGATCCGTCTAAAGACCCAAAAGTGCCGTCGTACATAATATATAGTCCGTAGTGGACGCCTCCGCTTAACCCGGCAAATTGTATAAGGCTTCTTGGACCGGTAGTATTAAGTAAATCGATGTTGGGTTTAAACCAAAAAGAAACAGTAAGAGTTTCGTCAGAAATTCCTGTATAAGAGGTCGTGTTGTTTGCCAGTGTATTGCCTGCAAAATCATCGCCATTCGCATGCTTTGCAGCTGTAAATGAGCCATTGTTGTTAAGGTTGCCATAAGCATTACTATCAGTTGTATTGCCCAGGTGGTAAACTCCGTAATAACTACTGCTCCAAACGTTATTTACACTTTGCTGGTTGCTTGCTCCTGAGTTAGCGTAATACATATAAATTTCGGTATTAGAGCTTGCGCTTAAAGATGGAATCCTTACCCAGGCAACAAGTTCACCTGTACCAGTAGTATACTTTTCAATTTCATGGTCAAGCTTGGTTGTACCATCAGTAGCTGTAAACAAAATATCATCGGCATCTGCCTGGGCACTTCCAGCTAAATCAGAATCTGTGCTTAAACTTATTAATACCGGAAAATCTGTAAGAGCTGTAGAGCCAGGGATTTTGCTTTCTTGAATAGTAATCTTTTTCCGTTTGAGCCAACTAAAGTTATACCAACTCGCTGCTGACACAGGTGTATCAATTTGTCTTGTAACAACAACAAGTCCTGACAAATATGTAAACGCTGTTAAAATTACTATTGTCCCAATACTTAGCATGCTTGCAAGGCTTACGTAGTACCTGGCCCTAAACGATTTTGCATCAGTGCTGCTTTGTTCAATATTCTCATCTTTAATAGGTTGCGCCAGTAATCTAATAATCGATAAGTTTGCACTTGTAGCAAACTGTGTGGCAAGCCAATAAATAAAAATCGGAAGTCTTAATAATATATTGATTTTATCTAAAATTCTTACTGCTATATCACCTCTGTTAGCCCACCCTACTGTTCCACGCCCAAATGGCAGAAAAATATTTCTAAATGGTTTCCGGTTTAAAAAAGGGTTAGAATCTAAAAGAAAGTTTGAAACTGTATCGATTAACTTATCTAAAAATCTTGGGTCTTTTTTATTAATTATTGTATAGCTTTTAGGGATTTTGAGCTTTTTTGGACCTTCAGTAAGTACAATTATCTTTTTTTGCTTGGAAGTAAAAGTTTTATTTGTAGATAAGTATTCAACAAGTTCTCTTCCGCTATATTTAGGAAGGGTTGCATCTATAATCACAATGTCCGGGTTTGTTACAAAAATGAAGCCAAGCCCTTCTACTCCATCTTGTGATGAGTAGTATTTAAAAGGAAGGTTAAGGTGATCTTCAAGTTGCTTTATAAAGTGACGCAACACATAACGGATGACCAGGTTGTCATCCAGCAAGACTATTGATTTTTGTGCTTTACTCTTACCTATGTTAGCCATTTTATAAGACCAGTTACATGTTCAAACTTATACAAGTTATCAAAGTGAAATAGTTTAAATCCAAATTTGCAGACTTTCTACTATCTCTCTTGCCAAAAGCATAAACTCATTGGCCTGTGATTCGCTAAGACTGTCATTTACAATTAAAAAACGGAATTTTGGACTTGGATGTAAATAGTCAACTTTAATCAGGTACTTATCTGAGTTGTTCCATTTTTCTAAAACTAATGTCATAGCTTCACCACCTGCTGCAAGTACTTCTTCGGACCTAACAGTAGTAGTTGCGTCCCAAGTTATATTACAGTTATTTAAATAGATTTTTGCGTTTGAGTTTTCGAAACTGATTTCTTCCATGAGATTATTATTGTAGCCACATTCAAGCCTTTCTTGCTTGCTTGTTGCAGCTCCAAGGTATTCCATCCGGTAGCCAAAAGTAAGCTGATATTCAGAACTTTTGTAAAGTTGTAACCCCGAAACTGTGTTAGAGCCTTGAGGTACTAAAAATGAGTTATTAGAAGATTCAGGGTTTAGTGCAGCTTCTTTTATAGTATTAGATATCTTTTCAACAGAACTGGCAATGTTATTAATGTTTTGCATATTAACCAAAGTCAGTATAGCCAAAACCATTATTGCAACCAGTACACCCGGCATAAAAAAGCGTTTTGTGTTCATGGCTTTAGGCTGAGAAGTCACAGGTGAAGCAACTTGTTGATTGTTCATAATGTTTATCAAAAATTTGATTATTAAAATATAGTCTAAATTTGATCAAGCTTCAACTACATTATTAATGTAAAGTCTTGTTATCTTCACGATTTTTCTTTAAATTGATAAGTAAAGTATGAATATATGAAAAACTATAAACGTAAAAAAGTTGTGAAATTTTTGTTAATAGTTTTTGCAGCTACAGGAATATGCTCTTTTGTATTTCCAAAAATACTTTCTTATGCAGATTTTGTTGTAACAACAGTTGATGTTGTGGCATGCCAGTTAACAATAAAAGCATACCCGGAAAAACGTGCAGGGACTATACCTGACCTTTCAGAAAATCTTAATGTTCAAATTTATTCACCAGGTGGTGAGTATCAGGGTGAGTTTAGCGTTACAACTAATAATGTTGGGCAGGCTACAGTAGATCTTTGCAGCCTTGGAATTTACGTAACAAGCGGGGTTTACGATTTTTATATTAGGGGTACTTCCGAATTAAGAAAAAACTATTCTAATTACGGTTTCGCTTCAATAGGAATAAGCAGTATTGACTTTACAGGTGATGGCCCTTTGTACTCAGGTGAAACTAGCATAGTTTACGATAATGTAATTAATACATTAGATTTATCTAATCAAATAGGAAAAATGGAAACATTTAGCAGTATTCAAGATTTAAATAAAGATGGGGAAGTAAATGCACTAGATATTTCAATAACTATAGCTAATTACGGACGTGAAGGAGATTGCTCTCCTAAAGAATCATCTGATGGGGTTTGTGATTAGAAACTGGAGACTAGTAACTTTTTCGTTTTTAGTTTATCCTTTTTACTTTTGTCATTTTTACCTGTAATCAGTGTAATACTCCTTTTTCAGTAACTTTTCATTAAACATATCATCTTCTTCCCTACTTTTTGCAAAAAGTAGCAAAAGCCTGGGGGTAGCTTAGTGTTATACCCTTTATTTTGCTATGAAACATAACCTACCCCCAGACCCCCTTTTAGTACATGTAGTATTTACTTATCCCTTCAATTTTTTCTTTTTCCCTTTTACTTTTTAGTTCTATAATCTGTCTACTGCCTTCTGTCTACTGTCTACTGCCTTCTGCCTGCTGTCTTCTGCCCTCTGCCTGCTGTCTTCTGCCTGCTGCTCTCTGACTGCTGCTATCTTTTCGCTTTTAGTTTATCCTTTTTACTTATTTCCATTTTCAATAACCTTCTAGCCTTTGTTCAAACGAACTGTCTAAATGTGATTTTGAACATTGAGTAGTTGCATTTTCTCCATTAACCTGGATACTGCTTACGCCATCAACATTAAAGTCTTGACACCCCCCAGAGTTTAACTGATCTTGCATTATTGGTATTTGTGATGCTATGTCGGACACTCCAAGTCCAATTTGACCAAGTAGCGCAAGAGGAATAAGACAGCATATAAAGCATATAAACAAAAAGCAGCCTCCAACTGCAAGCCCTCCAACCTCGGCTATACTCTTAAAAAAAGAGCCAATAACTGGTATTTTACTTAGTCCAAAAAATAACCAGCCAAAAAAAGGAATGGTGTAAAAAATTCTACGACTAGCTTTTTTGCCTATAGATTTCTTTTGTTTTTCTTCTGCCATTTAAATCTGTACTCTTTTTGTGAAATCTATTCTGTTACCAGAGTTTACAAACTGAGAGTCTATTCTGATTTTTAGCGGATTCGAAACATATGCATTAATGCGAATTGCGATTTCGTCCTTAGACTCATAATATCCACCTTCCAAAAGAGCCATGAATCTTTTTAGTCCTATAAATGGGTCATTGTCATTCAAAGCATTCTCAGGAAAAAATGGAATAAGAAATTTAAGTTTTATACCTCCAGCAGTTCGATTCTGTTCTGTAGGGAAAGAACCCATATCATGTATAACTAGTGATGCAGCATCCCTGAAGTTAAAGACTTCAGTCCCAGCTACAAGTGGTATTAACGGGTTAAGCGAACCTACAGGAGCTAAGTCACCCATTATATCTCCTGGCATACTTCTATCTTCTGGCTGTCCCTTAACTATTCGATTTTTTCTCTTATACGCAGTTGAGCCGCTTAAGTTTCCTGTTTGTATAGCTTTAACTATAGAAACAGTTGAAGAGTTTAAAACAGCGGGTAGTATAGCACCGTTGGTTGCTTTTATTGTTAGTTTTGGGCCTTGCATTGCTGAGAAAGGAATAGGTATTTCAACATCCTTAGGCTTAGGGTTGGTTTTATATTTTTTATATGCATTAAAAGTACTAATGAACGCCGTCTGTGCTTCGGCCAAGAATTTATCATCAACTAAAATAACACCAGGTGCTGTATTCCACTGAAATCCCAACTCTAACCCACCTTTTTTACCTGCTTCAACATTACCCATAATGTTTTGTTTAGCTCCAGTACCACCACCAGCTGCTTGAGTCGCAGCTCTACCTGCTGTTTGGTTAACTGTTGATCTTGCTCCCTTTAAAACAGAGCTTGCAACGCCACCAACAACTGGAATAGCCTTGGATCTTTCCGCAGCAGCATCTAATCTTGATGTTACTGCGCTAACCCTTCTTCCTAAAATATTACTTAATGATCTGTAGTCACCTTCTTCAATTCCAAAAGCTCTTTTTTGTGTAGCTGTAATAGCCTTCCCAGGCAATGCTGTAAAGTTTTTGCCAAAATTTACAGAATCTTTTGCACTTTGGAAAATTTCGCCAAGAACAGGGAATCCTTTATCGGCTCCAAGCGCTTTGTCAATTTTTTTGAGAGTGCCTGGAATCATTAAGTAAATGCCCAAAGCAATTAAACCCATGTAAAGGGCAGGCAGCCCACCGGGTATTTGACCTCCTGCTGTACTTTCAAACAAAAAATCTATACCCAAAAGCGGTGGTATAAAACTTGTTGTACCAATACTTGCAAGTTGATTTTGAAAATACGAACTTGAGAATACAAAAGCTAAAAGTGTCATCGCATATGCAACTACATAATACAAAGTTCCACTTGCCATATATTTTAAATATGCCATTAACGATTTTGTTCCATTGCCAGGTATGGCTATAGTAGCAAAAACAAATGGTGCAAAAAGCGGTCCAATAACAAATACAATAAATTTTTGAAATAATAACCAAAAGATTCTAAACCCTGTAAAAAGCATAACAACACCAATAACAAAGTTTATAAAGGGTGCAAGAAAATTTACTCCAGCTTCAAATAAATCAGAAATAGCTCCATTAATTCCAAAAATTATTGACACAGCCTGTCCAGCTGAACTTATTTCTTCGGTAACACCAAGCCCTGCACTTGCGTTAAGCCAGTTTACCCTTATGTCATCAGCATGCAATCCTCTGTCGTACTGTTGGGGGTCAAAACCAGCGTTTAATGGGTAATCTTCATTGCGATTTTCATAAACTCCTGCGCCAGGAGAACCAGGACCAATAACAAATTGATGAACAACATTAACACCTACAGTTATTCCATCAATAAATAACCCCGTAATTGCGTAACTTAATGGAATTAGTATCATTGCCATAGCAATGTTAGGGATTGAGTTTTGTAATGTAACCGCAACACTTCCACTTAAGCTGCTTCTAAACATAATTCCAAATGCAATACCAATTATTAAGAAAATCAAAAGTCCATAAACAATATTTACTGACCAACCCCAAAAAGCCTGAATAGGTTTTAAAAGACTAAACCCCGTACCACGATAGTAAAGGGATGGTTCGGAAGTTGATTGAGCGTTAACTTCTTCGACCCCAAATCGTGAAAGTGCATAGGCTTTTTCTTCAATAAAATTTATTCCACTTGTTGGTCTTTCGTTTAAAACTAGTGAATTAAGAGCAAAAGTCGCGCTAATTAAGCTAGTATTTTGGCTTAACCCTGCATAAAGGTTTTCAAAAGTGCTTGCGTTTCCATTTTGCAGGTTTTCTACTGCACAAGCTGTATCTCTTCCAGGTACAGAAAGAATTTTGTTAACTCCTTCTACTAGTTCTACAACAGTTCCTTTTAAGTAAGCTCCTTCACATTCTCCATTGGTTACGAGTTGGTTTTCGGATGCTGAGCCAAGGCAAATACCTACATTACATGTAAAAGCAGAATTACCATACAGTGTAGATTGCGAGTCTGCATTAAAGTTTTGACCTAAAACGGGAGAGGCAAGAGTAAACCCAATAATTAAAATCAGGCTAAAAACCCAAAATATACGATTAAAATCGTCTAGCCTAAGATTACGTAATCTGTTTAACTGGAAAGTAATTTTCTTAATTAACATAGTTAAAACTTGGTGTGTTTAGTTAGTATAGTTGAAACAAAATAAAAAGTCGACAGATCTTAATAAGTAAGAACTAAAAAGTAAAAAGGATAAACTAAAAACGAAAAGCGAAAAGATAGCAGCAGTCAGAGAGCAGCAGGCAGAAGACAGTAGGCAGCAGGCAGAAAACAGCAGGCAGAGGGCAGAAGACAGTAGGCAGCAGGCAGAAGACAGTAGACAGATTATAGAACTAAAAGCTAAAAAGAAAAAATTGAAGGGATAAGTAAGCACTACATGTACTAAAAGGGGGTCTG
>CAZUKH010000006.1:45393-46219 GCA_964620955.1 uncultured Candidatus Saccharibacteria bacterium | reverse complement strand
AGGGGTGACACGTTAATCGAACAAGGCAATAGCTGGCTCTCCCCGAAACAGCTTTTGGGCTGGCCTTGTGATATAAGCACGTGGAGGTAGAGCACTGATTGAGTTGTCGGTTCCCTCGGGAATACTTCACTCTGTCAAACTACGAATACCATGTGTGTTTTCACAGGAGTTAGGCGATGGGGGATAAGCTCCATGCGCCGAGAGGGAAAGACCCCAGAATAAAGGATAAGGTCCCTAAATCTATGCTAAGTGGAAAAGGAGGTAGAGTTTCTTAGACAGCCAGGAGGTTTGCTTGGAGGCAGCAATCCTTTAAAGAGTGCGTCGAGAGATTCTGCGCCGACAATGATCGGGGCTCAAGCATAGTACCGAAGCCGTATCTGCTCGTGCTTTGCACGGGTGGGGTAGGGGAGTGTTGTATGTGCAGCGAAGTTCTGATGAGAGTCAGGGTGGAGCGCATACAAGTAAGGATGCAGACATGAGTAGCGTAATCTTGGTGAAAAACCGGGACACCGAAAACCCAAGGTTTCCGCAGCCATGCTAGTCATCTGCGGGTTAGTCGGTCCTAAGTCGAGGCCGAAAGGCGTAGGCGATGGACAACAGGTTAATATTCCTGTACTACATAATTTTCGTTATCAACTAAGGAGGGACTGTTGTGGAGATATTGAAGTGCCGCTTGCGACATTTAAGCAGTTAGCCAGAGTGATTTGGCAAATCCGATCACTCGTTTTAACGCGAGCTGTGATGAAAAGGCTTGCTCTACGGAGCCTGTCGATTTCAAATATTCACGACACTGGAAAATCTTCTATGTGAGAACTTTATGTAACCG
>CAZUKH010000006.1:0-45330 GCA_964620955.1 uncultured Candidatus Saccharibacteria bacterium | reverse complement strand
ATTCCTTGTTAAGGAACTCGGCAAATTGACCCCGTAACTTCGGGAAAAGGGGTGTCACGTGAAGCGCTTGCGCTTTTACGTGATCGCAGTGAAAAGGCTCAATCGACTGTTTAACAAAAACACAGGTGCATGCTAACTCGCAAGAGGATGTATATGTGCTGACGTCTGCCCAATGCCAGAATATTAACGGAAGGGGTGTTAAGCCTCTGACTTAAGTACTGGTGAATGGCGGCTGTAACCCTGACGGTCCTAAGGTAGCGAAGTTCCTCGGCGCTTAATAGGCGTCCTGCACGAAAGACGTAACGAGTTGGGCACTGTCTTAACAAGGAGATCGGCGAAAATGAAATGGCTGTGAAGATGCGGCCTTCTCATACCAGGACAAAAAGACCCCGAGATCTTTACTGCAGCTAGGCATTGAAGTAAAGTTTTTATTGTAGAGCGTAGGAAGGAGACTTTGAAGTTTCGACGCAAGTTGGAATGGAGTCGTCAATGGAACACTTCCCTTTATTGATTTTATTTCTGATTGGAACCCTGATCGGGTAACCAAAACAGTGTTTGGTGGGCAGTTTGTCTGGGGCGGACTCTTACTAAATTGTAACGTAAGATTCCTAAGGTCACCTCAGGTTGTATGGAAATCAACCGAAGAGTATAAAGGCATAAGGTGGCTTTACTGCGAGACATACAAGTCAAGCAGTCACGAAAGTGGGGCTTAGTGACCTTTTCGTAATGTGTGGAAATGCGATTGTTTATAGGATAAAAGTTACCTCGGGGATAACAGGCTAGTCTTGCCCAAGCGTCCATAGCGACGGCAAGGTTCGGCACCTCGATGTCGGCTCGTCACATCCTGGAGCTGTATAAGGTTCCAAGGGTTGGGCTGTTCGCCCATTAAAGTGGCACGTGAGCTGGGTTCAGACCGACGTGAGTCAGGTCGGACTCTATCCGGTATGAGCGTTCGAATTTTGAGAGGATTGACTCTTAGTACGCGAGGACCAGGGTCAGGTAACCTCTGGTGCACCAGTTGTCTTAAAGGGCACTGCTGGGTAGCTACGTTATTATTTGGATAACCACTGAAGGCATCTAAGTGGGAAGCCAACCTCAAGATTAAAATTCGTTATTAGGTTCCTAGTAGACTAATAGGTAGATAGGCACCAGGTGTAAGTCCTGCAAGGGATTCAGCCGAGGTGTACTAATAAACCAAAAATTTTCTCAACTAGTAGGTATATGTTTGTGGAAGTCAGTAATGGCTTTTACACTACATGTACCCCGGTCTTGTGTTATTTTTCCTATTCAGTTTTTAGGGTTCTTTTTAAGAGCTCTAAGAACTTTTAAAATTGGCTTATGTCATTAAACCAATGATATAAAAACGTTGCTATGTTTTTAAGGTATTGGTTTGGTGATAGTATCGCTGTGGCACCACCTGATCCCATCCCGAACTCAGAAGTGAAACGCAGTTGAGCCGACGATACTTGGACCGAAGGGTCCTGGGAAAATAGGTAATCGCCAATTTATTAAAAATTAGTAAAACCTCTCTTTTGAGAGGTTTTTTGTTATCTAGGGCGATTCCCTGCGGGTCAAGGATTAAGCACAAATATCTGAAAAAATATTGGAATCCTATAGTGAAAAGTTTTTATGATTAGAACTAAACAGCCGTGAGGCGTTTTTATTAAATAGTTACATTGTGATATAATTCTCAGTCGTCAGCCTTCTGCCTAGCTAAGGCTATACAGAAGAAAACCAAACTGATGATTAAACTTCATAAATGAAAAAAAAGACGAAAGTTAGTAAAGCTAACACGACTAAGCTTGGTCACCCAATAGTTGATTCGTTTGAGAAACTTCTTGCAGATTCCACAATGCCAAAACTCTTTACCAAAGGGGAAGTTATCGAGGGTATTGTAGTTAGGTCTAACGAGAATGAAATGATTCTTAATGTCGGCGGACGTTCTGAGGGGCTTGTGGCTGGGAAAGAGCTTAAGTTAGATGGTGCTAAAGTTGTTAAGAAACCTGGAGATAAATTGATGGTTTATGTTATTGACCCCATGAACAGTGAAGGTCAAGTTGAACTTTCTGTAAGAAAAACCGGAGATGAAATCAAATGGCATGAACTTAACGAGGCAAAGGAAAAAGACCTTACCATTAAAGTCAAAGTTATTGAAGCAAATACTGGAGGAGTTATTGTTGAAATTGGAGGAGGTCTTCGTGGCTTTGTTCCAAGCTCTCACCTTAAAAACAGTCGTATTTACACAACAATGGAGTACGACAATAAGGAAGATGCAACTAAAAAACTTCAATCTAAACTTGCACAAATGATTGATGAAGAACTTGAAGTTAAAGTCATGGAAATTAACAGAGACATTAACAGAGTAATCTTATCTGAAAAGTGGGTTTACAATGAAGCTGATCTCGAACAAAGAAACCAAACGCTTGAGAAACTTAAAGTAGGTGATATTCTTGAAGGATCTGTAACGGGAATTGCGCCTTTTGGATTGTTTGTAAATGCTGGAGGAGTCGAAGGACTTGTTCATCTTTCACAAATATCATGGGACAAAGTTTCAAATCCTGCAGACTACTTTAAAATTAACGATGTAGTAAGGGTTCAAGTTATAGGCTTAAATGATGGGGGTAAGAAAGTTGCATATAGCATTAAAAGCTTAATTTCCGATCCTTGGAAAGATATTGTAAAAAAGTATAAGGTTGGAGAGGTAGTTGAAGGTGTTATAAGCAGCATTGCAGACTACGGAGCATTTGTAAAAATTGAAGAAGGCTTAAACGGTCTTATTCATATTTCTGAGCTGTCTCATAAGCTTGTTGAAGATCCAAGAAACATTGTTAAAGAAGGAGATAAGGTAAAAGTAATGATAATCTCTATTTCTAACGATGACAGACACCTTGGTTTAAGCTTAAAAAGGCTTCAAGAGCCTGCAAAGAAAGAAGAAAAGTTAGATGAGCCTGAAGTAGTAAAAACTCCTGCATCAACAGAAGCAAGAGAAATGGAAGGACTAGAAAAGCTTATTAAAGATGCTGAGGAATAAGCAATTTCCAAGTAGGTAAAGCATGCTAATCCCGACTAAAGTCGGGATTAGCAGTTTCTTTGATACTTTGCTAACATGCTGCTATAATTGTTTACTTATAAATTCTCTATGAATTCTGAAGTAACAACCTTTCAAAGACTGACAGAAAATGCAAAAAACACAATTAAGGAGGCCTATGCATTGGCCAAAAGCATGAACCATCAGGAGCTAATGGTAATACATGTTTTCCTTGTTTTTCTTGTTAATAAAAGTACTATCGGTCATGATATTCTTGACAGGCTGGGTATAGATATAAACTTGACAGAAGGAAGGGTTAGACGAGAACTTAGCCTTTATGCTCAATTTACAAATGCTTCGCTTAAAAAAGTAAACGTAACAACTTTCTCACAGCAAATTAAAGATCTTATAAATGAGGGTTACCAAATTGCTTCTGAAATGAAACAAGTGTATGTAGGCTCTGAGCACTTGCTACTTGCAATGTTTAAAATGAGAGGAGTTAAATTTGTTGATGATATGCTCATGGCCGGACTAACATATGAAAGGGTGAAGAAGCTTGTAGAAAACATTTCACCGGGTTTAGTGCTTCAGAATTCGCAATTATCACAAGAAGATTTAGACGGTCAAAAACAAGATACATATACTGCACCAGATTTTACAAAAGACATGACGCTTTTGGCCTTTAATGGTAAGTATCCAAACATAAGTGGAAGAGATAATGAAATAAAGAGGATAATTCATATTTTGTCGAGAAAAACAAAAAATAACCCTATTCTAGTTGGTGAAGCAGGTGTTGGTAAAACTGCAATAGTTGAAGGCTTGGTTAACAGAATAGCTGCAAAAGATGTACCATCTTCTTTAATAAATAAGCGTGTACTAAATGTTGATGTTTCTTCCATTATTGCTGGGGCAAAATTGAGAGGAGATGTTGAGGAAAGAATTAACTATATTGTAAACGAAGCAATTGAAGACGGTAACACAATACTCTTTATTGACGAAATCCACAACATTGTAGGAGCTGGTTCTGTTGGGGCAAAAGATACAATGGATATGGCAAACCTTCTTAAGCCTCACCTTACAGACTCCTCATTGGTCGTTATAGGCGCTACAACTGTAGATGAGTACAACAGATATTTTGAAACTGATTCAGCACTTTCTAGACGGTTTCAGCCAGTTATGGTAGACGAACTGGATGTTCAAAGTGCTATGAATGTTGTAATAAATTTAAAAAAAGATTTTGAAAATTATCATAAAGTTAAAATAAAAAATGAAGCAATCGAAGAGGCAGTAAACTTATCAGCAAAATATATAAAAGACAGATTTTTGCCCGATAAAGCTATTGATTTGCTCGATGAGGCATGTGCAAGCATTAAAATCGGTCGTGAAATTGCCATTGAACCCGAGCTGTCTAGGTTGGGCGAAGAGTTGATTTATGCACAGCAACAAAAAGAAAAATTTGTAAAAGTAAAAGATCTTTCTAGGGCAGCTAAGTTTAGAGAAAAGGAAGATAGTATTATTTCAGAAATTACAGATATTATCGAGGGTAAAAAAGTTGTTCAAAAAAAATATGCCAAAACAGTTACCCCTGAGTTGGTTCAGCAGATAGTAGTTGACTGGACAAAAATTCCATTAGCAGCTAGTAAGATTTCTGACAAAACTCTTGTTAATTTAGGCAATCGACTAAAGAAAAGAGTTGTAGGACAAGATTATGTTTTAGAAAATGTAACAAAGGCAATCCAAAGATCACACCTTGGTCTTGGCGATGGGAAAAGGCCATTGGCGTCTTTTTTGTTCTTAGGTCCGACTGGAGTGGGTAAAACAGAGCTAGCAAGGTCTTTAGCCCAAGAGCTATTTGGAGATGAAAAGCTTATGATGCAAATAGACATGAGTGAAATGATGGAAGGGCATAGTATATCCAAACTTATTGGTTCGCCACCGGGTTATGTGGGATACGATCAAGGAGGACAACTTACTAACTTTGTAAAACGCAAGCCATATTCTGTTGTTTTGTTTGATGAAATTGAAAAAGCTCATATTGATACGCTTAACCTACTTTTGCAAATTTTAGAAGAAGGTCATTTAACAGATGCAAAAGGCAAAAGAGTAGACATGTCAAATACTATTGTTATTATGACCTCAAACATAGGGGCAAGCGAAGTTTCAAATGATCACAGGCTTGGATTTGATATTGATTTCGAATCTGAAGAAGGGGAAGACAAATCCGAAATCGATTCTGCTTACAAAGAGATGAAAGATAGAATTATTGAAAAACTTCGTGAGACTTTACGACCAGAGCTTATAAACCGTATTGATCTTGTAGATGTATTTAGAGGTTTAAATAAGCAAGATTGCTTAAAAATTAGCCAAAAAGTCATTGATGATCTTAAACTCAGGTTAATTCCAAAAGGTGTACTAATCTCTGTAGATGCCGATGTGGTGAGTTATGTAAATGAAGAAGGTTACAGCAAAGAGTATGGTGGTCGAAATATTAGGCGTAAAGTTCAAGATATTATAGAAAATGGACTTGCCCAGTTTCTTCTTAGCCAAAAGATTTCAACAAAACGAAAAAATCTACTTGAAGTACAAGTAAAAATGAAAAATAGTATGGTAGTATTTGAAAGATAATACTACTAAATGGCAAAGCCAAAAACTCTTTATACCTGCCAAAGTTGTGGCCATTCCGAATCCAAGTGGGTAGGGAAGTGCACTGTATGTGGAGAGTGGAATACTTTTGTAGAAGAGACTTTAACCCCGAACGAGAGCCTTCTTATATCTGCTATACCAAAGGGCGATTCAGTTGCAAAGAATTTATCTGAAATTACTGCAGATGAACCTAGACGTATTTCAACAAAGTTAAAGGAATTAGACAGGGTACTCGGTGGAGGTATAGTTGAGGACGAAGTTTTACTTTTATCTGGTGAACCAGGAGTGGGCAAGTCAACTCTGTTAATGCAATTAGCCCATGAGTTATCAAGTGTCAAGCGTATCTTATACGTATCAGCAGAAGAGTCAGCTAGGCAAGTTGCAATAAGGTCCAGACGGCTTGCTTCCAGTGCAGATAAAAAAAACCTATTGTTTTTGGGGACAGGTGCACTAAGTCAAATTGAAAAAAATATTAAAACAAATAATCCCGAAATTGTTATTATCGATTCTATTCAAACGATTTTTGATGAGTCACTAAGTACTTTGCCTGGTGGGGTGTCCCAAGTTAGAAGTTGTGCTGCCAAGCTTACATATTTAGCTAAAACACAGGGCTTTATTATTCTATTCATTGGTCATATAAATAAAGATGGAAAAATTGCTGGTCCAAAGGTGCTTGAACATATGGTTGATTGTGTTTTGCAATTGGAAGGTCATTCTCAGCATGAATATCGAATTTTAAGAGCTTTAAAAAACCGTTTTGGCTCAGCTGGCGAAGTTGGTTTATTTACAATGCAAAGCACAGGTCTTGAAGATATAAACTATGCGGATCAGTTTTTATCGATGTCTTCAGAAAAAATGGAGACAGGAACAGCAAGGGCGTTGATTGTTGAGGGAAGCAGGCCGCTAATTTTAGATATTCAATCGCTTTCGTCTACTTCGGTTTTCCCTTTTCCAAAGAGAGTATCGGAAGGTATTTCTATTAGTAGACTACAGGTACTTGCGGCAATTGTAGAAAATGCCGGTATTGTTAAGCTTGCAAGTAAAGATTTATATGTAAGAACTTCGGGTGCCTACTCGGTAAAAGACTATACTTGTAGCGACCTTGCAGTTATTGCTTCAATTTACTCTGCGGCAAAAAAGAAGCCTATAAATCAAAGCCTTGTGTTTGTGGGAGAAGTAACTTTGAACGGACAAGTCTATTGCCCGCAATATATGCTTCGCTACGTAAGAGAGATAACTAAAATATCAAGATCTGACATAATTGTTACTTCTTCTGAGTTCTTGAAAAAGAATTCGCTGACTGGTAAAAGCTTTAATGGTATAAAGTCAATAGATGAACTCGGGTTTTTGTAAACACTCCACTTAGCCTCCCTAATTGTTACGATTTATTATTTTCTACTTTAAATAGAGAAGTGCTAGTGAGTCTATTCACCTTAATTTTTTCATCATTACCCGAATTATGCGCAGTGTATTCTTATCCATGACGGCATGGCCCAATTAAGGGGTTGGCCCAGGTAAAACAAAAACTATAGGGCTTGACTTTAAGAAAATATAGGATATAATATTCTTGTAACTTAAAAATTGCAAGTTAATCCCAGAGTCTGGTTCGCGTACATCATCTCTGTTTTTACTGAGTTGAACTTGCTGGACTCTAGGATTAGCTTTGCAATTTCAAGAAGTTTTGTCCTCCCAATACTCTTGACTTTTATTATCTAAAATTTATAATTGTTTTATTGATTGGTTTCCTCTAACCTGTCAATTAGAACTGTATTCATAGCAACTTATCCCTATAATTCATAAAAACTATTTAGATTAATTTTTATTCATAAAACAATATTTATATGGCTACGGCAATTACAAAAAAGCGAAAGACCACACCGCGTAAACTTAAAACAGCTAGCTCAATCGGCGAGCCACTTAATCAAGAGCCTGTCAAAGTGATCGAAAAAACTGTAGAAAAAGTTTTGCCACAATATGTAAAGGCATACGATGCTTCAAGTGATAGTGTAACTTTAGAGAGAAAGTCTAACGAAATTAAAAAAGATTCTGTTGTACACTCAACCAGTTTAAAAGACCTTGAAGCTAAAACACTTGCTGAACTTAGAAAAGTTGCTACCGATTTAAAAATCTCTAATCCTGTTGATTATCAAAAAAAAGAGTTAATTCTTGAAATATTAGCTGCTCAAACTAAACATGGGGGTAATATTTTTGCCGAAGGTTTTTTAGAAATTGTAAAAGATACGCATGGAGTTTTAAGGTCTTTAGCAATGCTACCTGGCGAAAATGATGTGTATGTATCAAGTTCTCAAATTAAAAGATTTAATTTAAGGCAGGGAGATTATATTGCTGGTCAGGCAAGGCCTCCTAAAGAAGGTGAAAGGTACCTGGGTTTACTAAAAATTGAAGCAATTAATAACGATAGTCCAGAAAAAGCTATTTCAAGACCAAGTTTTAATAAATTAACACCCATTTATCCTGAAGATCAAATAAAGCTTGAAACAGATCAAAATACTATCTCAACAAGAATAATAGATCTACTTTGCCCAATAGGTAAGGGCCAAAGAGGTATGATTGTTGCTCCACCAAAAGCTGGTAAAACCTGGCTACTGAAGGATATCGCACATGGTATAGCTACTAATCATCCTGAAATTCACCTTATGGTTGTTTTGGTAGGGGAAAGACCGGAAGAAGTTACAGACCTCGAAAGGTTTGTCCAGGGTGAAGTAATTGCGGCTAATTTTGATGAACCACCTGAAAATCACACTAAAATTGCTGAGATGGCCGTAGAACGAGCTAAAAGGCTTGTAGAATACGGAAGAGACGTAGTAATACTTATGGACAGCATAACAAGGCTTGCAAGGGCTTATAACCTCACTGCGCCGCCTTCAGGTAGGACTTTATCGGGAGGTTTCGACCCTATTGCAATTTATCCTCCAAAAAAGTTTTTTGGAGCTGCACGAAATATGGAAAATGGCGGGAGTTTAACTATTGTTGCCACAGCACTTGTAGATACAGGTAGTAAAATGGATGAAGTTATTTTTGAGGAGTTTAAAGGCACTGGGAACATGGAAGTTAAAATGGATAGGAGACTTGCAGAAAAAAGAATTTTCCCAAGTATTGATGTAACTTCTTCATATACACGCAATGAAGATAAACTTCTAAAGCCTGAGGTCTTAGCACAAACATGGAGAGTAGTAAGAATGTTAGATACTCTTAAGAACGAAAGTAACGCTAACCCAACAGAAATGCTTGTTTCTAGGCTTAAGAAAACTAAAAATAATGAGGAATTTCTCGCAACTTTACATGAGAGCATGTAAAAAAGGGTATAATAATACCTGGTATGGACACACCCAAATATGAGTTTAAGCCTTTTAGGCCAAAGCGTAAAATAAAAATCGGCTTTAAAGATAAAGTTGTAAGCAGGCTTTTTTGGGGTCGCAGCAAGTTGTATAGAAACTTTATTCACTTTTCAGTTCTTATAATCACTGCTGCTATCTTCTTTTCTGGGTTTACTAGCAGGTTATTTTTAAGTGAAACACAGGCGAATGTTTTGTCGTCAGGGCAGCAGGTAGTTGGCGATTTCGACTTGCTAGAGCAGGGTGGGAGTATCGAAAGTATTTTACAAGCTTCAAGTATTTCGGGATTTAGAATATTTGAATATACAGTACAGTCAGGTGATACATATGATGCAATAGCTGCTTCTTTTGGAGTTACTAAAGAAAGTATAAAGCTTTCTAATCTTGATAAAATAAACTATTACGACGATAATCCTTCAGCAGGAACAGTTTTAAGAATCCCTGAAATTAACGGATTGTTGATAAAGGTGAGCGAAGGTGACACTCTCGATGGCATTATGTCAACGCTTACAGCCGGTAGTAGATTAGATGTAGTAGAAATAAACAGGCTTAAATCTCCTAACTACGAACTTGTACCAAACTCGTATCTTTTAGTGCCAGATGGTGCTAAAAATCCACCACCACCACCAATTCCTACAGCAACTTATTTTGGACCGGTATTTAGTAATATTCCTATTCCGGGTCCTGGTGAAGCTTACTTCGCAGGTGTGGGATTTATTGACCCTCTATACCAATGTGCAGGTTATGGTTACTCAAGGGGGTTTTCAAGCTGGCACAATGGTGTGGATTTGTATGGTGGATATGGTTGTCCTATTTCTGCAGCTGCTGGTGGGACTGTAACAAAAGCTGGCTGGTCAAGTGGTGGTGAAGGTTTTGTAGTGCATATAAATCATGGTAATGGTGTTGAAACGCTTTACTGGCATGGTAATGGAAATATTTATGTCCAAGTTGGAGAGTCTGTTCAGCAGGGCCAAAGAATTATGGATATGGGGTGTACAGGTTTTTGTACAGGTACACACTTACATTTGTCCTTAAGATATAACGGGGCGTTTATTGATCCTGCTCCATACATTCCTTACTGGAGACCATAAAGTTCTTAGCTTTTAGTTTATCCCTTCCACCTATTTCTTCTTCTTTAATGTCTTTATTGACAATCAATACTGGGGTATAATGTTTTACGCCCTAGTAGCTCAATTGGATAGAGCAATCCCGTCCTAAGGGAGAGGTTATAGGTTCGACTCCTGTCTAGGGCATTTTTCTCTCATTCGCTCGTGGACATATTGCCTTGCTTAGGCTAATCTTTGGAAATGAAAACTGCAATAATTATTGTTAACTATCAAACCCCCTGGCATTTAAAGCAGTGTTTAAAAAGTGTATATATGCACACTAAAGATTTTCACATTTTGCTTGTACATAATAATCCTGATAATAATTCTCTTAAGGTTTCAAAACGTTTTATTCAAAAGTACCCGGAGACTATAACTCAAATAGTTAATAACGAAAACTTAGGGTTTGTTGGTGGTGTAAATTCAGCATATAAAGAAGCCATGCAGTATCAAAGGATTTGCTTACTAAATAGTGACGCAATTGTTACTAAAAACTGGTTGGTAGAACTCAACAAGCCTTTAGATGAAGATGAGAGTGTAGTGCAAGTATCTCCAGACAGCAACCAATTTTATCCAGATTCAAAAATTTGGGCTTTGGGCAAAAAGTATTTGTCAAAAATATGGCCTTGGTTAGCTTGGGAACTTGCAAAACTTCAGTCAATGTTAAACCCACCATCTGCTCCAATTAAAAGTGGTTTTCACGCAGTTGAAGACAGAGCCTTTTATTTGTTCCCAGGTGGTTTTTGTAATATTTTTAGAAGCAAATACTTTAAAGACTTAGGCTATATTTTAGATAAAAATATTGTACATGGTTACTGGGATGATTTTGACCTTGCGATGTATTTGAGGAAGTTTGGCAAGGTAGGTGCAACGAATAAGTCGTATGTCTTTCACTTTGTAAACATGAGTATTAACAGGCTTAAGAAAAACAATGAATATAAAGAACGTATAAAGCATTTTAATGGCCTATACGTAATGAATAAATGGAGTAAAGAAATTGAAAAATGTCTTTCTTACTTTAGTACCGAAGAAAGGGCAGGTCTTAAATCTTCTTATGTTGCGAAAATGTATTTTGAGTATCGTAAGTTAGTTAAATCAAAGCCTTTAACCAAAGAGTATATTGAATCACTACCGGCTAAGGCTTTTGAATCTGATTTTTTAGGCTGGAGTGATTAATCACACCTTAAAATCTCTAAGTTAGTGTCTATACAAGGTCTAAGAAAAATCTGCTGATATCTTTCCAGAGTAGTTCCATCTCCATCAATAATTCCTCTCCAGTATTGCTGCATTTGAAATAATGACAGGAACGAGAAAAAAATTATTAATAAAAAAGCAGCTTTGTAAAGAAGTTTTTTTTTGTTTTTAAGTGCATATTGAATAAAATAGGCAAGGGGTATAGCAAGCATAGCAAAGTATTCGACAAAACCTCTATGCCCATAGCTGTAACCGTAAAACCAAGCCCACCAGCTAGCCACGATATAAATCTGCAACATAATTACAGAAAAATAACATAAGGTCCTTTTGTCTTTAGCCTTGTGCATTATGATAAATCCTAGAAACGCAAAAATTATAACTGGAGTCCAAAATATTAATCCTTTCCTGACACTAAAAAGAACGTTTAAAACTTCAGGCTGAAATAAATTAAAATAGCTACCGACATAAGAAAATACTAAGAAATTATCTGAAGTATGCTTCCAGTAAAGCATTTGCGGTAAGAATACCAAAAGTACTGTAACTATTAAAGTAATTAAATATGGCAGGTTTTGTTTTATAGATTGTAATGGTCTTTTAATATTTATAATTGCGGGTACAATTACAATAAGCATTATTACGTTAATTTGCCGAACAAGAACTATAAGCCCCAATATGAAGCCTATTAATACAGCTCTTTTAAAGCTTTTTTTGTGACTAAATTTTTCGGAAAAGAAAAGTAACAAGGCAAAAAGGGAGAAAGCATAAACATGACTAAATGAAGGGTCATAGGTAGCGTAATGTATCAAATTCGTACCAAAGTTTATTATAATTAGACTTAATAAACTAATTGCAGTAGAAAACTTCTTGTTTAAAAGTTTGAAAAGAAAATAATTACCAAGTAATAAATAAAAAAGTGCAGAAATTATATTAAAAACCTGATAGTAAAAAGAAAATCCATCTCTAACCCCTCCAGTTATTTGAGTAGCAATATCGGCTGTTATAAAAAACGGCATCGAAAGTAGGGCAGTACCTATTGGAAATTGATTCGAATATTTACCGGTATTTGTATTTAAAGCAATTCCATACCAGTTTTCACTGTCTTCAAGTTCTGTACCCTTTTGTTCCATTACTACTTCTTTCAAACCAAAATTCCTATAAATAATTACTGATGGCAGATAAGCATGGTAACCAATACCATCGGACTTAATTGGCTTCCAACCATCACTTATAATTGATAAAGCCGAAGTAGATAATATTACAAAGCAAGTAAGTATTGTTGCTAAAAAAGTAAAAGGCTTTTTTGTTATAAGTTTTATTATATTTCCTAATTCCATTTAGAAATGATACACTCCTTAAATCAAAGAGTTAATACTTTAATTTGAACGAGCAGCCAATACAATCAACAAATATTCAAGAAGCGGTAGCTCAAATACCTAAATATAATTATAAAAACCAGAAGCTTAATGGTGACATTTCAGCAATGAGAGAATATGCCAATAACCCATTAGTGGTAATGGGCCAGCTTGTAAATGAAAAAGGTGAAATCTTAGAAGAGCACCGATATGCCTTATGCCTTATGCCTAGAAGTTATAAAGCATTTGACACAATTACATTAATAGGCATTGACACAGATGTAAGTTGGAATGTTCCAATTGGACAACTATTAAAAGGATTGCTAAATATTCAAGATTCAGAAGGATCTTTAAACATCACAATGCATGAGCACTTATATTTACTTGGCTCAATTTCAAATTTAATAACGCCACCTTCAAGAGCTGGGCAGGATATTGCTAAATCTATTTTAGTTAGGGCAGGTATAGTGTAAAATCCTGGAAATTATTTGTTAAATTTTAGCTTTATGCATCACGACTCAAAAAACTATGAGAGATCTTTAGTTCTTGTAAAGCCAGATGGAGTTCAAAGAGGATTGGTAGGTGAAATAATATCACGCTTCGAAAGAAAAGGGTTAAAACTTGTTGCAATGAAAATGGTTTGGCCTACAGCTAAACAAGCCGAGGCACACTATTATTGGTCAGAAGAAGAAAAGATAGGAAATGGTAAAAGAACAATTGAAGCTTATGCTGAAAGAGGTATTGTTATTAAAGATGATCCTATAAAATTAGCTGAAAAAACACAGTCAAAACTTTTTAGATATTTGCAGGCGGGACCAATAGTAGCTTTTGTAGTTGAAGGCGCTCATGCAATTGCTCATGTAAGAAAGCTAGTTGGAAGCGGAAACCCTTTGCAGGCAGATGTTGGTACAATACGTGCAGATTTTTCAATAGACTCATATATACTTGCAGATGAAGCAGATAGAATAACAAGAAATTTGATCCACGCTTCAGGCAATACTTCAGAAGCTGAAAGAGAAATAAAAGTGTGGTTCAAAGAATCTGAAATTGTTGATTATGATCTTGCTATAGAAAAACTTCTTTATGATAAGGAGTGGGAAGATATAAGGCAGGATATAACCAAAAAAGATTAAAAAGCTTAGTAATATAATCGTTTAGACCTTTTGTCTATAAGGTTTATGACTAGGCGTAAAATTAAAGTATATGAACTTTAGGAAAACACTTTATATTGACTTGGGAACAGCTAATACTAGAATCGCCGATGAATTAGGTAACATTATTCTAAATGAGCCTACTGTTGTTGCACTTAGAACTAATCCCAAGCCTCACGTGTTGGCGGTCGGAAAAGCTGCAAAAAAACTTCTGGGAAGAGAACCGAGGGGAATTATTGCTAAAAAGCCGTTAAAAAACGGGTGTGTTGCTAACTCACAGTTAACAAGAATGCTTTTAGAATCATTCCTGAGCTCCACCAAAGCTCGAAATAGAGGATTAAAACCAAACATTTGCGTATCAACACCTTTTGACTTGTCTTCGGTTGAAGAAAGAGCGTTAGTTCGTGCTTTCGAAAGCTATGGAATAAGTAGGCTCACCCTTGTTCCAAGGGCATTAGCAGCCGCTAGCGGTGTTAGTTTACCTGTAGAAAAATCCGAGGCAAGTATGATAGTTGATTTAGGTGCAGGTACATGTGAAGCCGCATTGCTTTCTTCTGGAGGCGTTGTAAGTTCTTTTTCGCATAAAGGTTGCGGGGAATCAATCAATGAATCTATTATCTCTGTAGCATTTGAGAAGTTTGGTATAAATATTAGCGAAAAAACGGCAGAGCAGGTAAAGGTATCGGTAGCTTCGGTATTAAAAGATGAAGCGAATCGCTGCATAAGTATTTCGGGATTTGATTCTGATGAAGGTATACTCCGAACCGTTGAAGTTTGTACAAATGATGTATACAAAGGAATAAGAGAGGTTTTTGAGCCTATCTTAGACAAGATAAGAAAGATGTTAGCTAATTCTCCTTCAAGCTTGGTTTCAAGATTATCTGACATAGGCATAGCACTTACCGGGGGTACATCTTTGTTATACAATTTAGATATTTATTTTACTAAGTCCCTCGGGATACCTTGCTACACTGTAGATGAGCCAATGTTAAGTGTAGTTAAAGGATTGTAAGAAGATGAAAAAAGTTTTAATTTTTATAGTTCAAGAGGCACATCATCATACCCAGATGTTTGAAATGCTAAATTCCTATGATCCGGAGGTTTCGTACACATTTTCTTATTTTAAAGATGTTGCGGTTAAAATCGAAAATCATTCAGTAAATATAACTATAGGTGATCATAATATTGAGGACTTTGATCTTATTTATTTTAAAAACTATTTCAAATTCCTTGAAATTGCTCAAACTGTAGCGTACTTTGCAAAGTTTAAAAGAATCAAGGTTATTGACAGAAGCTTACTGCAAGTATTGGATAACCATAAGTTGTACCAAATGGCTGTGCTTGCATTAAATAATATTAATGTGCCTAAAACTTTGTTTAAGTTCACAAAATGGAGCTATTCGGAATTAAAGTCTCAGCTTGGTGAAAAGTTTGTAGTAAAGGCTACAGATGCTAAAGAGGGGAAAAACAATTACTTAATTCATAATGCTGGCGAATTAGAAAGTTTTTATAAAAAGGCTTTGGAAATGAATTATATAGTGCAAGAATTTATACCTAACACGTATGATTTTAGGCTTGTGGTAATGGGAGATGAAGTTAAATACATAAAAAAACGAACTAGAGATTTATCAAAAGAAGAGTATAAGAACAATGTTTTTTTAGGAGCAAAAGTTGAATACCTTAATATTGAAGATTATGAAGAGCTTTCAGCCTTATCAGTTAAAGCTGCAAAAATCTTCCTTAGAGATGTTGCTGGGGTTGATGCCGTTATTTCTGAACTAGATAATAAATACTACATTTTTGAAGTTAACCCTTCACCTGCAATAAGGCACGACCTTTCTGTTTTATCTGAGTTTCACAAATATTTGAGTTCCATGGCTTAATAAGCCTATTTCCCTGGATCAACTAAAAACTTAGAAAGTGACTTTCTGCCAATAATAACAGGATACTTTAAGTTCTCTCTGTCATAAATAGTTGCTTTAGTTTCAAACCTTGTATCTGCAATTTGCAAAGTTATTTCAACAAGCGGCCTTAAGCTTGAGCCGTGGCTCGAACGCACAAGGTTAACACTGTTTAGATAGGGGTATAAAGGCTTGAGTTCGGCTTCAAGGGTTCTTGCTAAGGCAAGACCCTCTTTAGCCGAGATATCTTGTGGAAAAGACTTTTTACCAAACTTTGCTAAAAGCTCACCATAGCCAAGTCTTTCGGCAATATTAGTATCAATTGAAGTACTATCAGCTCCTGTATCAATTTTAGCTTTTGCTAACTGCTCTTTTTCGTTAATACCAATAACTTTAATTGTTTCATAAATTCCAATTACATCTTTACCTGTTAAATCTTCTACGCTTTGCTCGATCTCACCTCCAAAAAGATCCTTTGCTAAACGCACTCCTTTTTCAGTACTTTTAACAGTTATCTCAGAAGCTTTTTTAAGCCTTCGTCTTAGTCCATCTTCATTGGCAAGTTGAATTGACAACCCTGGTCTTGCATTAATTTCTACAATAAGTGGACCATTTTCTCGATCTATTAAAAAGTCCATAGCGCCAAACCCAAGACCAGTAACCTTACTAGCTTCCACGGCATAGTGGAGTATTTTGTCCCAAAAAGGTATCTTTAATCCTGAAAGTGGTAGCTTAGAAACAGGCACATATTCAATAGGTTGTGATTTACCAACAATTGCGTATGTTGTTTTACCTACAGCCATATCAATACCCGCACCAATAGCACCTTTGTCAAGGTTAGCTTTCCCATTTGATTCTTCGGTGGGTAAACGAACGTAAGACATTATTGGTATGTTGTTATAGACAATTACGCGTACATCGGGAGCACCTTTGTACGTATAGTATCTAAAGGCCTTATGAGGCTTGACTCTTTCTTCAATTAAAACCCTGTCTGGTTCATTGTGCAGAGAATACTGCCCATCTAAAATATCACGGCAAAGCGATTTAATTCCATCTTGAGAAATTTTAGACCTATCTCCTTTAATAAAGTTACCTTCTTTATCGCGATTATAAAATATTTCAACCCCTCCGCCTCTTACACCTTGAACAGGTTTAATAACAAAAGATTTAGGAAGAGCAGAGAAGTCTAAAAGTTCGAGATCAGCTCTACCACTAAGTATAGCAATAGTATTAGGCACGGGAATACCGCTTGCACTTAATACCTCTTTAGTTAAAACTTTATCATCCGCAATTTGGACAGCCTTCCGATGATTTAAGGGCATAATAAATTCTAAAGATCTTTCATTTAGCCCAAGCACCCTTCGACTATTTTTGAGAATTTTTCTTCCTAGCATAGGTTTCCTGGGTTAATAGTTTTCTAAATCTCCAGTACTCTGTAAGCCTTAAACCAACAAAACGCCCAACATAAAGATTAATTAAAAGAATCAGTAAAATCAAAATAGGACCGTATTGAATTACTATTTGCCTTGTAGCATCAAGAGAGATTATTGTGTAAGAGATAAGGGCAATAATAAGTGTTTGTAATGCTATTAAGGTGGTTTGTATAAAGTCCTTCCTTGCAAGAATAGAAATTACTGTGTCCGAAAGCGTAATAATCATAACTAATGAAAATATATCCAGGTAAACAAGTGAAGTTGTATTGAATACAAGCACTCCAAGAATAATCGCCGTTATAGAAACAATTGATACTGCCACAAGAACAATTGTAGATTTTGGAATATAGTGCATCCTAAGCCCCTTCATTACAAATATGTAGATTATTGCGCTTGAAAAGTAAACCAATGTGAAAAGTGATAACCCTAGTTTTAAACCTCTAATATAGTCAAACTCAGGTAATACGTTAGCAGGGCTAATAAAGCCGCCAAGTTGATAAAAAGAAAAAGTCAGTACTATTGGCGCGTACACACTTAAAGTCTTTAATCCAATAATGTGCCTTAATATGCCTGTTAAAGTTGTGACTAAAGGAATTGTTAAAACCAAAAGAACAATTTGCTCAAGAGCTTTTAAGTCTGTGAGTGAAAGATTTGATGTAGTGTCTAGAAAGTTAAATAGAAATTCCATAGTCAATTTTATAATAGATTAATACGAATCTTTATGAATTAGTTTACAACAACAACAAGCCAATGAAAACTTATCATTGGCTTGTTTAATATTGATCAAATATTAATTATTATGTTATTTGACTTCAACTGTTGCACCAGCTTCTTCCAATTGCTTTTTAATATTTTCGGCATCTTCTTTCTTAACACCTTCCTTAACAGGTTTAGGAAGAGTATCAACTAAGTCCTTGGACTCTTTAAGACCAAGTTCAGTTATTGCCTTGACAACTTTAATTACAGCAATCTTGTTTGCACCAGCGTTTGTAAGGATAATATCAAATTCATCCTTTTCCTCAGCTGCTTCGCCTGCTGGAGCTCCTGCTGCAGGCATTGCTGCCATTGCCATTGGGGCTGCTGCCTTGACATCGAATTCGGTCTCAAGGGCTTTTTTTAGTTCAAAAGCTTCGACTACTGTCAATTTCTTGATGTCATCTACAATTTTTTGAACAGATTTGCTTACTTCATCTGCCATTTTTTTTAAATAAAAAATAAATTATTACTTTTTTTGATAAGCCTGATCTAAGATTGAAACAATAGACCTAGGCGAATCTTCAATAACATTGAGCACACCAGAGATTGCCATATCTAGGATACCGAGTATCATAGAAACACTCTGTTGTTTTGAAGGTGTGTCTGCAAGGTCTATAACCTGGGTTAGGGTCATCTTCTTACCATCAAGGTATCCGCCCACAATTTGAATTTTTTCATACTCTTCACCTTTTGCATTTTTACCAACAGCTGTCTTAATAAACTCTTTAAGATTTTTTGCAGGTGTTACAATATCCTCTTTAGTAAAAAGGACAGCATGGTTACCAGAATTCAATGAAGGCTCTTCTTCTAAGTTTTGATCTTTAAGAGCAAGCTTGAAAAGAGTATTTTTTACAACATTAAACTTTGCTTCAACATCATAAAGATTTTTCCTAAAGCTGTTTACCTCGTTTGGGGTTAAACCCTGTGCCTTTACTATTAAAACACCTTTAGCTTCGCCAATTTTCTTTGAATACTTCTCTAATATTTTGCTTTTTTGACTTTTGGTTTTTGCCATAAAAATAAAAATGCTCTCAACCAGTGAGAGCAAATACTTAACAAATACTATATTTTCGTATTAAGTATGTCTCAGCTAGATTTATGCTCAAATTTAGAGCTACTTGCTTTCAATGACCACTTCAATTACTAATCTATTCTCTTGATTATATCATTAACATCAAGTTTTATACTAGGCCCCATAGTAGAAGAGAGTACGACCCTCTTAAAAGGATTACCAGCAAACTTTTTAGCGTCTGTGAAAACTGCTTTTAAGTATGCAATAACATTTTCAGCAATTTTTTCTGGATCCATATTTGCTTTTGCTACTTTGCCTCTAATTACCCCTTCGTTCATTTTAAAGCTTGTTTTTCCAGCCTTGAATGACTCAACTCCTTTTTTTACATCTGTAACCACTGTACCATTTTTTGGGTTTGGCATAAGACCTTTTGGACCAAGAACCCTACCTAAATCAACAATCTTTGCCATAACAGCGGGTGTGGCTAAGATTACATCAAATTCAACTTTATTTTGAAGTAACTCTCCTTTTAGGCTTTCTAGGCCAGCGGCCGAAGCACCTGCAGCCAAAGCGGTTTTTGCATCTTTTTCGTCACATAAAACAACAACCTTCTTGTCGCCACCAAGCTGATTTGGCAGGTCAAAGCTTCCGCGAATGCTTTCTTTTTTCTGTTTTTCTTTTAAATTAAGTGTAATGTCTAAATCAACACTAGAAACAAATTTAGTAGATGAAACTTCAGGAATGATTTTACATGCATCTTCTATACTTTTTAGTTCATCTAGTTTAAAGGTTTGCTGCCACTCTTGCTTTTGTTTTTTATTCATTTTGATTCACAGTTCAAACGAAGTTTTTGCTTCTCCTGCGTAAAAAATAATTTAATCGGTAACCTCTATGCCAAGGCTTTTAGCAACTCCTGCTACTACATTAGTTGCAGATTTGATGTCTTTAGTATTCAAATCGGGTAGCTTTTTTTCAGCGATGTCTACAAGATCGGATTTTTTTACTTTCCCTACTTTATCTTTGTTTGGTGTTCCTGAACCTTTCTGGAACTTGAGCTTGTTTTTTAACATACTTGCTACAGTAGGTTGGAAAATTTTTAGCTTAAAACTTCTGTCTTTAAAAACAGTTACTTCAACGGGAACTTCTACATTTCCCATTTCAGCAGTTTTGCCATTAAACTCCTGTACAAACTCGTTAATTGGAATACCGTTTTGTCCTAAAATTGGACCTACAGGTGGTGCAGGATTAGCTTTCCCTGCAGGGATAACAAGCTTGATTTTGTTTGTAATCTCTTTTGCCATTAACTATATTTTTGTAACTTGTAAAAAGTCTAGATGAACTGGTGTTTCTCTTCCAAATATTGAAAGCAAAACAGTAACTTGTCCTTTACTATCATTTATTTCTTGTACACTTCCAACAAACTCATTAAACGCATGATTTGGATCTGCAACCTTTATTGCATCTCCAACATTAAGTTTTGTTTGATATGTAGGATTTTGTTTAACTTTTGCTAATTCTAGAATAGCTTTTACTTCTTTTTCTTGCAAAGGTGTAGGCTTTTTTACACCAGTGGCTGAACCAATAAAGCCCGATATTCCATCTGTGTTTCTTACAAGGTGCAGTGCCTCATCTATGGGCTCCATCTCAATTAGAATGTAACCTGGCAGCATTCTTTCTTCAACCGTACTTTTTTTACCTTTTTTTATTACGATTTTTTCTTGAGTAGGTACGATTATTTCTGAAATTATATTTTCAAGGTCGTTTGCTTTAACCCTTTGACGTAACAATTCAGCAGTCCTTGCTTCTTTACCAGAAGAACACTTAACAATGTACCATCTTGCATTCTTATTAGATTTTTTTTCAGTTGTTTGTGATTTTTCTTCAGTTGTTTCCATCCTGCTTGATTAAATACCTCGGAATATTAGCAAATTTCTTGCAAATAAGAAAGTCTGATCAAAAATAATTAAAAGTAGGGTAGAGGCTATTATTAATACAAGTATAAGTGCTGTTAGCCTTAATGTTCGCGACCTTGATAGCCACTCAACTTTCCTAAGCTCATTAAACGTGCGGACAAAGAAGCTTCTTATTGCTCGTGCGTTTGTTAAAGCTGTTACAACGCCAACTACTACTACTGCTGCAATAATTACCCTAAAAATATATTCTGCAACATCTCCAGCACTTGACCAGTTTACTGCAATCGGATTTAGCGACGAAACTGCTGAAATGATTTGATTAATTATTGATTCCATTATACTTTTATAGGTTTGTGTACACGAGCGCTCAGAATCGAACTGAGAGTCCTGGTTTTGGAGACCAGTGGTTTACCAGTTAACCGACGCTCGCTTAGCGCTCGTAAAATATTTTAATTTACAAATTTAACTTTCTTTAATGCGAAAGGAACGTGTTTTCTTTCCTTTTTGCTGTACTTTACTACTTCTTTTTCTGCCATTTTGTCATAAGCCTCTCTTGATAACCTTAGAGTATAATGCTCGCCAGTTTCTTTTCTAACAAGTCTATAAACTATTCTTTTTTGCTTTCTTTTTGTTGCCATACTAAATTATATAATACGAATAAGAAAAATACCCTTGATATAGTCATGAATTATACGCATAAGGGTGCTATAAGTAAAGCGTACACTCATTCAATTGCATCTGAGAGTTTCAACCGAACGCGCTATAACTGAATAGCAGTTGTTTTGAATTCTAATATTAATATCCCCTTGCTGGTCTGTTCTGAAAACTTGAATATTCTTTGACATAAGGTTGCCAAGTACTTCTGCAGAGGGGTGTCCATAAGAATTATTTTTACCTGCTGATACAACTGCCAACTCAGGGGTAACCAAATCTAATAAGTCCATGCCAGTTGAGCTTGCGCTGCCATGATGACTTACCTTTAAGACATCTATATCTTTGTTTTTAAGTGCTTTAGCGGCTTCAAGTTCGAATAAATTTGACAAATCCCCCATGGTAAGGAGAGAAAATTTATTTGTTGAAATATTTATCGCATAAGACTCATCATTGATGTCAGAAATGCCTGCTGTCGACTCATTAGGCCATAAAATGTCAAAGTTCAGTCCGTCAAAATAAAAGTCTGTATTTTTATTTAAGATGTATGAATTGATATTAAACTGATTAGCTTTATTAACTATAGCCTCGAATATTTCAGTATCTTTCTTAGATAATGGGAGATAAAGATTTTTAACTTCAAACCTATCGAGAATTTCTAAAATACCTGAAACATGGTCTGCGTCTGCATGTGTTGCTATTAAAAAGTCAATTTTTCTTTCGAAATAGCTAAGGTTATTGTATAAACTTGGAAGTATATTTGACTCGGGACCTGCATCTATAATGCCTATGCCTCCTTGTGCAGTTTTAATTAAAATACTGTCACCTTGTCCCACATCAAGAAAAATGATTTCAAATTCACTACTATTTCTTAAAGATAAGGTATGGGCAAGGTTAATATAAACCCAAAAGTTAGCTAACATAGCTAACGTCACCAGGGTCAAGCTAGGCAAGGTGTTTTTTAGCTTTGAAAATATTTTCATACACTATTATAAGCAGAACTAATGCTAAAGTAAGAATAAGCAGAGAAATTTTAATACCCGACGAAATGTTTTTTTCTAAAAAATCAAAAATAATTACTAGTGTCTCAAAAATACTCCATATTAAGTAACAAACTGCAAAAGCCAAGGAGCTAAGCAGACTAATATTTAAGATAGCCATAGCAATGCCAATAAGACTAAAAATAGTCAATGGAGCAATTAGTGGCAAAACCAAAGCGTTTAGTACTACGCTTAATGATGATAAGTTGCCAAAGTAAATTAAAGAGAATGGTAGTGTAGCTACAGTTGCACCAAGACTTGCACTAATGTTTTCCGAAAGTATTCTTGGGATTTTCATCTTTGCAAAAAATTTATTTATTGGTTTTGCAAGGATGAAAATCCCAACCGTAGCTGCAACTGAAAGCTGCATACTAATATTTAAATAATAAAATGGATATTGAAGCAAAATGAAACATATTGAAAGCATTAGTGCGTTAACAAAATTGCTTTTTCGTCCAGCGGTTTGACCAATTATTATAAACAGTATCATTATTGTCGCCCGTTGAGCCGGCAAAACGTGACTTCCAATTATGGCAAGGTAAAAAACTATTAATATTGATGATAAGATTCTTAGTCTTTTAACCGAAATAATACCTGCGAATGACATAATAAAAACGTATACCATCTGTAAGTTTGAGCCAGAAGCAGAAATTAAGTGGGAAGTGCCAGTTGTTCGAAGAGTTTCTTCGAAGTTATCGTCTAAATTTTCTTTTGCTCCAAAAATTATTCCTGTAGTAAAAGCAGAAGCTTGGCTAGGTAGGTGCCTGTTAACCAGATAAGTAAATTCATTTTTGATTTTTGATCCTATCGAAGCAAAGTTTAGACTATTTTCCAGCTTAGTTATTTGAGGATTATTCATTTTATATTGCACATTCTTAAAAAATAGGTATGACTTATATTCCGGGTTTATCTTGGTGTCAAATTCTATACTTTCTATCTTGCCTCGCACTTTCAAAACATCATTCACCGAGTAAAGCTGGTTTTTATTGTTGGTGAATAGTATAAAGTTTCCAGATAAATTATCTAAACTTACTACCAATTGTGAGCCATATTTCCCAATTTGTTGAGGTTCAACCACATTCACCTTTATTTCAGCAACTCTTTGGTTAAGGGTATAGCTAAGCTTGATACCACTATGATATGTGTAGCTTGCAAATAATAAGCCGATGATCAAACAAGCTAAAAATAGAACAAACTTTAACTTCCTCAAAAATATACCCATAATTATCCCCATTGTTACCAATATTCCATTACTAAAGATGGCTATTCCAAGTATGAAACCAGAAGTAGTAATAAGTAGCGTGTTAGATTGGAAGTGGGTTATATATTTTTTAAACATTGTTAATTAACTGTAACTAACCCTTTTAGTTTATCGAAAGTTACTGATCCAATACCTTTTACTTCTAGCAGTTCTTCTACAGTAGCAAAAGGCCTTGAATCAATAATTTTTTGGGCAGTAGAAGGTCCAATACCAGGAAGCAAGTCAAGCTCTTGTAGGCTTGCAGTATTAATGTTTATTGGTTCTTGACCAGATGATTTATTATTTGCATCGAGGCTTTCATTTGTAAATGGGATGTAAATATGATCCCCATCAGCTAATGATAATGCTAAGTTAAGTTTGGTATCTATAAATTCTTTATCGACATCTTCGTCAAATCCTCCTGCAGTCCTTATTAAGTCTGCAAGTCTTGTTCCAGGATCTACTGAATAAACTCCTGGATTCTTTATTGCCCCAGAAATATAAATAATGTTTTTACTAAAATCTACATTTGTAGGCTGGTCTTGAGAAAAACGAAGTTCGCTAGAAGAAAGAGAGTAGGCTGCAAAGTTTAAGATAAACCCTACTATAAAGGCTAGGCAAAGTAATGCAAGAAAAAGTTTAACAGGTTTTGTCACTTACTAACTTAGTAATTAAAGGGTATAAACCCTTATACTCTGAATTATAATTGGTGTCAAGGGAGTTGGAATATTTTGATTATCTTCATTGATTGGTATTGATTCGATGGCTTTATTAAAATCGGCAGCATTAAATGCATAGCCAATCACGGTAAACTTTCCTTGTAGCTTTTTTACTGCTTCAGTTTCTGGATTTCCTAAGACAATAAAAAACTGTGAACCATTTGTATCTTTACCCGCATTTGCCATTACTAGTGAATACTGCGCTATTGGGGCGTTTATTTCATCTGCAACAACATATCCAGGTCCACCTTTTCCCCAGTTAGATTGGTCCTGTACTTTAGTGTATGGATCTCCTCCTTGTATAAGTACTCCTTTAAAGTATCTGTGAAAAAGTGTTTGATTATAAAAACCACCAATAGAAAGTTCAACAAATGAATCGACATTAACCGGTGCTAGCTTCTCGTAAAGATCAACAACGATTATGCCAAAATTTGTATTAATATCTGCGTAGTAATCAAGATTAGTGTTTATTGTCGTGACAGCATTTTTTTCTGATGTTGGTAAATAGCTAACAACTTTTGCTCTTCCTGTAAAAATTGGGAGCATAAAATCTCTTGTAACTAGCGCCAGCACACCAAAAAGAATTAAGATTCCAAGAAAGTATGCCCATGTTTGGTTTTGGCCTTTAAACATTTGTTAGCTGTTGAGAAATATCTTGTCTAACTTTTTCGTAAATTACAATACTTGCTGCAACACTCATATTTAAAGAATTTACTTTTCCAAATTGGGGTATTTCAACTACTTCATTACATTTAGTACGGACATTTTCAGACAATGATTTATCTTCTCCTCCAATGATAAGCATTATTTTTCCGGTTAAGTCTGTACTAGTGTAGTTGTTGCCATTTCTTTCAATTCCGACAATTAAAAAACTGTTTTCTTTAAATATCTTTATAGAGTTGAAAATTGATTCTTTAATGACTGGAATATGAAATATAGCTCCGGCAGATGTCCTTGCAATCGTGCCAGAAATTTTAACTTTTCTTGGAATAATAACACCGGAAAATCCAGCAGCTTCAGCTGATCTTACTATTGCTCCAATGTTTTGTTCGTATGTAGCAGTAGATATATAAATAAACGCCGAATTTGGTTTTGTTATTGCTAAAAGCTTTTTTAATTGATAGTCTGGAAGTTCCACTTCGACTGCAACGCCTTGGTGGTCTGAACTCTTAGCTAATGACTCTATTTGGTATCTGTTGAGATACTCAATTGGTATGTTTTGCAGCTTTGAAATTTCTTTAATCTCTATTATTTTAGGAGAATCGTTGATTTTGTGTTCGAAAATGACACGCTTAACCTTAGCAGTATTAGACTTAAGTGCTTCTAAAGTAATGTTTCGGCTGTAAAAAATCATAGCTTATTATGCTACAATCTGGGCTTCTTTGCGAAGTCTTTTGTAAGCTTTCATGCTTACTTTGATACGCTGGGGTTTACCGTCTACAGTGACTTTAATTTTGCGGAGGTTTGGTTTCCAGGTTCTTTTAGTAGCTGTAGCTTTTCGAGACCATGGTCCACTTACACCTCCAGCTTTACCTCTGCGGTGTTTTCTATTATGCCCTGTGGCAGTTTTTCTTCCTGTTATTTCGCAAATTCTTGACATAGTTTTATGTATTAGCGTTAGATTTTAAATCAAAATTGATTTTTTTGCAAAGGAAAGCTTGCTTTTGTTATACTTCAAGCACGAAAGAGTACACTTTTATTATAGGCCGCTTTAGCTCAGCTGGTAGAGCAATTGTTTTGTAAACAATGGGTCGAGGGTTCGAGTCCCTCAGGCGGCTTTGATAATTAACCGAGGATGGCAGAGCGGTCAATTGCACCTGACTGTAAATCAGGCGCCCACAGGGCTACGGAGGTTCAAATCCTTCTCCTCGGATTTCAAATGCTGAAATAGCTCAGTTGGCTAGAGCGCACCCATGGTAAGGGTGAGGTCCTGGGTTCGACTCCCAGTTTCAGCTTACTTACTTATATAATGTCCCAATGATTAAGTCATTAATTCAATCGCTTAGTAATGAAGTGTTTATTGATTGTGGTTCACGGTATACAAAGCTTTATATACCCTCAACGCAAATCAAAGAAATATTAGAAAGTAGTATTGAGATTGATGGTATAAAGTACTTCCCAATACACAAAGGAGAAATTAGCGATTTTAACCAGGCACTCGATATGTTTAACGAAATAATCCATAGTGCCAGAAAAAAATCTTCTTTTATTACCAAGCACTTTTTGTCACCAAGGTTGTATATAATTGTTCATTATGGAATACCTGAGGTTCAAATAGCGGCATATAGAGATATTGTAGAACAGATTGGAGCTATGTCATGTAAGGTTTTTTACGAAGGGATTGCTTCTTCATTCGTTAGCGAAGGTTTTTCTGCAGTTTGTTCGCTAGGTGATTTTAAATCTGAGATAATAATTAGAGATTCTTTACAGATTTTTTACCATTGCGCAATAGATTTTGGGCTGGCACATTTTGCAAAGTATATTGCTCAATACTTAAAGCAAAAGTACTCAGTTATCATTGAAGAGTCTGAGGGTATTAAAATGTTTAAAGAACTGGCTAATAAAACGCATCGCAGACAAATGGAGGTTGAATTTGCTGGAATAGATATTAGAAAAAAAACTTCTGTTGCTATGAAAATAGCTTCTTCCGAATTAGAACTCCAGCTTAAAATGTATTTTGAAGACTTTAATAAAAGCATTAGACTTGCTTTGTCTTCAGTGCCTAAAGAAATTCAATATAAAGTTTTAAAAAGCGGATGGCTGTTTGTAGGAGGATTTGTTGAAATAGCTAAAATGGAGAAATTGCTTACTTCTATTATTAAAACAAAAATAACAATTTTCAAAAGTCCGCAATTTGCATCTGTAATTGGGGCAGCTAACCTAATTAAGTCAGAAAAAGCATTAGAAAAGTTTGAGATAAAAGACACGTTGTTGTTATAATATACTAGTTTAGTAAATCAATGAAACTTAAACTATTAATGCATAAACAGCTTTTGGTTAGATTTATATTCTTATTTGTATTGCTTGGGTTTATTGTAAGAGGTTTTGATGTTTCTGTAATAAATGGAGCCAAATATTATCAAGAATCGATATTGTCTTTAACGAAAACAAAATCTGAAAGTCCAAGTAGGGGTTCTATAGTTTCTGCAGATGGTCAAAGGCTTGCCTATTCGGAAAAGGTTTTTGATCTTGTTGTAAATAAAAACGCAGGGTTAAAGGACTACTTTGACTCTTTGCTAGTAAGAATAAACGAAGAGCTTCCAGAACTTGTGTACAAGTTAGCTAACTTTAGCCCTGACGGTGAGCGGGCCATTTTGCTTGAAGGTATGACTGAAGCAGAGGCAGACATGGCAAGTAAAATCTTTATTAATGATAAAAGTTTGCAACTTGAATCATACTTTAAAAGAGTATATAGCCTACCTGAAGTTTTCGCTCATACTATTGGCTACGTTGGAAAAACTGAAGAATCTGACCTAAACGATTATTATTCACCTCAGGACTATTTGGGGAAGTATGGGATTGAAAAAGTGTATGAAAATGAATTAAGGGGGGTAAAGGGTTTGACAGAAAAATTTGGAGAAAAGCAGGTCATTTTAGATAGTACTCCTGGTTCTACTGTTTACTTGACACTAGATGCGTATTGGCAGCATAGATTGTACGACCTTATGGCAAAGTATAATTGGCTTATGGGGGCTGCCGGAGGTGCGGGGGTAATAATGAATGTATCTAGTGGCCAAATCAAGGCTATGGTTTCGTATCCTGGTTTTGACACAAATTTGCTATTAACAGGAATAAGTACTGAAGAGTATCAGTCTTTGATAAATGATAGAAACCTACCCATGATAGATAAAGTCGCTAGCACATCTTTTACTCCAGGATCAATATTCAAGTTAATTACATCGTATATCTTGTTAGAAGGCGGGACCGTTGACCCCAGCAGTACTTTTTACTCAAACAGTTGTATAGATTTAGGAGGTTATAATTTTTGCGAGTATAACCGTAACTTTTATGGAACACTAAACCTGGTTAACGCTCTAACAGTTTCAAGTAACCTTTATTTTTGTAACTATATCCTTGAGTACTCAAAGCAGCCAGGCGTAAGGCCGGCAGGTGAAGTAGCTAATATATTTAAGTTGGATAACGTGTCTATAAATCCTGTCGGTCAAAATACCCCTAGCTTTGTGGATCTTCCAGGTTTTCCCGGTAAGTCGGGGCAAATGTTTGATGGAGATTACTGCAACTCAGCAATTGGCCAGGGAGCAACAACCATTACTCCAATGCACATGATGCTTGCGATTGCAGCGATTCATAATAGTGGTAGCTATATTAAGCCACAGATTGTTGAGAAGATTAGAAATTATTATGGTGAACTAGACTACCAGTATTCCCCTGAAGTTATAAGTAAGATTCCTATGAGTCAAACCACTCGAGATTTAATAATAGAAGGTATGTATGAAGCTGCACATAGTTACAGGAGTCCTCTAAGTTACTTTTTCAGATATTTACCTTATAACTTACGAGTAAAAACTGGCTCTGCAGAAACAGTCGAGGTCCCGATTTATCCCGAAGGCGGCCCGGCAGTCGAAAGGGTCCACAGCTGGTTAGTTGGTTTATTTGATAAAGATGGTCAAACTTACGCTTTTACATTTTTTCAGCGTTTTGGTGGAGGTGGTTACTATCTTTCACCTCTTTTAGTAGAGTTTTTAACAAGTATTTAATGAGTAACAATAATGAAATAGACAACATAATTCTAAATTTATCTCGAATAAAAGGATTCGGACCAGTTACGATTAAATCGTTATTAGCTGAAGATAATTTTGACGATCCGCAAAAGCTTATTGACTATTTAGTTTTTGAAAGTAAGGTACAAAAATCGCTACTTGCCTTCGAAGACAAAAGGTTTTACGTCAACCTAAGTAAAAAAGGTATAAAGCTAATTTCTTATCTTAATAAGAGCTACCCCAGGCTTTTAAAAGAAATACCAGACCCACCACCAGTGTTGTTTTATAAAGGTAATATTAATATTGCCAATAACAGTCGTACTGTATCAATAGTTGGTACAAGAAGAAACACTGATTATGGTGAAAGAGCCGTAAGGTATTTTGGAGAATCGTGGGTTAGGTCAAGCACTGTAATAGTTAGTGGTATGGCAATGGGTGTTGATGCCCTTGCCCACTCAGTAGCTTTAGATAACGGAGGTAAAACTATTGCTGTGCTTGCAGGTTCTCCCCATATTGCAAACCCAATGGCTAATTATAAAATACATAAACAGATTATTGAAAATGATGGACTTGTTTTTTCTGAGTACATTCCAGGTACTAAAATCTTTCCAGGTATGTTTGCTTCAAGAAATCGAATAATAGCAGGACTAAGTCTAAATACTGTAGTTATCGAGGCTGGTTTAAAAAGCGGTGCATCAATAACTGCAAAGCTTGCTTTTGATTATAATCGAGAAGTCTACGCAGTGCCTGGCGATTTTAACCGTGAATCCTCGAAAGGATGTAATCAATTGATAATGGATAGCATTGCAAAGCCACTTATTCACCCACATCAGCTTTTTGGACAAACATTTCATGAAAATTCAGAAAAACCAAAAAGTAACTACGATTTTCTCACCGAAGATCAATCAATTGTATGCAGGTTACTAGAAACAGGGCCAATGTTTGTAGATGAAATGCAAAGTTTGACAAATTTAAGCTTGTACAAGATACTAAGTGTTTGTAGCGTGCTAGAATTAAACAAGTTAGTTAATAAAGATATTGCGGGCAGATATAAATTAGCCTAATAGTAGTATGAAACTAGTTATCGTTGAATCTCCGTCTAAAACAAAGACTATTAAGAAGTACCTTGGTAGTGGGTATGAGGTAATGGCCTCAAAGGGCCATGTTGTCGATTTGCCAAAATCAAAAATTGGGATTGATGTGGCATCTGGATTCAAGCCTTCATATGTTGTTACTAATAAAAAATCGCTTTCGGCATTAAAAAGTGCTTTTGCTAAGTCAGACGAGCTAATATTAGCTGTGGACCTGGATAGAGAAGGGGAAGCAATTGGCTGGCATGTAGCAGTAAGACTTGGTGCTGTTACCGAAGGAGGAAGACCTAAGGGTAAGAAACCAATAAAACGAATTACATTTAGCGAAATAAGCCAAAAGGCTATAGAAGAAGCATTGCAAAACCCAAGAGATATTGATATGAATCTAGTGAATGCTCAGCAGGCTAGAAGATTTCTCGATAGACTCGTAGGATACACCTTATCACCCGTTTTATGGAAAAAAATTAGTTTTGGCTTGTCAGCCGGGAGAGTTCAATCTGTTGCACTGCGTTTAATTGTCGAAAGGGAAGAGGAGCGCAATAAATTTAAACCCGAGGAGTATTGGACCTTAGGTGCATTAACGGACTTAGCCCCAAAAGCAAACACAAAAGTTGTTATGCATGAAAATACTAATGAGGAAACCGTTGAAGATTCAACTGATTCTAGTCTTGTTAGATTTGAATTGTTTAAGAAAGATGGTAAGCAAATTAAGATTTCGTCTAAAAAACAAGCACAGGATGCTTTAGATAATTTAAAAGGGCAAAGTCTTAAGATTTTGTCTTTAGAAACAAAACAGTCTGCTAGGTATACAAAACCGCCTTTTGTGACAAGTACTTTGCAGCAAGCTGCAATTAATCTCTATGGCTTTACAGCAAAACGTACTATGTCAGCTGCACAAAAACTTTATGAAAAAGGGTTTATCACCTACATGCGAACAGATTCGGTAGCTATGTCACAAGAGGCAATTGAATTGACCCGCAAATTCATTAAAAAAAGTTACTCGGATAAATATTTAAGCGAAAAAGTCAATTACTTTAAAAGCAAGAGCAAAAACTCCCAAGAAGCCCACGAATGTATAAGGCCTGTAAAGGTTGAGACTATTGATAACAAGGCCTTTGATGCGGATATGTCTAAGATATATAAGCTCATTAGAAACAGAGCGATTGCTTCGCAAATGGCACCAGCAAAGATAGAGTCGGCGTCAATAATAGCTTTAACAGATAATGGATATGAATTTAAAATTACTGGTACAAGAATACTTTTTGATGGGTATTTAAAGCTTAAAACTGAAAAACCTGCTGAGACCGTTTTGCCAAAGCTAGTAGAAGGACAGGTTTTAGGAATAAATATATTAAGTGCAGAGCAGCATTTTACAAGGCCAGTTGCAAGATACTCTGAAGCTACTTTAATAAAAAAACTTGAAGAGCTGGAGATAGGCAGACCCTCAACGTATTCAAGTATTATTTCAACAATACTTTCACGTAAATATGTTGTAAAGGATGGTAAGTACCTTATGCCAACGGATACCGGTAATGCTGTTACTTCTTTGTTGCGTAAATACTTTCAAAATATTGTTGATTATAAGTTTACATCCAATATGGAAAATGATTTGGATGATATTGCTCTTGGAAAGTTAGATTGGAAAAAAATGCTCACAGACTTTTTTGTACCTTTTGAAAAAGAGGTTCACACAAATGAAAGTGGTATCAAACGTGATGAATTCACATTTATTGGTAATGCTCCTGGGGAAATTAAATGCCCAGAATGCGAATCTCCAATGCTAATAAAGCTAGGCAGGTTTGGAAGGTTTTACAGTTGCAAAAGATTCCCAGAGTGTAAAGGTATGCGAAGTATTGAGGAAAGGTCTGCAGAAGAAGAGAAAGAGATTTTAGATTCAATAGCAAGTTTTTATGACAATGCTCCCAAAACAGATGATGGAAGAGATTACCTTCTTAAACGAGGTAGGTTCGGCTTTTTTTGGGCACACCCAGATTATCCAAAAGTAAAAGATGCAAAGCCCCTTCAAATTAAAAAGAGTAAGTTAAAAAAAGTATTTGGAGAAATTCCCAAAACTGATGATGGGAGGGACTATTTGCTTAGAAGCGGTAAGTACGGTAAATTTTGGGCACATCCTGACTATCCAAAAGTAAAAGATATAAAAAAAGCGCGTCAGATTATAAAGTTGCCAGTTTAAACTGGAAAAATACCTATACCATTTGCTATAATCATTGTACAAACCAACACACAGGCGCATTCCCTGCCTTAAGGCTAGCTTGTGGAAGTTTAATTTATTAATTATTAAGGGAAATTATGGAAAAGAACAACAAAGAAGAAGTTTCTAGTGATGAAGCAAAAGCTTCAAAGCCCCAAGTACAACAAAAGATTGAAAAGGCTCCTGCTTTCGACTTACCAACTGTTCAAGATATGTTTAAGGTAGGTGCGCATTTTGGTCACGAGACTAGAAGGTGGAACCCAAAAATGAAGAAGTACATTTATGATTCGAAGAAAGGCATTCATATTATAGACGTAACGCAATCAGTAGAAAAGCTAAAAGAAGCTGCAGAATTCATTTATTCAGCTGCAAAATCAGGCTCAATAATTTTTGTTGGAACAAAAAGGCAAGCAAGTCCAATTGTAAAGGAGTTGGCTGTAGATTGTGGTGCACACTTTGTAAACCAAAGGTGGGCAGGTGGACTTTTAACAAACTTTAAAGAGATTCAAAAAAGTTTCCGAAAATTATCTGGTCTTGAGAAAATGTTTGAAGAAGGGGTAGAAGGTAGAACAAAATACGAAATCTCATTAATGAAAAAAGATTGGCAAAAGCTTAATAGACTATATGGTGGTGTTAAGTCTTTGTCAGATAAGCCCAAAGCAATTGTTGTAGTAGATTCCCATTATGAAAAAGGTGTTGTAAGAGAAGCAAAGCACATGGGGATTCCGGTTGTTGCTATTGTTGATACTAATTCAGATCCAGATTTAATAGATTATATTGTTCCTGCTAATGATGATGCAATTTCTTCAATAGAGCTTATTTTAGGGGCTATTGCTAGTGTTATTAAAAAGTCAAATTCTAACTTTGCTGTAAAACATATGTTAAAGGATTACTCAAAGGCTGAAGTTAAAATAACCAAGCGGGAGGAGATTGAAGAATCATCAGACCTTGTAGAGGCTTTGACCGAAAATAAAACAGTTAAAGTCGCAAGAATGCCATCATCCCCAGTCAAAAAGTCAACGTCTTCAGGAGGTGGAATCTTAGAACAAGTTCAAAAACAAAAAGAGCTTTCGTCAAAGACAAATTCGGCGAAATAAGTTTCTTTGAGTATTTGTTAAAAATTTAATGATATTATTTGTTAGTAATTACTATTTATGTCGAGTATCGAAGATATTAAAAAGCTGCGTGAGATAACAGGTGCAGGTATTAACTCTGTCAAAGAAGCATTAAAAGAGACAAATAATAATTTTGATGAAGCTGTAAAATACCTTAGGCAAAAAGGTGTAGCTAAAGCAGATAAACGAAAAGACAAAGAAGCAAAGAATGGGGTTTTAGGTGTATATGTTCATACTAATAACAGCCTGGTTGCTGTAGTTGAGGTTTTGTGCGAAACAGATTTTGCTGCCAAAAGTCCTGATATGCTTAAGTTTGCCAATGACCTTGCTGTGCATATTGCAGCAGCTGATCCTGTATATATTGATGAGACAACTGTTCCAGAAAAAATATTAAACGCTGAGAAAGAGGTTTTTGAGAAAGAATTGAAAGATAAACCTGAATCTATTAGAGAAAATATTCTTAAAGGCAAGCTTGAGAAGTTTTACAAACAGTTTGTTTTGACTCATCAGGATTTTTTCATTGATGATAAAAAAACCGTGCAGGATTATATTAATGAAGTTGTAGCAAAAATCGGAGAAAAAATTGTTATAAATTCATTTAGTAGATTTAGGGTTGCGCAAGAGCCACAATCCTGTAATAGGTAGGGATTCTGTAAATTATTAAAAACTGATCGTAAAGCTATTGACTTGGGTCAAGAGGATATTGATTAGCCTTTTATTTTTTAAGTTACGATTATGTTATTAAATATTGCGGAGGTAAACGACCAGATTCGTAGTGCTGTAGATCATTTTTCGTCAGAGCTCAAAAAGGTTAACACTGGGAAAGCCAACGTGCAGGCTATAGAATCAATAATGGTTGAAGCTTATGGTTCGTCTGTAGCGCTTAACACAATAGGACAGGTCATACCAGAAGATGCAATAAATGTAAAAGTTAATGTTTGGGACAAAAATGTTTTACCAAATGTAGACAAGGCTTTACGAGAATCCTCAATCGGAGCTAGTGTAGCTATTGACAAGGATTTTATAAGACTTAAGTTTAATCCAATTACCGAAGAGGACAGAAAACAAAGGGCCAGAGAACTAAATCAAATGCTTGAAAACTGCAGAGTAAGAATCAGGCATATAAGACAGGAACATAAAAAAAGATTAGATTCATTAACTGGTGTTTCTGAAGATGAGCAAAAAAGAGATGAAGAAACGCTGCAAAAGACTATTGATGAAGCTATTAAAAATGTTGAAGCTATTGCAGAGCGCAAAGAGACAGAAATTTTCAAGATTTAAAAATGGATACAATACTTACAATCTTTTTCTTCATAATAATTATTGGGTTTCTTGTATTTGTACATGAACTTGGCCATTTTATGGCTGCTAAATTTTCCGGAGTGTTTGTAAAAGAGTTTGCAATAGGTTTTGGAACAACTATTTACCAAAGAAAAATTGGAGAAACCAACTATAAATTAAACTTGCTTCCAATTGGGGGTTACGTAAACCTTGAAGGGGAAGAAGAGTCGCAAAATCCAAACGGATTCAGGAATAAGCCATTTTTTATAAAGGCATTAATATTAAGTGCTGGCGTAATTATGAATTTTTTGACGGCTACAGTTTTTTTAGCAATCTTCTTGGCAACAAGCAATAACTCATACATAATTCCATCAATTGTAAATTATAATTTTAATAATGTTTCGGCACAAAAATCGTTGTTTCCTGTAGCTATTTTTGAGCCAGATTCTCAATGGGGATGGAAAAACATTGATGATGGCGAGTTGATTACGGGTTTTGAAGGCACATATTTTGAAAATTATAGAGATTTTATAGACCTTGTTGAATCTAAAAATGGTTCTACTGTTGAGGCAACTTTTTTGGATCTTGCGACATATAGCGAGTACACAAAGCAAGTTACAATAGGAGGAAAAGTTACGGGTGAAGGTGTAGCAGTGAAGATAGTGGAATTACAGGAAGACAGTCCTGCAAAAGATTTGTTAAGTGTGGGCTCTTTAGTGGTAAGTATAAATGATAGAAAGTTTGAAAGATCGCAAGATTTTTTTGATATTTTAAAAGAAGTGCAAGGTAGTGAAGCAGAGTTTGGACTTATTGTTCCAGACTCAGGGCAAAGCTTGTATGTGGATATAAATCTCCCGGTTGCGGATGAAAGTGGGGCAATTTTAAAAGCACAGGTAATTCCAGTGTATGGAGCAGAAGTAATACCACTTCAACCAAGTTACGGCGTATACTTGATTAAGTACTATAGTAACATTTTCGCACCATTAAGTTTTACAGCTGATTTGTCTATATACCAGATAAATGTTTTATCGCAACTGGTTGCTGATGCTTTTAGTACAGGTGATTTTCAACAGGTTTCTGAAGCATTTGGAGGTCCTATAGCAGTTGGTAACATAGTAGGTCAGATAGTTCAGCTTAATCGCTTTGAAACTTTGATTCCAATTACAGCGCTTATTAGCCTTTCTTTAGCGATATTTAATATTCTACCTTTCCCAGCTCTTGATGGAGGTCAAATAGTTATTGCTGCTATCGAATCTATAAGAAGAAAAAAACTTCCGGACCATATTGTAAACAGAGTTAATTACCTGGGATTTGCTTTCTTGATGTTTGTATTTGCCCTAGTAATGTTTAAAGATATACTGCAATTTAATGTTATTGAAAGCATTTCACAGCTATTTAATAATATTCTTGGAAGATAAAGTGGGCAAAATCTTGCAGTAGAATAATATTGTGGTAAAATTGTCGAGCTTAAATAGTTAATTAATACAGTAAATGTCAGTAATTGTAAACGATAAAGTTCCTATTGATTTGGCTCTCCGCTTGCTTTGGAGAGAATCAACAAGAGAAGGAATTATTTCAACTCTACAGGGTAGAAGATATTACGAGTCACCTTCAAAAAAAAGACATGCAGTTGAAAAAGTTTTCATTAAAAGAAAGAAAATGCGCCGAAGGAAGTCAAAAAGAGAGTCCTCAAATTAAAGAGTTTTAACCCCTAAATTTAAGTTTGCCCGTTGTCTCTAGTAAATTAATAGCTGGCTAGTTTTTCAATATATGGTTTATAATGCTTACAAACCATGAGTTTAACAACTTTATATCGCAAATACAGGCCAGCCAGTTTCGCAGAAGTAAAGGGTCAGGATCATGTTATTTCTGTAATTAAATCTGCTGTTTTAAAAGGAAACTTTCCTCAAGGGTATTTATTTACAGGCCCTAGAGGTACTGGCAAAACCACTAGTGCAAGGCTTTTGGCTAAGGCTATTAACTGTCTTCGATTTGTAGAAATGGGAGATGTTTGCAATGAGTGTGAAAATTGCTTACTTATAAACAAAACAGAAGGTACAGATATAATCGAAATGGATGCAGCTTCTAACAGGGGCATTGAAGAAATTCGAGTCCTACGTGAGACTGTTCAGTACCTACCTACTTTTTTAAAATACAAAGTTTACATTATTGATGAGGCACATATGCTTACAAAAGAGGCTTTTAATGCGTTATTAAAGACTCTGGAGGAGCCACCTGCACATGTTATATTCATACTGGCTACAACCGAGCCAAATAAAATACCTGTAACAGTTCAATCGAGACTTGTACGGTTCGACTTTAGGCTAGTTGATAAAAACTATCTAAATGAAAAAATTGAAAAAATTGTGAAATCAGAAGGGATTAATTTAGAAGCCGATGCTCTTGAAATAATTCATAGGTTGTCTGGAGGGAGTTTTAGGGATGCCGAAAGCATTTTAGGTCAACTGTATTCTCAGACATCAGATATAACATCAAGTTTAGTGCAGAAAGTATTTGGAGTGGCTAGCCAGGACACAATTCAAAATTTTGTCAATGCACTTAGAAGCAAAGATTTAGAAAGTCTTGTACAAATAATTTCTGAACTTCAGCAAACATCAATTGATCTTGAGGTTTTTCTTTCGGAGCTTATGACATACGTGGTTAATAATAATGAAAGTAGTCAAGAAGTTATAAATTTGGTTGTTTTACTAGGTAAACTTAGCAGAAGCATTAATAGATACTCTAATCCTTATAGTTATATCAAGCTTAAGCTTATGCAATATGTTAAAGGTTTTGAAAAATCTAGCCAGCAACAAACTCCAAGTTCTGCAACTACTAAAAAAGAAGGTTCCAAAATTTATACAACTAACGAAGATAAGTCCGAATTTGAAACGCAAAAGCCTGTCTTAGGCCAGTTAGAATTTAATATTCATAAGATTGTTGAAAACTTTGAAGATAAAAGGCTAGCCGCAATTTTACGTACGTGTGAAATTGTGCTTAAAAGCAGCAAGGTTATTATTACGAGTGGATTTATGTTTAATGTGAAGTTTATTTCCAAGCCAGAAAACATTGCAATTATTGCGGAAAGCTTAAAGTCTACTCACCCTCAAGTTGATTTTACTGATATTCAAGTGGTTAAAGGGGATGTATACAGTTTGCCTACTCAAGATTTGGCTAATTTAGAAAAAGAGGATATTAATAATGTTTCTTTTAATAAAGATAACTCAAAGACAGTTGAGGAAGTTTTTGGGATTTGAGATTTAAACTTTAATCACATAAAGGCATTAGCTAGTGGTAAAATGTTTGTTACATAACTTTTTAATTATCAAAACATGGGAGTATTTAATGTACCAAAAGCTTTATATAAAGCACAACAGGCTAAAAACCAAATGAGTAAGCTTAAAGCCGCAGGTCAGCAGGGGCCAGTAGGAATATTAGTAAATGGATTGAATGAGATTGTGGAAGTAGAAATAGACGTTGATTCACTTTCGGCTATGTTTGAAGATTCGATTCCTCGAAACACGTTGGAAAAGATTGCAAACATACTTTCACAATCTACTAAAAAAGCTTTTGCTGATGCAAAAAAACAAATAGAACAAGAGCTTATTAAATCAACAAGTCTTGATGATCTCAAAGATCTTCTAGGCTAATTCGAACAAGTTTTAATGTCTTTACCCAAGTCAATTGTAAAACTAAGTGAACGTATGGCTTCATTGCCTGGAATTGGACCGAAGCTTTCTTATAGAATAGCTTTGTTTTTGGCTGTAGGGCATAAAAATCTAGCTACTGGTCTATCAAATGAACTTAACGATATTGTTGCTAATATAACTTTGTGTGCAACCTGCTTTAATGTTTGCGATTCTGAGGTGTGCGAAATTTGCAATGATGATAAAAGAGATAAATCAAAGCTTATGGTGGTTGAAAATTCACTGGATCTGTATGCAATAGAGTCTACAGATGAGTTTAAAGGGGTTTATCATGTATTAAATGGAGTTATTTCACCCGTTAACGGAATAGGTCCTGAAGATTTAACAATTCAAGCTCTAACTGTTCGTCTTGGCAGAGAACCATTTACGGAGGTGATTTTTGCTTTAAATCCGACATTGGAAGGCGACTCGACTACTTTGTATATTAAAGATATTATTGACAAAGAATATAAAAATATTAAGTTTACAAGACTTGCTAAAGGAATTCCCTCGGGCAGTAGTATTGAGTTTATGTCAGGACAGACTCTTAAAGATTCATTTAGAAGTAGAGATAGTTTTTAGTTACCGAAATGTAGGGAAATTTTGTCACAAAACTCCACAAAACCTTAAAGATAGGTTATAATCATCGCAGAGTTTTTTAGTTTTTATTTATAAGTACATGCAGGATTACGAGATGTTAGTTTTGTATAAACCTTTACTCCTTGAGGATATTAAGAAGAATACTATATCAAAGATAGAAAAGTTTGTGACTCAAAAAAAAGGTACTTTTACAGAAGTAGAAAACCTAGGGAAAAAACTTTTGGCTTATCCAATAAGAAAGTTCGAAGAAGGTCATTATATTGAGTATAAGCTTACAATTTCCCCAGAGCATATTGCAGAGTTGAAAAAAGATATGCAAATAATGGACAATATTCTTAGATTCATAATTATTAATAAGTAGATTAAAGGAATTTTTATTTTTTAAACTTATTGCAAACATGGCAAAGTCTAGATCACTAAATAAAGTTATTTTAATAGGAAACCTAACCAGAGATCCTATTCTAAGAACCTCTTCTTCAAATGTTGTAGTATGTACTTTCGGAATTGCAACAAACACAACCTGGAAAGATGCAGAAGGAAATATTCAAGAAAGAGCAGAATTTCACAATATTGTTGCATTTAACAAACTTGCAGAAATATGCGCACAGGTTTTGGCTACAGGAATGCTTGTTTATGTTGAAGGTGAATTAAGAACAAGAGTAAAGGAAAAAGAAAATGGTGAAAAGTTTTATAAAACTGAAGTTAAGTTGAACGATATGCTATTACTTAACCCAAAAGATAAAACACCTGTAGGCGTTGAAGCAGCATCTGCAGCAGGAGCAGATTTAAAGGCAAAGCTTGGAGAAACTAACCAAATGCCGGAACCTATTCCAGCGGATATTGAGAATGATGATTTTAATTCTGATGAACTTTTTTAAACGATGACTAATACAAAGCCTAATAGACAAAATTTTAAACAAAATATAGTTACAGAATGCCCACTAAAAGGAAGAGAGCACGAAATTACCTATAAAAATGTTCAGTTTTTGGAAAAGTTCATTTCTACAAGGGGTAGAATAATGCCTACTTCCAAAACAGGTGTATGTGCTAAAAATCAGCGAAAGCTAATGCTAGCAATAAAGCGAGCCAGATATATGGCTTTGCTTCCGTACACTAAGTATGTTTAACCATAAAAAAGGGTTACAATATTTCTTAACAGTTGTGTATACTGTTAAGATTGCTTAGAAATTTTTTATGGATTCTCAAAGTATGCAAGTTCAAAAAGGTGTGCTGCCTTTGCTTACAGGTATGGCACTAGTTATAGGGGTTTTTATAGGGGTTTTAGGGCTTTTCCTATATCAAACAGCAACTGGGAAAGTGCCCACAGCACAATACAACCTGTCTAATGACGCAGGCATTTATGATGCGAATTACATTAATTCTGTAATAGACATTTTTAATACCAGGTATCTTTCAGATTTAGATCCTAGTAATACCGACTATACATATGGCATGATCAAAGGTTTTATTGAATCTTTAGATGATCCATATACAAGTTTTTTTTCGCCAGAAGAAGCAGAAGATTATAAAGACCAGTCTGCAGGTAACTTTGAAGGAATAGGAGTGGTTTTAGGTTATGATGGTTCTGCAACATTTATTGAAACGGTTTTAAAGGGTTTCCCAGCCGAAGGCGCTGGTGTTTTACCAAGAGATATTGTGCTGGCCGTTAATGGATTGGATGTAATAGGAAAAACGCCTGCAGAAGTAGCACCTCTAATAAGAGGAGAAAGGGGCACCAAGGTCGAACTAAAACTTTTTAGAGGTGAATCGGAGTTAAGCTTAAGTATTGAACGTAATTACATTGATGTAGATAACGTTTCTTGGGAGAAAATTGGTGAATATATAGCTAAGATAGACATTTCTCAATTTAGTGATACTTCATTACAAGCCTTTATTAGCAACTGGGATAATGTAGTCTCAGAAGTTAACAGTCAAATGCCATCTACCGCATCGATTATTGTTGATTTAAGAAATAATCCTGGAGGTTACGTTGCTGGAGTACAATATGTACTTGAAGAGTTCCTAACAGATGGGCAAATAATGATGAAAGAGCGAACTAAAGATCAAAGAGAAAAAGTATATAAAGATGAAAGAGATGGATTATTTGAAACCAGGAAAGTTGTTGTTCTTGTAAACGAAGGCAGTGCTTCAGCATCCGAAATATTTGCTTCAGCAATTAAAGAAAACGGAAAAGGTAAGATAGTTGGTCAACCTACAGTGGGAAAGGGAGTAGAGCAGGATAGAATTGAACTTACAGATGGAAGTATTTTAGTATTAGTTTTCCAAGAGTGGCTTACACCAAATGGAAATAAAATTACAAAAGAAACTCCAGTAACACCTGATGAAATAGTTGGATTCACGGAAGAAGATTTTCTTTCAAATTCAGATCCACAGCTAGAAAAAGCAATTGAACTTGCTAAATAAAATTGTGTTTATCTTTCGATGCTGTTTCTTATTTCGGTATTTACGAAAGTTACAATTTCATCAATTTCTCCTTCTAAGGCAGTTTCGATTGAATACCAAGTGTTGTGAACTCTGTGGTCGGTAATTCTACCTTGAGGAAAATTATATGTTCTAATTTTTGCAGAACGATCTCCTCCCATTATCGAACTTTCTCTTAAATTTTTTTCTTGACTGCTTCTTTTTTCATCTTCTATTTGCTGTAATTTGCTTATAAGTATTCCAAGTGCCATCTCTTTATTTTTGTGTTGGGACTTGCCATTTTGACAAGTTACTGTAATACCAGTAGGAATATGGGTTATTCGTACAGCAGAATCGGTTGTGTTCACAGATTGTCCTCCTGGTCCGCTTGCTCTGTAAACATCTATACGCAATTCGTCATCTTTTATTTGAACATCTTTAATCTCAAATTTAGGCATTACCACTACAGATGCTGTTGATGTGTGAATTCTTCCTGCGGATTCTGTTTTAGGAACTCTTTGTACTCTATGTACTCCTGATTCAAATCTAAATACACCAAAAGAATCGGGTGAATCAACTAGAAAAACAGCTTCTTTTATACCTCCTGCCGAGTCGTAATCTACAGAGTATTGCTCAACTCTATAATTCTTAGTGTTGCAATACCTTATATACATTCTAAATAGATCTTCAGCAAATAATGATGCTTCCACCCCTCCAACTCCAGGACGGATTTCAATAATCGCTCGCTTGTCATCATTATCTAAGGGCTTTGCGGTTTTAATTTTTATTTCTCTTACATACTTTTCTATCAAAACAGTTGTTTCATCAACTTCTAACTGAGCAAGTTCGGCCATATCACTATCTACTAGCAGTTTATGAGCGTCTTTATAGCGTGATAACGCCTTGTTTAGAGCAGTTACATCTTCCAACAATGATCTTTCTTTATTTAGGCTTTTTGTCGCAGATACAAATTCGTTTGAGCTATAGTCTCCTTTTAGTGAAAGTTTATTGAGCAGAGACTCTGTTTCATTTATCCTGTTTTGGATGTTTTGCGGCAGAAGTGTTGTTTTTTGAAGCAATTGCTCCGCTTCGTCAATCATAAGATGGCAGGGTACAACCTACAAATTTTGCAGCATATCTTTTAGTGTAAGGCTTTTTTGCGCAAATACAGAAGACTTTTGAGCCCTTCTTTTAGCCTTTTTGATAGTTTTTGAAACTCTAGCTGTGTTAGCTTGACTAGTGCGCTTGTTAAATTTTTCTACTAGGTTATCTGTATCTACAAGCGTTTCTTGTCCTGTGTAAAAAGGGTGATTACCCGACCATATCTCAACATTTATTTCTTCAAGAGTAGAGCCAAGAGTCATAACTTCCTTGCCGTTAACAAGAACTCTTGCATTTTCGTGCCAGTTTGGATGTATTCCTTTTTTCATAATAATATTATACGTGGTAGAATTATAGCCAGTATCGTCAATTGTGTAAAGCTTAATTTTTTAAATATTTCAAATGAATATAAAGAAAAGTCTCTCAAATCGAAGTTTAGAAACAAGTTTAGAACAAGATAACATTAAAATAATCCTTAAGGAACAAGGGAATTTAGAAGTAGAAGTGACAAGTAGTGTAAGTAACCATAAAATTGATAAACCTGGAGAATATGGCTACGGTCATTCAAGTTTTATATGTTTGGAAGACGGGGTAGAAGAGTTTAAGTCTCAAATCAATCTTGTAAATATTGTAACCCCTCTAAATACGAGCATGTTAATACTTAACAACCGATTTTCTTTTTCTAAAGAAGATTTTGATAAAATTGTTGATCCTGATGTTGTAATAAGCCCTGTAACAGATAACAAAGATTTAAAGAACCTAATTATGAAGTTTCAACCAGAAATATGTGTATTTGTAAATTTTAATGCTGATGAAAAAGTCATTGCTTCTCTAAAAAACGAATATAGCTTTAGTGAAGCTCCGTCCGGTGTATTAAAAATCGATGAAAAAGAATTAAATACACAGGAAGACCCAATTACTGCATACTACCTTTTATAATTATTTCTGCTGGATCCAAGAGTACCACCCCACAATTCAGAGGCTGAAAGAGCAGTAATAGGCTCAATCTTGATTGATAATGACATCCTCGACGAGATAATTGAAATTGTTTTACCTAAAAGCTTCCACGAGCCTAGACACGAAATTATTATGGAGGCAATTGTAGAGCTTTACAGAGAAAAAAGAGCAGTAGATATGATTACTTTAACAGATGTTTTGAAGCGATTAAAAAAGTTCAAAGAAGCAGGCGGTACTGCGTATCTTTCTGAACTTGTTAGCAGCGTTCCAACATCTGCCCATGGAAGGCATTATGCAGGCATAGTTAGAGAAATGGCAGTTAGAAGGAGGTTAATTTCACTTGGTTCAAAACTTGACGAGCAAGCAAGACAAAATAAACAAACTTTAGACACAATCTTAGAAGACACCGAAAAAGAGCTGCTTTCGCTTTCAAAAGATAATATGTCTCAAGATTTTTACGATTCGACTACTTTGCTTGATATTCAAATGAAACGTGCAGACGAATACGCTAAAAATCCAGATGGTATTAGAGGGCTCGCAACTGGTATGAAGTCTGTAGATAAAATTTTACAAGGCTTGCATAACTCAGATATGATAATTCTTGCTGCAAGGCCAAGCGTTGGGAAAAGCGCAATGGCTATAAATATTGCAAGGCATGTAGCTGTTGAAGAAGGTAAAACGGTTGCATTCTTTTCGTTAGAAATGCCTGCTGTGCAAATTATTGAAAGAATGCTTGCTCAGCAAATGAAAGCAAATTTATGGAACATTAGAATGGGAAAACTTACAAAAGAAGAAATGCAAAGATATCCTGAAGGATTTGGAAGACTTGCAGATGCTAGGATATTTATTGACGATACTCCAGGTATAACATCTATGCAGTTAAGAAGTAAGGCAAGAAAACTTGCTATAGAAAAAGGACTGGATTTAATAGTTGTTGACTACTTACAGCTTATGCAAACCCGAGATATTGACAATAGAGCTCAAGCTGTAGGCGAAATATCAAGATCTTTAAAAATTCTTGCGAGAGAGTTGAATATTCCAATAATTGCACTTTCTCAATTAAATAGAGCTGTAGAATCTCGAGGCAGGTCCGATAAGACACCTCAACTATCTGATCTTCGAGAGTCTGGCTCTATAGAGCAGGATGCAGATGTTGTTATATTTTTAAGCAGGGAAAGGGATTTAGATGAAGAAGAAGATGTGCCAGAAGATATCAAAGTAGAGTTGACAGTTGCCAAGCATAGGAACGGTCCTATAGGTAAGGCTAAGCTAATGTTTAATGGACCAAAACAGCGTTTTGAAGAGATATAGGATTGTCATTTATAAGTATTTGTGGCTTTAATGGTATCACGCTACGTTACGAAATCAAAAGATTTCTACTAGCGGGATAACAATAAATTAATCATTCCGCTGCACTACGTTTGCAGAATGAAAACTAGGTAAGTGGTAAAATTAACAACAAGATTAGTTGCCGAAGTGGTGGAACTGGCAGACACGCCAGACTCAAAATCTGGTGCCCCCTAAAGGCGTGAGGGTTCGACTCCCTCCTTCGGTACCAGATGGTTCTGTGTTTTTTTAAATACTACACGCAATATATCTCCCCAAATTTGTATCGTAATACAATGTTTCAAAACTAAAAAAGTAATATAA
>CAZUKH010000005.1:38589-49784 GCA_964620955.1 uncultured Candidatus Saccharibacteria bacterium | reverse complement strand
AATTTACATCAAGTTTTTTACTCCAGATTCTTCTTTTACATGGTATGTACTAGAAGGGCAAAAAACAGAAACCGACTTTGAATTTTTTGGAATTGTAGACAGTGGGAACTTTAAAGAATACGGCTATTTTGTACTTTCAGAGCTTAAGAAAGGCAGAGGCGGTTAAGGGCTTTGCGATCAGTTTCTATTAAAAATTAATTATCAGGTAGAATTTTATTAAAGAAGTGATATTTCGCAGTCTGGTAATCTTTATAACTTTTACCATCGAACCTAAATTTTAATTCTTCATACTCTTTTAATAAGTAATGATTATCTCTTAATATTTCAAATACTTTGATCTGTCTTTCAGGAGGCTCTGTTAGATATATTTCAATATCGTATTCATCTTGAACAAACTTCCATTCAACAAATTTCTTTTTAATATAGTCACCAGATTTATTTATTTGCCCAAACATACTCTCAAGCTTTGGTAAATACTTCTCAAAATTCTCTACAGAATCGAGTATATAGATATCAATATCTTTCTGACCTGCAATACCAAGCGCTGTGGAACCCATAAACAAGACATTAGCTTGGGGAAATACAGCTTTGATTTTATTCACCAGATTTAGTGCAATCGATTGACCTTCTGAGTTGAAAGGATATACACGAACAATCTTAGTTGGATCTATCTTCGCTAAATAGTTTTTTTCATCTTCTGTAATCATATTATTCACTTAACAATGTTAATAATTCTGCTGGTAATTGATCTCTATAATTTAACGTCACCTCGATAATTTTGACATCAGGATGCCTTTTAAATTCAATACTCTTGACTAAAGTCAAGGGCTTTGCGATCAGTTTCTATTAAAAATTAATTATTAAGTCACAGTCTCTATGGGGTTTCAATGATGCGCATAATTCCCTTACTGTTTACTTGCCTGAATCCAGCGACAAACAGTTAAGCAAACTTCCTGCAACATTTCAGCTACTTGTTCGATTGTGTAAAACTTATTTTCCCCCATTGGTATGTCTTTTTCTCTCCATTTCGTACTTTTTTAAAAAAATATTAATTTAGTACAAAACCTCTCTTCTTTTCTATTTCATTTTACTGCAGGTTGGTCATTTCTCGATTCTCAGAAGGTAGGTCATCTAATAGCACTTCCAATAACTTTCCATTTATGGATAATTATATTACTAAACCACCTAGACTTAAATAGCTAGTGTCGAAGCACTTGTTACAGAAAGTTCAAATAAACGCGAAAAGCGGTTTTCACCTTACCCAATATATGGTCCATGTTGGGCAATAAGCACAATAAACCTTACAACAAAAATAAATAATATTAGCAAGCCCAATCCATTTAGCCACTTATATTTATTGATCCAAAACTGCAAAAGAATAAGAATATTAAATTGAATCAAAAGCAGAATATTGTATGTTAGCCTTTCCCAGTAATCTCCAAGTAAAAAGAAAAAAGTCGCAAAAATCAACATAAGCAAAAGATATGGTAAAACTCTTTTAAACAAGATTTTTCTTTCTTTTTTGTTTAAAAATATTAATAAGCCAAGCAACAAAAGCAACAAAGCCAATGAAATATTCATTTCCAAAGAAAACTGTCCAATAAAGTTTTGAAATCCGTTATACAAATTTGTAATTCCCGAAACTATCCCACCTTTAAAACCATCTAGCACCCAGGTAAACTGGTTATAAGCCTCAGCAGCGTGATTATAAAAACTCCCTGTTAGTAACTTTACAAAATTTGCCCAGGCAAAGGTCGGAAACAACGTAAAAAAACCCGAAACAGCTAAAGGTAGTAAAGTCTTAACTGATATACCCTTAGGCTTAATGACCTTTACTATGTAAGCTATAAATACACCAGCTAAAACTAAAATCAAGCTCGGATAAAGTAAGAGAGCAATTCCAACCACAAACGATAACAAAAGAAACAGTTTTATGTTAAAGCTTTTAGTCTTTAAGAAGTAATAGAGCAGAGCAATGGCACTAATAGGGGTAAAAATATTAAGCATTTGCATATGTGCTGTAAAAACAAACGTCTTAATTAAGAAGCTTGTAGGCAAAGCAAACATTCCTGCAATTAATAAAGTTCGACTAAATTTAAAACCCTTAGCAAGTTTAGTAAATATAAAAAGACTTGTGAAAAGCAACGTAAAGTTGAATAAAACAAAGCCTGCGTAAAATGCAAAGTTTAAATAAGTATTTCCCAGGTAAACTGGAAGAATTCCTAATTTGACAAAAGGAACAAATGGAAGCGCGAACACTATTCCTACTGGAATAATGCCAGGTCGACTTTGAAGCAAAAACTTGTCAGTAAAGACTAACCCTGGGTTTTTTGCAAGCTCTACCATTCCGCCTGCGTCACAATTAACTGTAAAACCAAATGTGTTGGCAATAGTTAAAAATTCTCCACAAATTTGATCACTTTCCCGCGGAGCAGGAGATAAAAGAAACAAAAAAGGTAAAAAAAGAAACCCACTTGCAAGTAGTAGCCAATTAAAATTTTCTTTCAAAAACTTAGTAAACATAGAGCGGCAAGGCTGCGATAAATACAATTACCAAGTACACCAAAAGTAAACCCGTAAAAACCTTTCTCTTTTTAATAATGCTTAAGAAAAGAAAAAAAGGCAAGTAGTAAATTCCGGAAAGATAAACAAACTTTATTATAGAGTTTTTGCTAGGTTCAGAAAAAGAAAACACAGAAAAATATGTATAAATTATCAAAGTTCCCCCGAAAATTATTGAAGTTATAGTTTCTATTTTTAAAAGCTTTTTAAACTCTCGTTTAAGCAAAAATCTTAATGAATAAATCCAACCCAAAAAGTAAAAAATAGTAAATGGCGCTGCTAAGATCAATATTATTTGTTTTGAATTAACTTCTGCATCTGTACCTTTTGGCCCTGAAAAATACAACCAATGATCTGCCCACATATCGCCAACAAGCCTTGGTAAAAACGAGTTATTAATATTTATCACACCGTATGCAATAGCCTGTGCCTCTACTTGATCACTAATCGGCAGTGAATCATTTAAAGCGTATCCATTATCAGCTTTTATAAATAAATCTGTGCGTGTGGTCTTAGTTTGCATAAAAGGCAAAAGTGTTTTTTCAAAAAACTCCGAACTAATATTCTTGAAACTAAATGCCTCGTTAGCCCCAAAAAATGCATTCCGGTTGGGGGTTTGCAACAGTTTATCAAACTCTAAATTTAATAACATTTCGAGCTTAAAAGTTAAGGGTCGGTATTGTTCACGCTTTGCAAAGTTTAAAGCATAAACATCATTAGAAGAAAAACTAGTTGGGCTACCTGTTGTAATAGTGCGAATTAAATAAAAATGCGTACCCGCAACTGCAACAAGCACTAAAAATACAACATGAAATATGTAAGTTGATGGTTTTTTTATTGCCGCGTTTTTTAAACAAGCTGCTAAAGCTAAAATTCCAAACAGCCCAAAACTAAATAGCAATATATGCCTGCTGTTTCCTATACCAATAAGCAGCAAACCTAAAATTATAAGACGCCACCATGATCCTTTAAGCTGATTCCAAAAATCAAAGTAAAACCAAAAAAATATAAGAAGTCCTAAACACAAAAATCCAAGATGATCAGCTCTTACCATAACTTGTCCTAAAAATATATTGGGAATAAGAAAAAACAGTAACGTAAATATAAATTTGTGCAAGTTATTGTACCCAAGCTTTTTTAACAAAAAGAAGTTAAAAACTACCCAGACGCAAAATATCCAAACAATATGAACCAAGCGAGCAGTATAATGAGGATTAAAATCTAGTCCCGATAAATACTCAATTAAAAAATGAATTTTGCCAATTACTATGTAGTAAAGCGGTGCATTGTAAGAAAATCTAAAAGCATCGGGGGCAACTAAGTCAAAATTCCAGGGCTTTGCATAGTACTCAAGCATTTCGAAATGCGCAAAATAATCATAAGAATCTTCTGGTTTGAGATTAATCGAGTTTAATATAAAGATTACAAGTACACTTAACGCTATAAATAAGTAACTATGGCTCAATGTAAAAAGCACAAATTTTTTGAATTTTTGCATTACAAATAATAGCTTTAAAAATCTTGACAGGCAACTAAGATTCCGTTTGTTGAAGAGGGTGATTTTTTCTATGTGCTTCTTCAGCAAACTTGTCAGAAGCGTGAACATAACGTGATGTGGTTTGTAATGATGAGTGACCTAAAAGCCTTTGTATTGCAGCAGGATTTGCACCTTCTTCTGCTAAATATGTTGCAAATCCATGTCTTAAACTGTGAGCACTTGTAGGCACTATTATTCCTAATCTCTTACGATAATCAGCAATTTTCATTTGGATATAGTTTTGTGATAATCTTACAATATAAGGGTTACCAGTTGCTTTTCGAGTGCCTTTATTTGGAATAAACATAGCGGGATAGTTATCTTTGCGCGTTTTCAAGTACTCATTCATAAATTCAATAGCCCGTTCAGTAAGATACACGAATCTTTGTTTTTTACCTTTACCTTTTATATACATTTTATTATCCGCAATTAAACCTCCCTCCATCTTGATCATATCTCTATTAAGATTAGCAACTTCAGAAATACGCATCCCTGTTGAAAAAATGAGTTCTAGTATGGCTCGGTTCCTTTTACCAACAATTTCATCTTCTTCAAAAGTTGAAGGAAATTCAATAAGTTGAATTAATTCACCCAGTTCTGCTACCTGTTTTTCTTTTTTTTCTGCTCTAATCATTTTTATTGCAGATGGAGCAAGGGGAACCTGGTAGTCAATATCTACTAAAAATGTTAAGTACGATCTTAAAGAAGAAAGCATCCTGTTTACAGAGCTATCAGATAATTGACCAAGATATAAAGCTTGTTTTTTGGCTGAAATTTCATGCCTACTTCTTTCAACAATATCATCTGTGAGTTTCTCACCCTTTTGGTAAGCATGTAAAACTGGTATATAGTTTTGGTCTCTTAAAAAACCTTTATATTCTATAATATCTACCTTTGTGACTTTATCAAACACTGTTTCTATGTAGTATAAAAAACATGAGAAGATTTCTAAATCTCGTTGATAATGCTCTAAAGTATTTTGAGAATAGTTATCATTTTTAAGATAAAGCATAAACTCTCTAAGGTGGGGCAGAGAATATGGATTAAGTTTTGATTTAGACTCGTTTACCTTAGGCATAGTTTAGTATACAACACATTAAAAATTAGCGAATAGAGCTAGAGACTAAAGACCAGTTCGCTTTTACTTTATCGTTCTTACCTATTACTACTGCCTTCTGTGATATAATTTTGAAATTTACTAATATTTATGAACGACTCTTCTGAAGTAGAAAAAAATGAAGTTAAAAAATCTTCAAGTTTGTTATATAAATTTTTAAGTGTCTTCGCATCAATAATTAAAGCTTTAGGCAAGACTGCTTGGAGTTTTATATCAACAATTTTAAAATTCTTTTTAAAATTGCGATTACAAGATAAAGTCATATTTATTGTAATTCTTTTTGTTTTTGTTCTCGCAACTTTTCTTTTTGGAAAAGGTATAGGATACAATGATGGATTTATGCAAGCAGAAAAAAGAGTGCAAGAATTAACAAGTTATAAAATTGAAGATTTAGGAAGACTAGTTAATGAAATTGAGCGGTTAAGAAGCACCTTGAACGAGATTGGGGATTAGGGGTTAGAGACTGGTGACTGGAGACTAGTGAATGGAGACTGGAGACTAGATGATAGTACTTAAAACGAAAACTTATAAATGAACACACAATTAAAACAATTAATAGAAAAAGAAGAGCAAAGGCAGCAGAACACACTTGGCATGATTCCTTCTGAAAACTATACATCTAAAGCAGTAAGAGAAGCAGTAGGTAGTGTTTTAATGCACAAATATTCTGAAGGTCTACCCGGAGCAAGGTATTACGAGGGAAACGATGTTATTGATGAAATCGAAAACGCTGCACGTGAACAAGTTAAAAAAGTAATGTTAAAACATGATTCTGACAAAGTAGTAGAAAACTGGCACTCAAATGTTCAAACACTTTCAGGTAGCATTGCCAATTTATGTGTTTACAATTCAATATTAAACCCTGGTGATAAAATTTTATCAATGTATCTTCCCGATGGAGGACATCTTTCTCATGGGTGGAGCTATACTCCTAAAGAGAAAATTAAGAAAAGAAAAGATAATAGCAAAAATGCTGAGACAAAAGTTGAAAATCAAATGTTTTACGAAGGTGGACAAAGGAAAGTAAGTATAGTTTCGAAAATATACAACGTTGTTCAGTATAAAACTGACCCAGCAACTAACCTTTTCGACTACGATTTTATTGAACAACTAGCAAAAAAAGAAAAGCCTAAATTAATTATCACCGGCGGCACAGCATACCCTAGAGACTTTGATTATGGCCGAATAAGAAAAATCGCCGATGGAGTTGAAGCATATTATCTTGCTGATGTAGCGCATGAGGCAGGCCTGATAGCTGGAGGAGCGCTTGCATCGCCTTTTCAATTTGCAGATTTTGTGACTTTCACTACACATAAAACTTTGAGAGGTCCAAGAGGAGCAGTTGCCATGTGCAGAAAAGATTTTGCAGATAAGCTTGATAAATCTGTAATGCCAGGAATACAAGGAGGTCCATTTAATCATAATATTGCAGGTGTTTTGCAGGCATTATACGAAGCCGATACAGACGAGTTTGCAAACTACGCTAGACAAGTTGTTGCAAATGCAAAACTATTAGCACAGGGACTTGCAGAAAATGGATTTGAAGTTATTACTGGTGGAACAGATAAACATCTTGTACTTGTAAACCTCACATCTAAAAATATAGGTGGTACTCACTTTGCCAAAGCACTTGCTTTAGCAGGCATTATTACCAATAAAAACACTGTGCCCTATGAAAAAGGTTCACCACTTAACCCATCAGGAATTCGCTTTGGTACGCCACTTATAACTACAAGAGGTATGAAAGAAGTTCAAATTAGTCAAATTATTGAAATGATAAACGCAGTTTACGAAGTTACTTTGCCATTTGCACAAAAAAGTTTAGACGTACTAATTACAAAGCTGTCTACAAATCCTGAAATTATACGAATGCGACTTGAAGTAGAAAAACTATGCCAAGAATTTCCGTTGGTGTAAACTTGGCTTTTAGCCTCTAATCATATTTCTTAAAAGGCAAGCAATAGTTAACGGTCCAACGCCACCGGGTACAGGTGTAAGAAAGCTGGCTTTTGACTTCAACTCTTCATCAATAATAAAATCACCTTTAACCGTACCTTCTACCATTTCACTAGTAACATCAATTAAAATAGCACCCTGTTTAATCATATCTCCACTAATAATATTTGTTTTACTAGTTGCTGAAACAATAACATCTGAGTTACGAGTATAAAATCCTAAATCTTTTGTAAAAACGTTCGCAACTGTTACAGTTGCACCAAGCTCAGTAAGAATTTGAGTTAAAGGTTTACCAATTAGATTTGAATTATTAATTATTAAAACATTTTTCCCAATCAGCGATTTTAAATTAGAATGATTTTTTTGAATATTATTCCATGTTAGATTTTCTTCAAAGCAAAAATTTAATGATTCTAATATAGCTTCAACTGTTGCTGGTATAAATGTGTTATCGAGAAGATGCACTGTTCTACCTAAATGGTATGCTGTTAAGCCATCAACATCTTTGGAAGGATCAATAGTGTTTAAAATTTCAATAATTTTTTTCTGTAAATGGTCGAAAAGAGGAACTTGAACCAGCACGCCTGTTATAGCTATGTTATTTTTAAACTTTCTTATTTCCGAGATTAATTCATCAATAGTAACATCTTTACCATAATGAAAAAGTTTAGTTTCGATCCCAACCTCTTCTGCACGTTTCATTTTTAAACGAACGAATGTATGAGACGACTCATCTTCGTTAGCCAAAACAATAGCAAGCTTTGGCTTTGGCGTTAATTTTGAAACCTCCACCTTAACACTTTCCAGAATATCGGCTGCAATTTTTCGACCGTCAATTATTTCCATACTCAATCTTTTCTTACCAGCTCATCAAGGCTGAAATCGTCAATATAAAGTATAGTTAATCCAAAAAGCGCACTAAACACATAACTTAAAACAGGATTTTGTGGAAAAAGAAAAATGTCTAAAAGTCCCCATATTCCTCTCCAAACAAATACAATTGCTATTCCAGCAACTAAAGTTTTAAATAGTTTTACCTTTTTGCGCTTTTTCACAGTGAAATTATACAGCATTAAAAAGCAGTGTACAAAGCTTTAAGGTATAGCTATAATTTTAAATACTTTCTTCTAAATGACTGATTTTAATTTCAATAACATTAAACTTATTATAGGGCTTGGAAATATTGGCAAAGAGTTTGAAAGAACCAGGCACAATGCTGGTTTTATGTTTGTAGATTTTTTTACAGATTATCAAACTTTCTCTCTCAACAAGTCTTTGAATACATCAATATTAAAAAGTAGCAAAATTTTCGCAAAACCAACTACTATGATGAATAATTCTGGAATAGCTGCTGTTAAACTTCTCAATTACTTCAAGTTAAAACCATATCAAATGCTTGTGTGTTTTGATGACTTAGATATATCTTTTAGTGAGTATAAAATTCAATTTGACAAAGGACCAAAAATTCACAATGGGCTTAATTCTATTGAAGACTATTTACAAACTCAAAAGTTTTGGCGCTTACGCATTGGGATAGATAACAGGACTCAAGAAATTCGTAACTTCCAAACTGGGGCGGATTATGTTTTAGAAAGATTTTCTACTGAAGAAATAGATACTCTTAATCAAACTTTTGTTAAAATTAAAACAAACCTAGAATCGCTACATGAATAAAGTAATAAATCCTAAGTTAATTTGGTTTTTAGTTTTTGTACCATTTATGTTGGCTTGCCCACTAACTTTAGTAGGCGTGCTAACTGGATTTCCATTTGATAATTGGAGCAACAATGAAAGACTTGCTAACTTTAAGACAGCAGTATTAAAATACGAGCTTCCCAAAAACGTAGAGCAAATTGGTGATACTGTCGTAAGCCTAGGAGTATACAAAGAAAGAGATGAGTATGACCCTCAAACATGTGATTTACTTGGCGCATTTGTAGTAAAAACAGCTATACCTGAAGATGCCTTAAGTAAAGTTTTACTAACTAATTTTAGTACTACGTATGCTTCTAAAGATGATTTTAAAGATTTTGAGCTTATAAGTGGGGCTGATATTAAACTTTTTCCTGTAGATCTTTCTTCAGAGTTTTATGATAACGGAGAGATTGTACTGAGTTTTATAAAAGACTTTGGGTTTAACCCTCAAACAATTGAGCTTACGGAAGAAGAGTCTGTATATATCGTATATATAATTAACTACACTGCTTTTGAAACAAGGGATTATAGATGCAGAGTAAATTAAAAAAGCCGGATGACAACTTGGCTAAGAAACTTCGCTTAGCACCAATATGCAGGCTCAACGAATAGCCCACGAGCTACCGCGATTTTGCCTGACCAAAAAATTTGTATTGGAAGTTTTTGTTAAGTTGCCCCCGGCTAACTTATTATATCATTCGAAACGGTGACTGTGTTTGGAATCAAAACTTACTTTTCTTCTTCGCTTGGCTGTAGGTAAAGCTCAGAGTTTTCTAAAACAAAAGTATATTCCATGCCGCAAACTGGGCATACTCCAAAATTAACTTTAGTTGGGTACTTTTCAAGATCAGACTTAATTTTGTCAAGGTCTGCTTTGACTATTCCTTCACTTGAACTTATTTGTGGCTCTACCTCATTCTGGCATTCTCCGCATACAAACTTATCATTTGTAATTTTAATTTTTTGTGCCATATTGAATTAGATAAAATGTATGTATAATTATTATAACTTTAAAATAAAAATATAACAAAGCAATGAGCATTTGGGATTATAAAAGCATAAAAGAAGCTTCTAACGTTGATAACTTTATTACACTTGGCGAGGGAGATACACCACTTCAAAAGATTACCGATAATCTTTGGTTAAAACGTGAAGACTTAAACCCAACAGGGTCGTGGAAAGACCGTTCAACGGCTTTTAAAATTACAAAATTGTACGCAGAAGGTGTTCGAGAAGCAGTTATTGCATCTTCAGGTAATGCAGCAGTAAGCTTTATGTCATATGCAAACATTACTTCAAACTTTAAAATTCACGCTGTTGTATCAAGTAAAATTAACCCCGAAAAACTTTTAAGATTACAAAAAGCTAACTCTAGTAAACAACATCGCATTACTTTTAGCGATTCAGCTAAGGCACAGGCTTCAAAGATTTCTGGAAGAGAAGGAATACATCTACTAAAGTCTTCAATTGATAAAGACTTAACAATAGGTTACTGGTCTTTAGGGTATGAACTTGCTTCAAAAATTAGGCATTCAAAAAAAGCTGTGTGGGTTATATTGCCTGTCTCCTCTGGCGCTGCTCTTGTAGGCATGGCCGAAGGACTATTCGCTAAATTAGGCACCTTTGCCACAATGCCCAGGCTAGTAGCATGCCAAACTCAAAGTTGTCATCCGCTTGTTGAAGAACAACTGAAAGATGAGTCACAATCCTTAGCAGATGCAATTGTGGACAAATCTATGCTAAGAAAACCACAAGTACTTAAAGCAGTAAATGAAACATCTGGTAAAGTTTTTGCTATTAGTAATGCCGAAATCAATACTGCGTCTGCATTATGTAAAGAAAAAGTCAGTGATTTAATTGGTAATACTTCTCTTTTGACTATAGCTGGATACTTGCGTTTAATTAAGTCTTACCCAAAAGATGAATTTATTTGCATTACATCAGGTATTTAAAAAATGTCTTTTCAATTTTTAATTCTTGTGTTGTTTTCTTTTGTATGGCTAGGCTTAATCTTTTATATATTAAAAGGGATGCTAGGCCAAACGCCTTTTTATCCATCAAATAGGAAGAAACTAAAAAATCTCTACAAAGATATAAAAGGTTTACTTCCTAAAAACCCAAATTTCGTGGATATTGGCTCAGGAGACGGTAGAATTGTTGCTTGGGCAAGCAATAAAGGCATGAATGCAACCGGAATTGAATCAAACCCATATTTGACTTTACTTAGCAGACTTATTTTGCTAATTACACGCTCAAAAGGAAAAATAATCAACGCAAACTTTTTTAAAATAAACTATTGAAAAAAATATTTAAATTTCTTCTTTATTT
>CAZUKH010000005.1:19501-38579 GCA_964620955.1 uncultured Candidatus Saccharibacteria bacterium | reverse complement strand
AAAATAAACTACTCTAAATACAATGTCGTTTACTTGTATATTTTTCCTGAACACATGAACAAACTTAAAGATAAACTTTTTAATGAACTGCCAAAACACTCTTTAATCATTTCTAATGTTTTTACATTCAAAGATGTAAAACCGCACAAAATCAGTGGTGTATTTAAAATTTACTTAATAGATTAGATTCTATTTCGAAGAGTTAAAACTAGAAAGTAATGATTAATTAGCAGTTTGAATCATAACTAATGCTGTACCTTTAAAGCTAAATCAAATTTACAATAAATTACCTTCTTTAGCTTTGCCTTCAAGATTTTGAATTGTCTGTTCTAAAATTGATCTTACAGATTCCTGAGTCAAAAAAGCAATATGATTAGTTTGAATAACATTATTTCTTAAAAGCCTTCTGTCAAATGCGTCTGACATTTGACCATTATCCCAAACATCTACACCAAGACCAGATATTATTCCTCTATCTAGGGCAGCTAATACAGCGTTAGGCTCCATAATAGAACCTCTTGCTGTATTTATCAAATAAACCCCTTTTCTTGCATCAGCCAAAACTTCTTCATTTATGCTGTATTTAGTCTCTTGATTAAGTGGAACATGCACACTAACAGCATTTGACTTTGTAAATAAATCTTTTAAACTCTCGACTCTTTTTACGTTATCCATAGGTCTTTCATGAATATCATAGTAAATGACTTTCATTCCAAAACCTTGCGCTATTTGTGCAACGCATTTACCAATACTTCCTAACCCATATATACCTAAAGTCTTACCGTAAAGCATAGTTGCCATGCACATCATGTCTCTTTCATTATTTTCACGTTCATGTTTTTTTAATTGCAACTTCAAATTCTTAGTAATAGCAAGCAAAAGCGCAAAAGTATGTTCAGCAACAGATTCTGGAGAGTAAACAGCTACTCTATAAACAAGAAATCCTAGCTCTTTCGCATAAGCAACGTCTAGGTTGTCATATCCTGTTGCTCTTACAGATAATATTCTTGTACCTTGTTGTTTAAGTTTTTTTAAATCTTCTTTTGAAATTACACTATTAATAAAAATAGAAACTGCCTCATATCCTTTAGCCTTATCTAAAGAAAACACACCTGGATCAAAACCATATTCTGCATTGTCCTCCTGGGTAATTTTAAACACTGCATCTTCAAAATCCTGCCACTCAAAGAAAATTGTTTTCATTATATTAAGGTTATACAACTCATTTTGGACATTTTTAACCAAGATGTCTAGTGGCAAAATTTATGCAAAGAGGCATAAAGACTGTAATATTGTAATATGTTATTCTTGAATTTGAGAGTAAACTAATTTATGCAAGAGTTAATAAACCTAATTAATTCAAAACTTACTCGTAAGCCCTTAATCTATTTTTGCCGAGAAGCTGAAAGGGCCTTAGGGTTTGAACATCAAATACATAACTATTATATTTGTTGTGTCGAAGATAATTACATTGTCGATCAAATGCTTAAATCTGGGGTTAACGTTTTTTGTGCACAAAAGTATGGTATAAACTTATCTAGTAATACAACGTCACAATTAGTTAGTCACCCCAAAGTAGTCGAGTGGATCAAAACAATTGCAAGTGAAGGGTTTTATGCACAAACATTTTTGCCAACAAATTCTATTGCTTTCCACATTCACAAACTGGGTGGAACTCTCTTAGGAAATCCTTACAGTTTAAACCAACTATTTGAAAACAAAATCTCAAGCTTTAATGTTTTAAGCGCTGGAAGCATAACGCTACCTCCAACTGTTGTTGGCGAAATTTCGCATCTAACAATTTCAAAAATAGAAAATATTGTTGGGAACAACCCGGTAGTTCAGTTTGAAAAAGGGCATACTGGTTCAAGCACTTATTTTATTAAAACATCAGAGGACTTTGAAAAATTTAAACTTCAAAAAGCTGGGAATACAGCAAAAGTTTCTAAAAGACTAAGTGGCATACCCTACACAGTTAATGGTTGTATAACTGATGCTGGAAATTTTGTTGGCCCTCTACAGTATCAAATAACAGGAGTTACCGAACTTACAGATGGAGAAGGCTCAACTGTGGGCAACGATTTTAGCCTGGCAAATAACGAAACTCATCGCAAGCTGGTGTTTGAAGAATTTGTGAAAGCCCTAAATATTATGCAACAAAAAGGATATAGAGGAATTTGTGGAGCAGATTTTATTGTTGAAGGTTCAAATGCGTATCTAATTGAAATTAATGCTCGTCAAACTGCAAATATTCCTTTCCAAACTCAGCTTGAAACTGCGAGCGACAGTGGTAATCCGTCTATGGTGTTAATTCAGTTGGCACAATTTCTTAGTATAAATCTCGCTGAAATTTTTAAGACCTATAAACAAATGAATTTAGTTGAGGGAAGTCAGGTTTTCTTGCGATCAAAATTTCAAAATACATTGGTAAAATTGGAACCCAAGTCAGGAATTTACCGCCTGCAAAGTGATAATTCAGCTTTTGAATGGAGTAACAGCGGCCCAGAAATGAAAGAAGGGGTAATTTATTTGGATGAAGATTCCGACAAGCCGTTAATTTGGCAAAAAGATGCCTACCGAATAGATAAGTATAGCGATGCAGGCTTTTTAATACTTTTTCAAAGAAAAGGTACCCTTAAAAATAAATATGATGAATTATGTCGTATTCAGTTCAAAGAAGGCATTATTGATAAAATGTCTATGAAACTTAGACCTTGGGTTATTGAAGCACTCAAAAGCATTGAGAAACTAATTAAGTAAAAAGGAAAAACTAAAATAAGTAAGAACTAAAAGCTAAAAAAGATTAGCTGAAAGAAAAGGGAAGGCAAATAACTAATGTTGCATCTAAATATTTAGGATATTAAACTAAAACTATGTCAAATAGCAAAACACTAGTAATTAATGAAGCAGCAAAAACACTAATAAATAGATACAACTCTCTCCAACTAGGCGGTAAGAGTGTTGTTTGCCCATATTTTATAAATATTCATAAAGCAAGAGACCTACGTGTAATGCTAGGGAAAGGAACCCCTGATGAAATTGAAATGGAAGCAAAAATGTGGGCTAAACTCAAAGGAGCCAATTTTGAAGAAATGAGCACTACGCAAATAAGACAATTCTTAATGGACCGAGGAATCGGAATAGATTGTTCCGGATTTGTAGTTCATGTGTTAGATGCGTGGTTTAAAGCAAAGCAAGGCAAGTCAATTTTTAGATCATTAAAACCCTATGGCACGAGTTTACGAAGAAAAATTGCATATTGGTTAAGGCCTGCTGAAAATATGGGAGCAGAAAATATAACGAATGCTGAAAACTGTACAGAAGTCGGAATAGCAAAGGTAAAACCAGGAGACTTAATAAGATCAAAATGGAAAAGGAAAAACAGCCACCATGTACTATTAGTCCATGAAGTTATTAAGGACGAAAATGACAATGTTAAAGTAATTAAGTACGTCAATTCTACAGAACAGTATGGTGATAATAATGGTATAAGATTCGCTGAAATAATTATCAAAGATCAAAGCAAACCCCTTCACCAACAGCAATGGAACGATGATGACGAGAACGGAGTTAATCATACACTCGAAGGCTACATGTTTAATTTAGAAGATAATGGGATACGAAGATTAAAATGTTTAGGGTAAATGATTTAATATTTCAACAATTTTATTGGTGAGCGACAACAATACAGAGCCCGATTCAAAGATAGATACAATAGATGCAGTCAAACTTGTAGGTAACTCCCAAGAAGAGGCTATGCCGATTGATGATATGATAATGGCTTATGACTCTCAAAGACTTAGTATGTGCACAAATTTATGAAACGAAGTGAAATATATAAATACTGCCCCATTTGCAAAGAAAGACTCAGCCTTTCTGGAAACAGTATCTTAATTTGCTCTAGTTGCAATCATAAAATATATAATTCACCCTCGCCCACGGTAGCTGTAATAATTTTTAATGAACAAAATCAAGTTCTTCTTGGTAAAAGAGCCAATGATCCTGATAAAGGCATGTGGGGAACCATTGGGGGATTCGTTGATTCAGGTGAAACATTTCAACAAGCTGCGTTAAGAGAAGTATTTGAAGAAACAAGTATTAAACTATCTTTAAACAAATTAAAGTATTTTTCGTCTTACACAGGCACTTACCTTTTTGAAGGAATTAAATATAACTTAGTTTCGAATGCATTTACTTACTTCTTAAACTTTCAACCTCAACTTGAGCCAAGTGACGATATTACGGAATTAAAGTGGTTTGGAAAAGATAAGATACCCTATAGTAATTTACACAAGCATAACAACATTGATACTTTTATTAATGAGTTTTTTATGCAATGCTAAATCAATAATACTGCATTTAATATGCTCTAGCCAAGTGCGTATCAGTCACCACCGATGAATTTAGAACAAAAACAATCGCTTTTAAATCATCCTGAGTAATGTCAATTTTCAATATCCTCGATACACAAGCCAACATTTCAGTGGAATCTTTGCAGCACACAAGGTTGGTCCGTAGTTGCACACGACGATTTTGCATTTCATAAATCAAGCCTAGACTCGTGGTGTTCAAAATTTCTTTATAACAGCCTAAAAGTTGTTTCCAATTATCTAATACCTCGTAAGGTACTTCCTGAAATAATGCATCATTTATGATTACCGGGTAATTTGCTGCTTGTAGTTGTTGTAAAGTACCTGTTGCTGTGGAATTTGTCTCACCATTTGTTAGTACTTCTCCCATAAAATGAATTTTAAATGCGCGAATCCTACCACATAGCAATAAATTTGTTAACTGTTTACCTTATTATTCCTAATATTGCCCCTATTACAACCATAAATAAAACTTGATACCCCGCATCTATCAAGAAAAGTCGTATAGCTTTACGTTGGTATAACATGTTTATTCCAATAGATGTTGCCACAAAAAATAACCCTACCAAAAAACCTCTAGTAACTCCAAGCACAAAATCTATATTTTCATAAAGCTGTAAAACCCAAGCCAATCCAAAAGCCATAAGTAGCATTAATATAAAGCTTCCTAAGTAATAATACATAATATTACCGCTTGCCAGTTCTGAATTAGATAAACCTACTTCTTTTTGCCAAGCTTTTCCAAAAAGTGCTGTGTACCAAAATGCGCCTATAGCAAAAGCAGCAATTGCAGCAACAATTACAGCGAACAAATTTATGCCTTCTAATAAATCCATATAAAAAAATAAAAGATAATATAAAAATTATATAAGTAATTTGATGAGATTTCAAAAGAGTATTAGCTGACAGGCATAAACTTGTAAAAGCTAGAAGCGAGATTCGAACTCGCGACCCTTGGTTTACGATACCAATGCTCTACCAACTGAGCTATTCTAGCAAATATGTTTATTAATTAAGTGTTTTAAAAGCTCTACTCCCGCTTAGCGGGATTCCCGAAAGATTTTAGCACTATTCATTGTTACTCAAAAGCAGTGGCAAACCAGTAGGCGTAAGACTATTTTTTTCGTAACAATTTAGTGTTATTATCCAGTATACCCATTAAAAAAATTCAATGTATAACCCAAAGTTCAACTATAGTGACAAGCTTGTTTTAAATCTCGTTAAAATTGAACACAACAAAACACTTTTACATTCCCATGACTTAAACTACAACGTCCGATACAAATTAGCCCAACATATTAAAAAAATAGACATCTTCCACGCTGCACATAGCCTTAAATTAGAAATCACTTTAAAAGATGCAGAAAAAGTAGTGGCAGGAAATAAATTGTTAGAAATAGAAGAGCCAAGATCTACTATCCTTAAAAACCTCAAAAATACTCTTGATTTTAATAGATCACAACAAGCAGAGTCTTTTGGAGAATTCGACACTTCTGTAATGCTGCACCTTAATAAACTTTTAATGCTCCAGTGGCGAGAAACATGGGAAGCTAGTTTTAGAACTTTTAATGAAAAAATTGATGATAGATGGGATGCTTTTGTTCAATATGCAGATACCAGTATGCCCATTAATAAAGTTAAAGAAGAAGTTGATGAATTAATTGAGTGGCACAAGTATTCAATACCAACAATCGTTCCAATCGTCAGAGCAGGTGTTATTACCTATAGATTAATTGAAATAAGCCCATTTATTGGTGCAAACAGATATACTATTTCATCAATAGTTGACTTTATGCTTGCTAAAAATGGACATGGAGCTAAAAGTTATATTTCTATTTTTAAAATATTTGATCTTGGAGAAGAAAGGCTTCTAAAAGCGCTTCATGCTTCTAAACTATCTGGCGAAATTACACCTTGGCTTGATACATTTACAAGTCTTTATGCAAACGAAACCAATTCAGCTCGTGAAGAAATGCAAGGATTTTTAAGCCAAGAGGAAAAGTCAAAACAACAACCTTTTCTTAACTTAAGCAAAAGACAACTTAAAGTACTAAAATACTTGCAAAACGTGCCAACTATAAAGAGAGAAGACTACTGCCATATGATGGAGGTTTCAACTATGACAGCTTTCCGTGACTTAAATGACTTAGTACGAAAGAAACTTCTTAAAATCGATGGAAAGGGCAGAGGTACAAAGTATCGGCTTGCAAGTATGTAAATCCTTTACCTACTTGAGACTTCGTACCATGATTCTGTTTATGCTTTTCGAAATTCAACTTTGACTGTATAATCAACCATTATGTGGCTTACTCGAATAAAATACCTACTAATACTGGCGTTTTTGGCAATATTGATTGTAATCGCACTGCCAGAGTTTTCTATAAACATTGCAGGGTCACAAATACGATTCCCAAGCGTTGGATTTTCCCGCATTGGCATACCTTCTGATTATCCCAGCTTTGCTAAGGGAAAAGATACTTTCCCTGCAACAAAAGTAAAGATAAATCTTGAAATTAGTGGGGCAGAGGAATCAAAAGAAGAATTATTCAATAACTATATTAAGACTGTAAATGAAAGACGAATTTATGCAAACCTCTTAGATATTGAAGTTCATGGAATAAAGAGAGAATCAAATTATGCCTTAGAAATAATTGTGCCTGACAATTATACTAATGCCGAGTCGTACGCAAATTGGTTAACCGCAACTGGTTCACTTTCAATTATCAGCATTGATAGCTCAACAAACACCCCAAATATATCCGTTGAAGATATTGTTTATGCTACAAAATCTCTTGTATTTAACTACCAGTTTTTTACACAAGGACAAAATAGCCAATTAATAACTCAGAATGGTCTTGCCAATGGCGAGAATTTGTACTTACACGTTGATAGCACTAAATCTCAAGATTTACAGGCAATTCCAAACTTTCAATCTTATACTCAGCTTGTAGGCTCCAATGGTTCTTCACCATTAAAGCTTTTAATTAACTCTGAACAAATACTGGATATTTTTAAAGATGATTACAATACAGGCATTAGAGTTTTATCAAACCCTAGTCTAAGTGCGAAAGAGCGCAATCATTTATTATCAATAATCCAATCCTACTTGCAGGCGGAAGAAATAACTAACATCAAAGTTACAAGCGTTTTTACCGACAGGTATGCTCCTACTTATAATTCCGAAGGGCTGCGATTCCTAATTTCAATAGGGATAATAGCAGCATTATTATCATGGTTTATTGTTTATAAAAAATCCGGCTTTAAATTAACTCTTGCAATAGTACTCAGCTTTAGTGCTTCGTTTCTTTTGGGTATTAACCTTTTAAAACTTGCTCAGGCCCCACTTTCACTTAGTGTAATAATTGGTATTTACATTTCGATGCTATTGCTGCACTGGCTTAACCTTTGGGTGTTCAGTGCTTCTAATGAAGCACTTATTAATAGATTAAAAAGTTCAAGAACAATCTCATTAATATTTATTTTTACTTTTCTTATTGTCTCAATATTTAGATTCCCAGCTGTTGAGTTAGTTGAAATACCAGGTATTGTACTAGTCTTTACAATGTCATTCTTCGCGACTAGTTACACAGTAACAAATGTTATAGCTGTAGATTATATTAAAAAGTCAATTAGCTTTTCTAAAGCATTTTTAAAAAGAAAATGAATAAATATTCAAGAATTAATTTCAAATCAATACTAGTAGCAGGACTTTCACTATTAATAATATTAGGAATATTATTAGGTACTTCTAGTGGTTTCAAATATTCCGAGACCAACAAATCTGTAAGAATTACACTCTCAACAACAACAGAATCTGTAGAAGTATTAAATTCTGAGCTTTCTAAATTCACGACTATCGCAAACATTTCACGAGTTAACAGATCCAACTCAGAAGTTTATATTCAAGGAAGAACTTTAGAAAGCGTGTTAGATGAAGTAAATCAAGTTAGAACCTCGCCAGGTATTACATTCATAGTTGAAGAGGTAATGCCTGTTGAAAGCATTGGGCAAGTTATTTTAAACATCACAACTATTACAGCTTTAACTTTTACTGCTTTTTTCTTAAGCACCATCTATTTTGGATTTAGAAAAGACATTGATAAGCAAAAACCTTCTGAGCTTTTAAAATTATTAGTTATATTTATACTATCAACTTGTGTAGCCTTTGTAATTTTTGTACCTTCGTTAATAATTGTTTCTCAACTTTATATGTTAAAAATATTTGACTTTTACTTTGTTTATTTCGGAGTTTTCTTTTCATATATTTTAATAGCATCTACAATGCTTTTTGCTACAGATGCCCCAGGCTCAACTATTTCTTTTGCAAATTTTAGTAAGAATATAAAAAATAATACTAACGGACTTACAAGAAACACACTACTAGCTTCATTAGTGCTCTCGCTACCAATCATAATTGGACTGGGAAGCCAATTTGTTTTAAGCGGGTTAATAATTCTTTTTTCTATTTTGTGTGGTTATTTAGGCTTAATTGCAAGTATAGAGATTATAAGTAAGAGTACTAATTTTAGATTAAAAAAAGCCGGCGTAAAATCAGCTACTTTTAATATAAAATTAAAAAATCCTAACAAAGCTAATAAATTAACCAAGAAAGTTAAGTCAAAACCTTGGAAAAGTTTTTCTAAAAAAAGAAGAAGCGTTTGAAAATTATTAAATACTAATTTACAATAGATACTAGTTTATTTTTTTTACTTACTCCTAAATGGCAAAAAACGAAAGCAAATCACAAAATGAAACTGTTACTATAGATATTCAACCTTTTATGCTACCGGCTGCAATTTTGCTTTCAGCAGTTATACTTTCTATATCGTTACTAGTAGGTCTTAACGCAATTGCAAGCTCAATTAGTAAAGGTGGTACAGGTGTTGTAGCTGGCACAGGTGATACTACAGCTACTACCACAGCAACATACGAAAGCTTAATTAGCCAAATTGGTGTAGATGCGGGGCAATTTAATTCTTGTTTTGAAGCAAAAGAGTTTTCAGAAGAAGTTAAAAAAGATCTTGCAGATGGGCAAGCAGCAGGAATCTCAGGCACTCCAGGCTTTATTGTCGGGAAAAGAAATGGTGACAAAGTTGAAGGTTATGCCATATCTGGCGCATTACCTTCAGATGTTTTCATAGGCATACTCCGAGGTATAAGAAATAATGACCAGTCAGCCATAGACGCAGCTATTGGAACTGATTATAAAGATTATGTCACAGCAGGGGCTAGTGCAAGTGTGGATGATGATGCTGTGAAAGGAAACCTTGATTCGGGATATGGAATTATAGAATTTAGTGATTTAGAGTGTCCATTCTGCCAAAGACATCATATGACTGAGTATCCAAAAATTATCTCAGAAGTTGTAGACAAAGGTGAGGGCTTTTATGTTTTCAGAGACTTTCCACTTAGTTTCCACGATCCTGTGGCAAGCGAAGCAGCAAATGCAGCACAATGTGTAAACAAAATAGCAGGAAGTGATGCTTACTTTGCATTCCTTGATTTGTACTTTGCTAACACAAAGACAAATGGTGAAGGTCTGTAAAGAACATTATTTTAAGGATTTTATTAACTTAGTATTATGAACGTTATGTACAAAGTTATTTATCCATTATTTGCCATAGCAGTAATAGCTGTAGTTGTAATAAGCGTTGTTTCTTTAATTTCTAGTGGCCAAGAGCAGCAGAAAAATCAAGAACCCCAAAATCAAGAAACTATTGTAGAACAAGAACCGCAAGAAGAAACATTCACTACAGAGGATTTAGAAAAAGCTAATACTAAAGAAAACTGCTTACTAGCTTACAATGACGAAGTTTTTTTTGTTACTGAAAAGTATTTTTCAGAGCATCCGGGGGGATCGAAAACGATTCTAGATAACTGCGGTAAAGATGTTTCTTCTGTTTTTGACAGAGTACACAAAGAAGGTGGAAAAGCTATTGAAGATTTACAACAATTTAAAGTTGGAATCCTGGTTAAAAAGACAGAACAAGTTTTAGAAGATGACTCTACATTTTCACTTGAAGATGTGACTAAAGCCAATACCATTCAAAATTGTCTTGTAGTTTACGAAAACAAAGTTTATAAAATACCTCAATCATGGGCAACACAACATCCAGGAGGCTCGGCTAACATTATCAATGCTTGTGGAAGAGATATTAGCAACGACTTTGATAATGCCCACACAGGAAGTGTTAGTGCCCTAAATCAACTAGAACAGTTTTACGCAGGTGACCTCGATCAATAAACCTATAGATTCTAATAAGAAACTAAAGCAGTTTTATTCAGCTAATTTGCGAAAAATAGGTTTTAAACAAGAGGAACTAGGCTCGACACCTCTTTTGGGATTGGACTATGAAAAACAACTAAATTTAAAGCTTGATGCTTCTAAACAAGTTTTTAGTAACGTCGTTTCTAGTCAAATTCTTGACAATTTAAATATTGAAAAAGCCCCAAACCCACTAAACTACAGACTTAAAATGGAGTATGTATGTGCTTATAATCCAATTTATGAGCCCCATGCGCGTTTTGGACAAAGAAAAACAGGTAACTTTAGTTGGGTTGTAGATATGACAGAGTGCAATCTTGCAAATTCAAATTTCTTTGCCAAAACGCGCATAGTTTACGATTATCTTCAAAAACTGGGTATTAGAAACTATGATTTAGTTAAACACAATGGCAACTTACGATATATAACTCTAAAAAGCCATAAAAAAGAAGCAATGATTATTTTAACAACTAAAAGTGAAGATGCAAAAACACAAGAAATTATCGAAAAGTCTCTAAAATATGCACTTAGACTTGGGTTCAAATCTGCTTACTGGGTTGTTAACCCAACAGACAGTGATAAAGCTACTGGAACAATTAAACAATTTAAAGGGTTAGAATTTATAACCGTTAAACTATCTAAGACTAAGTTCTTAATAGGACCCGACACTTTTTTTCAAAATAACCCAAGTGCTTTTGAAAGCCTTATTACTTATATTAAGACAAAAATCGTAAATAATACAACAACTCTACTTGACCTTTATTGTGGTATAGGTGTAATTGGTTTACTACTAGCCCAAAGTTTTAAAAACGTTTATGGATATGATTACTCTCAAAGCAATGTTCTCCTTGCTAAAAAAAACGCCATAATTAACAAAATTGATAACGTAAAATTTATAATAGAAGACTTAAACAAAGTTAACTCGCTTAAAGGCATAAATAGAGCCGAAACACTAGTCGTAGACCCACCTCGTGAAGGCTTAGGATCTAAAACAATTGAACTAATTAACAATATCGCACCACAAATGTTAATTTATATTTCTTGCAATCCAATTACACAAGCCAGAGATATAAAACTTTTAAGCCCAAATTACAAACCTACATCGATAAAGATCTTTGACTTATATCCTCAAACTTATCACATGGAAAGTGTTGCGATTTTTGCAAGAGTTTAAAATACTCCAAGCTGTATCAAATCGTTATTCTCAACTTTAACTTGGTTTACAAAACTTATTGATAACCCCCTGTTAACTGCATTTATAAGTTCAGCTTCAATTTGTTGAATTGGGGTAAGTTCGGTCCAACTTATTTTTACTGGAGGTTTAAACATATTTAATTGTAATGTGAATTTACTGCCTTTTTTTGTAATTTTTACAGCCTTAGTAGAAGTAGAAACAAGTTTACCTGGGTTACTCATTCCCATAAAGCCCATAAGGTTCATAAATGTTTTCACAAGATTTTGCTTATCACATTCGAAAGAGCCAACTTTGTTAGATGGCTCTTTTTCAGTGTTTTGATTAAAAATTCCGAGTAAACTCATGTTGTTACATTATAGCAACAAAGTTAAGTGTTTTCAATTCCCTAAAGGGTTATTGCTCTAGCCTCAAAAAACTATTTAATGTAGAATAACAAATAAATTCATTTATTCGAAATTGGGATTGCTAGATTCAAAACAAATAAGTACACAGTCGCATCTTGATATAGAAGATATCCGTGAAAACTTTGTTGTTTTAAAAAACGGAAGAGTATCTGTAGTAATTGAAACTACAGCACTCAACTTCGATTTACTGGACTCTAAAGAGCAAGATGCCAGAATAGGCTCTTTTGCAGCTTTTCTAAATTCTATTCGTTTTCCTATTCAAATCGTAATTAAAACTCAAAGAACAGATATTGCAAAATATTTAAAATTATTAGAGCGGTACAAATCAAAAGCAACTTCGGAGTCAATAATCCAACAAGTTGAAATTTACCAGGACTTTATTCAAAATCTTACAATGTCTACTCAGATTTTAGACAAAAGATTTTTTACAGTAATTCCTTCGGTAAAACTACCGATTTTACAAACAAATTGGATTAAAACAGTTTTTGGCAAGCCAAGAAAAATAATTAATATTGACGAACTTATGAATAAAGCTAAGCAAGAGCTTGTGCCAAAAAGAGACCATATTTTAAAACAATTTGCTAACCTGGGTATTAACGCAAGACAGTTAGAAAACGATGAACTAATTAAACTTTACTACTCCCAGTATGAACCCGATAAAGGTGGGCTTGAAGTTTTAAACTTAAGAGAAAACGATATAAACCGAAGTATAATTTAAATAGACAAGAGGAACTAATGAACTTAAATATATTTAAACGAAAAAAACAGACTAAAACCCCAGCTCAAAACAAACAGCAATTTAAGACTGCTAGCCAGGGTGCAACTAGGCAAAAAGTACCTGCACCACAAATGGGGCAATCTATAATGGTACAAAACGTCACTAATCAGTCTGTGGGGGCTGTGTCTGATCCAAAATCTGTACAACAATTTACAAAAGGGCTTATAGATGTTAAAGACATAATAGCTCCATCGGCAATAGAAGTTAACTTTAATAATTTGTTAATTGGCAACAAGTATTTTAGATCTTACTTTGTTGTAGATTATCCAAATATTGTCACCCCAAACTGGCTTGAACCACTTATAAACTTTGAATATCCCATTGATATTAGCACTTTCTACTATCCAAGAGATACAGGCGATATGCTAAAAGTTTTAAAAAGAAAGATTGCAGAGCTAGGGGCTACTATAGGTTTGGAAGAAAAAGCAGGGCGTCCAGGTGACCCAATTATTAAGAAAAAGCTTGAGGATGCTTTAAATTTACAAAGTCAGCTTGCTGCAGGTAATGAAAAGTTTTTTCAATATGCTATGTATTTGACCATCCATACAGAAAGTTTAGAAGAGTTGGACAAAATATCGCGAAATGTAGAATCAACAGCAGCAACACTAGGTATTGTTATTAAAGTTGCAACTCTTCAACAAGAAGAGTGTTTTCAAAGCTGTATTCCATATGGCGAAGACAAGATTAAAATGCTAAGAAATCTTGATACAACCGCAATAGCAAGCACTTTCCCATTTGTATCTTCAGAGCTGACAATGGAGAAAGGTGTATTATACGGCATAAACTTACACAATAGTTCTTTAGTAATATTTGATAGATTTTCTTTGCCTAATGCAAACTCTGTTGTGTTAGCTACATCTGGAGCAGGAAAATCTTACGCAGTTAAACTCGAAGCCGTAAGATCATTAATGCTAGGTGTAGATGTGATTATTATTGACCCAGAAAAAGAGTTCGACAGACTTTGCGCAGCTGTGGGTGGAGAATACATATCTTTTTCACAAGATAGTGCTCAAAAGCTCAACCCCTTTGAACTTTCTGGATTATTTAATGAAGATGAGGATGAGTTAAGATTCAAAATACGATCAGTTGCCGGTTTAATAAATATGATGTTAGGTGGGAAAATGACAGGTGAAGAAGTTGCTATTTTAGATAGAGCAATAATATTAACATACAGTGAAAAGGGTATAACTCCAGACAAATCTACTCATAGTAAAGAGCCCCCACTTCTCGAGGATTTATACAAGATTCTTAACTCTATGGCTGAAGAAGAAGCTCATTCAATGGCAAGAAGAATAGAACGATTTATTCGAGGTTCTTCAGCTGGCGTTTTTGACCAGAAATCCACAATAGACATTCACAATACATTTACAGTATTCAGCATTCGAGATTTAACGCCTGACCTTAGACCCATGGCAATGTACTCAATGCTTGATTATATTTGGACAAAAATTAAAAGAGACAAGCGAAAAAGGCTTTTAATTATTGACGAGGCATGGATAATGATGCAGTACCCCGATGCGGCATATTTTGTTTATCAAATTGCCAAGCGAGCAAGGAAATATGGACTTGGCTTAACTACAATTACCCAAGATGTTGATGACTTTTTGAGTTCGGATTTTGGCAAAGCGATTGTTAATAACTCTTCAATGCAAATCCTTTTAAAACAATCTCCTGCAGCAGTAGACAAATTGCAAAAGGTGTTTTATCTTACAGATGGAGAAAAGTCGTTTTTAATGTCTGCAGGTATTGGGCAGGGTTTATTTTTTGCAGGAGCAAATCATGTGGCAATTCAAATAGTAGCTAGTGAAAATGAACATACACTAATTACAACAAATCCAGATGATTTGGCAAAGTTTGGACAATTTAAATCCAACGATCTGCCTCAAAATGAGTCAAAATTAGATACACCTCCAATGGAGAGGCAATAATATTTATTATTAAGTTAATATGGCTATAATAAAAACGTTTTTAGGAATGCTGTTATTCATAATGCTTTTATTTGTGATACCCACAACTGTAGCATATTCGAACTTTTCAAGGCCTTCCTACTACAAAGCAGTATTGGACCAATCAGATATCGCATCAAGTGTTCAATCTTTTGTGCGTGATTCTTTTGACGATACATTTAAACAAAATTTTATAGCTGGACTTGTTGACTCCAACAGCCCGCTTGTTATTAGTGATTCACAAGCCGCTTTGTTGGCAGATTCATTAGATAATTTTATTAGCAGCATTTTTGATAATAACTTGTTTCAAAACTTTATTGGGAGTAATGCCGAAGCCTTTGTAGAGTTTCTAAATGGCAAGAGTGCGTCAGAGTTACAGTTATTTATACCAGGCCAAACTTTCATAAACAATTTTGAAGAAGGATTAATGTCAGTAAAAAATGCGTTTGAACAAATTATAGAAGAATATCCTATATGTACAGCAAGTCAACTACAACAACAAGAGTCTAGCCTTGGCCAAACTTCAAAACAAATTGAATGTGTAACACCAGAAATGAAAGTTGAAGCAAGAGAGCAGCTATCCTTAAGCTTTGACCAGGGTACAAGAGAAACTATAGATAAATTAACTGCTGAAGGAGTAATTACAAGTGAAGACAAATTTGTAAATATGAAAGATGTATTTAATGCCCTAGATATAAACGAAACAGAGCTAAAAGAAGAAATTGGATATGGCTTTTCCACAGGTATTAATGCCATAAGTTCTTTTCTTGTTATATCTTGGGTCATTACTATTGCAATTTTTATTTTATTCTTGCTCACAATAAAACAACCTGTTGCTAACAAACTTAAAGCTACTGCATTTGTATTTTTACCAACTGGATTAACTATGCTTTTGTTCACAGGACTTTTAAGTTGGGTTATTAATCAGTTTCCTTTTGAAAATTATTTAGGACAAACAGGTAATTATTCAGCAAATATTGATATTATTACTGCTTCATTAACGAATTTGGTTAGATTTATTCTTAACGGGATTTTCAATCCTGTTATAGGCATTAGCATTGTACTAATAATAGCAAGTGTTGCAGTAATTCTATTTGTTAAAGGTGGAATGCCAGTTATAAAACAAAATTCTTTAATTGAAAAATAGAAAATTAATGGTAAGATTGGATCGATTTTTGTAAAAACATGCCAGAAAATGCATTAGAACAACTCGTAAACTTTGATATCGAGGCAAAAGTAAGAGCAGAAATTGCATCTCAAGTTTTGAGCAAATGTAGTGTACTTCAAAAGTCTGGGTTTACTCCTGGAAATATTAATAATGCGCAACCAGTTAGAATTAATACGAGGGTAGTTAAAATGCCTAACGGGAACTTTGAGTTTTCTGGAAAAGTAACTAGCATTAGCGGAGGTGCTTTTAAGTTTATTGCTGAGGTAAAAATTGATAAAAGCTATAAGCCCAACGTGATTAAGATTCAATTCGAAAGGTATGACAATTCTGTTGATTAGCTTAGTCAGTTAATAAAGGAATAAATATTCTCAACAATTTTAAGAGCAGGGTCTTTGTTTACTAAAAGGCTGCTAGCCTTACTTAAAGCTGTACTCATAGTTTCACCAGTAAATGATTTGTTATTTTTAGCACAGTAAAGCCCTTGTAGTATTTGATTTAGAAACACTTTAGCATCTAATGTTTTATTTTGTTTTAGCACTGTTGCAAGGCCTGTAGACTCAAGCATTAAGGCGTTTTTGTACTGCTCATCTTTGGAAGTACCAGGTAACGGAATTAGTATTGCCAATTTGCCGAGGTGTAAAAGCTCTGTTACAGTATTTGCTCCTGATCTTGAAACTACTAAGTCTGATTTGTTAAATACCTCACCTATCTCATCTCCATAAATGTAATCTTTAATAAAATAATTGCTTTGCAAAGACTTAGGTAGTTTTTCTTTAAGTGCAACCGCATGTTGATTGTCTTTAGTTATAGTTGAGTTACCGGTTTGGTGAATAACGTTTGCATGCTTTAGTAAATTTTCGAGGATTTCAAAAATTAGACTATTTAATTTATGGGCACCTTGATTACCGCCGGTAACATAGACTGTTGGCTTCGTATGGTCAAAGTTTTTGGTAAGAGTTGTTTTAACTGTAAAAACATCTTTACGTACTGGATTCCCAACTAAAGTAGTTTTTTTAACAGGAAAGTTTTCGCTAAGGGCTGGCCAACTTAATAAAACTCTGCTCGCAAAGCGAGCAATAATTTTGTTGGCCAGCCCAGGCGTAACAGTTTGTTCGTGAGTCAAAACAGGTACACGAAATATCCATGCCCAAAACGCTACTGGCACTGCCAAAAACCCACCAAAAGACATTACAACACTTGGCTTATTTACCAAAATTATCCATAACGATTTAATAAATCCTGTAAAAAGGTAAAAGATTTCTGCAAAACTTCCTATGCTAAAGTGCCTATGTAATTTTCCTGACTTTAAATTAATAAACCGGATTCTATACTTATTGTTTATAGTGTTGTACTCTGCGGATGTTTGTTTTGAGCCTCTTTGATTATACTTTTCACCAACCCAAACTACTTCGTTAGGCTTTCTGCCTTGGCTAATAAGCTCATCTAAAACTGCAAAAGCAGGTGTTGCATGCCCACCAATCATAATAATTTTCATAGGCCAATTATACTTTCAAATTTATCTAAAAGAAACTAATCAAAGGTTTGTGCGGTTTATGTGTTGTCGCAATAGTCACTTTGTTTATTACTTCCATTTAAGTCTCTTGAAGGCAGAGTCTTAACTAGCTCTCGATCTTGATTTGACAGTAAATCCAACCAACAAACACCGTAATAGGCAAGTTCCTTTATACTTTCGTGATCTTTTGCCCATCGTGCATTTTTAGAAACTACATTTTGCGATCTTAAATCATAAACCCCAAAATCAATAAAAAAATTATTTGTGTTTTTAAAGCCTACTTCTGTTGCTATAAAAGTTCCAGCTTCGTAAATAATATTTGAGGAAAAGTTTGTAGTGGAAGAGTCATTTTCTTTTGCAGGTGGGAGGTCTGAAACTATTTCCTGAAAAAAGCGCGTAAGACCTCTAAGATGGTCAAACCTAAACATAATTCCACATTCATTTACAAAATCTAAAAGGTACTGGATTTCACCATTTTCGATGTACCTGCTTGCACGAAACAATGTAGCATCCATGGGTAAAATTACTTCAATCTCTGAAGATGTGGATTCAAAGCCAAAGCCACCGTGCACTTTATAATCTCCCCCCCTAATTTGACCTGGGTAAAGAATAGAGTTAACTATCTCAAGATTAACAGGTGTGATAAGCTCTAACGGATCCGGACATTTAGGAGCAGTAGAAGAGGGTAACCATTCTTGTCCATTATAAGCCCACGTAGTGTAGGTTAAGGTATTTTCTTCGAGTAACTTAGGGTTTTCTAGTGTTTGTTGATTTTTTGACACAAGTAAAACTACTATTCCAGATGCTAAGACTAATACAACTATTATAAGTATTAAAACAAATGTATTTGTAAAAGCTTTTGTAAACCCTTTAGTTTTGTTAATTTGATAGGAGTTAAACATAATTTGTCTACATAATATTATGTGTTTACAAGTTGTATTGCAAGGCTAGCTTTCAGTTATTGAACTTAAGGTCATTTGAGGTATAATAATCGTACGAATCTTTACCCTTTGGGGCAGTTGGTTGTACTTTTATAACGGTCTTATGTTTAATTTAGTTACTTTGCAATGGTAGTTTCCGCAAAAGGCGGACCCCTTTGGGGCAGTTGGTTGTACTTTTATAACGCTCTTATGCTTAATTTAGTTACTTTGCAATGGTAGTTTCCGCCAAAGGCGGACCCCTTTGGGGCAGTTGGTTGTACTTTTATAACGGTCTTATGTTTAATTTAGTTACTTTGCAATGGTAGTTTCCGCAAAAGGCGGACCCCTTTGGGGCAGTTGGTTGTACTTTTATAACGCTCTTATGCTTAATTTAGTTACTTTGCAATGGTAGTTTCCGCCAAAGGCGGACCCCTTTGGGGCAGTTGGTTGTACTTTTATAACGGTCTTATGTTTAATTTAGTTACTTTGCAATGGTAGTTTCCGCAAAAGGCGGACCCC
>CAZUKH010000005.1:0-19401 GCA_964620955.1 uncultured Candidatus Saccharibacteria bacterium | reverse complement strand
GTAGTTTCCGCAAAAGGCGGACCCCTTTGGGGCAGTTGGTTGTACTTTTATAACGGTCTTATGCTTAATTTAGTTACTTTGCAATGGTAGTTTCCGCAAAAGGCGGACCCCTTTGGGGCAGTTGGTTGTACTTTTATAACGCTCTTATGTTTAATTTAGTTACTTTGCAATGGTAGTTTCCGCAAAAGGCGGACCCCTTTGGGGCAGTTGGTTGTACTTTTATAACGGTCTTATGCTTAATTTAGTTACTTTGCAATGGTAGTTCAGTTGGTAGAACGCTTCCTTGCCAAGGAAGAGGTCGCGAGTTCGAATCTCGTCCATTGCTTTTTAAAATTGAATAACAAAGTGACCCTTGAAAAGAATCAGAAATTTATTTTCTTCAGCTAAAGCTCTTATCTTTCTACATCGAACGCGCCAGCATCAGCACCCGCAATATCCAACGCAGATAGATCTAAAAGATCAAAAATATTAATTCCAAGTGTTCTAGGACCATACTCGGAAGACTCATATAGCTGGCCAACAATAAGTCCGGTGTTGTTAAGAAATTGAGTAGAATTAAAACTTACACCAGGAATATCTGATTCATCTGTTTCGGTGTTATAAACTGCAAAGTCGTAACCACTGTCAGCTACTTTTACCCCTGTAACCTTAGTATCCCAAACATCATGAGGCAATAATCCATTAGCGGTAACAAGCTCAGGCACTGCAAGTGCTTCAATATTAAGTCTGTAAAGAGCACTAACCCCACTTTCCACTCTAGAAGTCAAAAGTGTATTTTCATCTAAATATGCATGCCCGTAATATTCTTTACCAAGATTTAGTACAGGTGCCCAAGATGCAGTGTCAATAATAACAATTTGATCAGCTACAAAACTTCCAACTGTATTTTGTACCGAAACAAAAGTCGATGCAGGGCTAAACTTAACAGAAACATCGTCAAAAATACTGCCCCCCCTTCCAAGCCTAGCTGGAAAAGTATAAATTAGTTGCTGTTCTCCTCCTGGTTGTATTTTCATTAATTGGTCGATAACTTCGCCAGTCCTGCTGGTCACAAGATAAACTGCATTTAACTCCTCATCAACAGTACCCCAATCTAACGAGCCAATAGAAAAATCCTCCGACAAAGCCACAATGGTTTCTGTGTCATTAGTCCCAAGATCATGAACTATAACTGAGCAAGTAACTTGACAGCGTACATAACTGGCAACTCCTGGAGACTGCCATGCTACATCGGGGTAATAAATATCTCTTGGTTCCAATGCATCTTCAACAGTACCTCCATCAAAAGTTAACTGCTGGCGATTTACACCATCAGAACTTACTACCCACACATTCTTATCACTGATTAAAAGGATTCTGTCTTGCACAGTATAAGTATCATCTACAGGCTCACTTTTATCTCTTCCTAATGGTTCTACTGCTCTTTTAGGTGGAGTTTTAGGCAGATCACTACTTTTCGATCCTGAGTATTGAAAAGCAAAAATAGCAGCAGCAATAATAACTACTACTAATGAAATACCTAAAACCAACAATATCAGTTTTCTTTTTTTCATGATTAAAAATTATAAAATCTATTAATTAATCATAGGTTTTTTAAAAACGCTATGCAAGTCATATATAAAAAGTTCCCTGATTGCCGCCAGGCAGGCCGGACTTTAGTCCGTAGTTTTTTGTTAGTATTGTAAAAATTTTTTTACAATAAGTTTCTAATAACAATCAGGGTTAAGGATAATTTGTGTTAGAATTTATTTATGGCATTGAGTTAGCTAGATAATAATGACTTCAGAACAATTTAAACAAGAATTATCAAAATACATTAACCCACAAAAAGCTAAATCTTACCAATGGTTTTTTAAGACAGGTAATGGGGAGTACGGTGAAGGCGATAAATTCTTGGGAGTTGTTATCCCCGACATTCGTAAAGTTGTAAAAAGAAATTATAAGCAGGTTAATTTAGAAGAAGCTGAGAAACTTTTGCATTCAAAGTTTCACGAACACCGGATGGCAGCCCTATTAATCTTTGTGCTTAAGCTAAGAAGTAACAAACTCAGTGAACAAGAGAGTAGTGATATATATGATATATACCTAAGAAATACACAGTATATAAATAATTGGGATCTTGTTGATGTTTCAGCAAGAGACATCGTAGGGCAGTTTATAATCAATAAAGATAGATCAATTCTTTATAAACTCGCAAAATCCAAATTACTTTGGGAACAAAGAATATCTATAATCGCAACGGCTGCATTTATAAGGCACTCACAGCTTGATGATACATTTAAACTTGCACAAGAGTTTATTAATCATAAACACGACTTAATGCATAAAGCAACAGGATGGATGTTAAGAGAAGCTGGTAAAAAAGACAAAAAAAGATTAGAAGATTTTTTAGAAAAATACGCTTCAAAAATGCCGAGGACAATGCTTAGGTACTCGATAGAAAAATTTACCGATCGCGAACGTAAATACTATATGACAATGAAATCCTAGATTTCTAAATTAAACAGCTTTTGGATAATTAAATTGGTAAAGATGTAAACCCCAAGTAGGGCAAAAATTACCCAGTAAAGATTTAAAGCAACAGGTTGTACACTGTACCAGGTTTGAAAAGGGAAAAAGAGTCCTAGTGGAACTCCAAATAGAACTCCAAATCCGATTAATATTTTTCGCGTTTTAGTGTTAGTAACATTTTTCCAAATGTAATAAATTGCTAACATAACTCCAATAAATAAAACACACGTTATTAAAGCTATTTCAACTATTCCGTAATTAGCATTTGTTATAGGCGCAATTGTTTGATAAATTCCCATGCCTAAAAGCACAACTCCAAGAAAAGCTATTAACAAAAAAGACCTAACAATTCCGGAATTCCAAATAACCAAAAGACTATAACCCACACTCAATGTCAAAATTAAAATTACTAGCATAGAAGCCATTTGAGTACTATCAAGCCTAATTTGCAGCCCAAAAAGGTATGCCCCAATTACAATTAAAGACATAATTATCCCTGCGGGCATGGCAGAACTAAAAACCCTCTTAGTAAACCCTTTTTGCGCTTTTACCCTTGTCCTTGTAAAAGCTATAAGGAAAGATGGAAGGCTACTCCCAATAAAGCTAAAAATTAAAAGTGAATTTGGAGCAATAGGAAAAGCGCTAAACCTTGCAGTGACGAACAATGAAAAGATTATTGTCAAAATTGACTTAGCCATAAAAAGCTTATTAGTAACGAGCATATTGTTGATTATGTTAGAGCCTTCAAAAAAAATATCCGGAAGTTTTGAAAAATCATTATCCGCAAGAACAATATCTGAAACTTCACGTGTAATTTTTGTACCGCTTCCCATTGAAATCCCAATATCAGAAGCTTTAAGGCTTAACACATCGTTAATACCATCGCCAAACATTCCAACCGTATGACCCTCATGCTGAAGAGCCTTAATGATTTTTAGTTTGTCATCAGGCCTGGCCCGTGTAAAGATATCGTAGTTCAGTGCTAGACGAGTAAAGTCACTGTCAGTATAGTCAGCCTCACTTAAATCTACAATTCTATTAGATTTAAGACCTACTAAATTAACAACCTTTTCAACTGATTTCTTGCTATCTCCTGATATAACTTTTACTGCAAGCCCTTCTTCCATTAGTCTTTCTATTATAGGAGCAACACCAGGGTTAAGTGAATCTTCGACAGTAAAAACAAAAACTTTTTCACTTGTAAAGTTATCTACAAGCTTAAGTTGTTCAGCTGATTTTTTTAAAAGCCTGTTGTGATAAATACCTGCTATTACTCTATAACCTTTCTCCTCTTGAGAATGAACGTAATGTTGAACTTCTTCTAAAGTAGATTTATTTATACAATTTTTTATGATTCCAAATGCCCCGATCAAAATTGCATGCTCTTCATTATTCATTACTCCTTGAATTAGGCTGTATTTTTCTCTTGAGTTAAAAGGGATTTGCGTTACCTGGTCAACCTCCTGAATACGAAAATTTTTAAAATATTCACTTATAGTTTGCTGTGTTTTATTTCTCCCAACAATACGGGAATCTACAGATTTGTAAAACTCAGCAATATCAGCTTGCCTCATATTAAAGTATCTGTCTTCTACTATTCTAAGTTCGTTTGTAGTAATAGTGCCTGTTTTGTCCATACAAATTACATCTGCTTTAGCAAGCTCTTCAATTGTTCCTTGATTTTGAACTAATACACCCTTGCTACTAAGCCTTACAGTTGCAACTGTAAATGTAAGAGTAAAAAGAAATATTAGTGTTTGCGGAATGAGCAATGATATTATTGACGATAAACCTAAAACCCTCTCATTAAGCTGCACTCCCCCATGCTGAGCAAATACGAAATTTAATAGTCCAAGAACAATAGATGCTGCTACCAAAAAAAGTATAAATTTATCTCCAGCTCGTTCGATTCCGCTTTTACGTCTTTTAAACTGCAGTGATTGGCTTCCTAGTCTATTTAAATAGTTTTGACTCCCTACATTTTTAACTTCATAAATACAGCTGCCAGTAACAATAAAACTTCCTGCCATAAGATTTTCTCCTTCACTTTTTTTTATGTAATCAGATTCACCAGTAAGTGCAGATTCATCTACTTGAAGGTAACTTTGTGTTTTTACTTCACCATCCGCAATAATACTTTCTCCCATTTGAGCTTTAATATAATCACCCATTACTACTTCAGCCACATTTACTTCCTTTTCAGCCCCATCTCGAATTACAAGTACAGAAACTTCAAACTCTTTTTTTAGCTTTTCCAGTTTTTTTCTATTACGTAATTCTTCAACAGTCGAAACAACCGTATTTACGAGAAGATATGTAATAAATGCAAAAATCTCAAGATAATACTGAAATGCAAACAGTAAAAAAAGTAGAGGAGTAATAATAACGTTTACAAGGCTGAATACATTGTTAAAAACTATTCTTGTATAGCTTGGAGCATAACTTTTAACTTGGCTGTTTACGAGCCCTTGTTTTTTTCTTGATTCGACTTCCCCCCAAGATAATCCATTGATTTCAGCCATGTGGTTATTATATTCTAGATTTGCTTTTAAGAGCAACTAGATTAGTTTTTAAGCATGTTCCAAAAAATTTGCATCTCTTCGTTCAAAAACATGTTTGAATAACCTACAGATGCTGCTAAGTTTGATTGCGATTTTAACCTTGCAGAATAAAACTCATTAACAAACTCTGCTATAGATTGATCTTCACAATTTGAAAATACTTCGGAAATACGTGTTTGGGCGAATACAAAAGTGGTAAAATTTATTCCAAAGAATTCGCCCTCGAAATACTGTTGGATATCATCTGTAAGCTCTCTAACCAAACTCAGCCTTTCACCTGCAAAACTTGCATTGTACATTGCCTCAGCCTGGGTTTGAGTCATATCAAAATTCTCAACAAGCATCTCGAATGCTACTGACATTGCAGTACTTTCTTCACCTACAATTCGATTAAAATCTCCTTTGCCGTATGATTCTTGATATCCAATATCCCAGTGGTACTTTTTAGCAGCGTCTGTCAACAATTTGTCGGCAGACTCCCAGTAGTTTGAAGTATTAGAAAAGTCTGTACTGTTGACAAATACGAATGAACGCTGCAAAACATGGGTAAATTCATGATATGCAAGCATCCTTATTCCAATATCTTGCAATTTATCCCAGTACTCGTAACGTTCTGTCGAATCTTCCGGCTCAACACCTAGAATTCCAGCTTGATGTAACTCTCTGGAATAAATGTAAATATCAGTAGGATAAAATACCATCTCAACTCGTCTATAATCTGTTTTCCCATTAACTACAAGTGGGGCAGTATAAGAGCTACGTGCTGAATATTTAGCATTAGAATAAGTTATCCTATCTAAATCAGAAGGAAGGGTTTGCTTATCAAACTCTTCTATATATTTCTGGTTCACCCCTTTCGACTTTAAATACTCAAGATACTCGTTCCTTGTTTCTAGAACTTCTGAAACACCATCAGCTGGTATAAAAATATCAAGGAGTTCATTAGGTATTGCAAAATCATCTTCTTTTGACGACTCTCTTTCTATAAACTGTTTGATTCTAGTTAAATCAAAGTCTTCACAACTTAGTGGAAGTCTTGAATTGATATTTCCATCCCAGGATTTCTCTTGCAAAAGTTTTAAGGTTTCCTGCAAAAGGTATAAATCGTATCTTACAATAGGTTGAACTTGCTGGGGTTTTACTTCACTTGTTTGATTTCCTATACTCGATATTGCTGGAGTTAGAGTATTTTCTTTTGCAGCAGGCTCTAGACCTGTACTAACTGGCAACTGATTTAGTAAAATGTACAGTACTAATCCTAGAATACTTAAAAAAAGTACTACTAAAAAAATAATTAAAATCTTTGTTTTTTTCACTTAAAAGTTCAATAACCGTTTAAATCTAACTTTTCTTTATTGAAATTATATAACGCAACAATAAACAAAGACTCACTCCAGCCAAGAGGAGTGTTTTCGTTGTAATTGTCGGTATTTGAAAAGTAAAGTTCGGGAATTCCATCTGGTGTATCAATAACAATCATTTTGTTAAGAAACTCTTTTGCCCTCTTTAAATCTCCCATTTTAAAATAAATAATTGAAAGCCATGCCAAACCGAATGTCCATTCAGCTTCTTCACTGTAACCATCAGGATTACGGTTATAGTACTGATCGCCTTTGTATCTTATAACCCCACTATTTTTCAAAAGATGATATTCAATATTCTCTAAAATTTGATCTCTTGTTTCTGGCTCCACAACATCGTAAGGATAAATTAAAGACAGTAATGCTAAATCCGTAAACTTCCTTGAAGATTCACGTGGCAGAAGTAGTTTAAGTGACTCTTCTCCTTTTACAATTAAATATTCTGGCACTGTTATACCTGGCAATTTATCAATAGCTCTAAGTCCTGCTACACATGCGCCAACGGAAGATGCATGAATTTCTTCATCTTCTTCCCACATTCCGCTATCTTTATCATGCCAATACTCAATTGAACTAAGATATTGAATTAATTTATTAACAATTCGTAAATGATTTTTACTTTCTAGTAAAGCCCCTGGCTTTTGTTTTTCAAGTTGACCAATATTAAACAGAATCGCTCCAATTGCATCATTTTGCTTGTTACCCCATGATTCCCAAAACTCTTCAAATGTTTCAGGGTTAAATCTTGCATGAATATATTGAAAACTTTCAGTTGGCTTATTTTGTATAGCCCAATCAATTTTTGATTCGTGCTTTAAAAAGATTTTTAAAATAGCATCATATGTTTTTTCTACAGTTTCCCAATCGCCAAGAATTTGAAATGCAATGCATTCATAAAAATTATCTCTAAGCCATGACTTATTGTATCCAGTACTTACTGATTTGCTTGAAGCTGCAAACAGTCCAGACTCGTATTGAAGATTTTTAAGTATCTTCAAATGCTGATTAATTAATTGCTCATAAGTAACTTTTTTCATCGAAATTTAATTAACTTCACCTAATAATATCAAAATATCTTCTCCATTGTCAGTCCGAGCAATACCATCTAAAAAAGGGCTGTATAAAAGTGCCGAAGGAATACTTTCTCTCACTTTTTGGAGTGAACCTGCTTTAGTACCTTGTGAAAAATCATATATTCTTACCCCCTTAAGATTAGTTTTACTTTTATCGTAAACATTTAATGTCATAAAGTCATGGGGTGAATTTAAAAAAGAAGTTACTTCAGAAAACTCTTCTAGCGGTTTCCCCGATGCATTTAGAATTACTACTTTAGGCTGTTCTACAAAATACGCAAAACTCTTAGCAATTACCACCAAAAAATCTTTAAATACAGAATACGTTTCATCATAAAATCTGCTGCCGTCTCCATAACCTTCCTGGTAACCAACCTGTCTTATCATTGTATAGCTATTCAACTCTGGAGAAAGAACAAGATTTCCGGAATTGCCTGTGAAGTTTTGGTAGTTTTTTAAAAATGCACCTAAGTCTTCAAGAGTAATATTAGTAACCACGTTACTACCAAGTGTTGCAAAAATATTTCTATAAAGTTCAATCCGTTCTCCAAAAGACAAGCTAGAGCTTAAAGAACTTTTTAAAATGGCTTCAATTATTTTTTGTTGTCTTAACGCCCTGTCCCAATCAGAAGATAAATACCTAGCCCTTGAGTAAACCATTGCATCACCACTGTCAAAAGTTTGTGTGCCAGCAGGAAAGTTTATAATACAAAAATCACCAGTTGCATAATAAACAGGAATTTCACATGTTTTTCCATATTGCTCATATTCAAAAAGAGGAAATGCATCTCTAAATGGTTTTTCTAGCTCTATCGTAATAGTACCTAAATTATCAATAATCTGCCTAAAGGCGCTAAAGTTTATAAAAACGTAATAGTGAATTTTTTTTCCTGTAACCTGGCTTATAGCAGTTGTTAACCCTTCTACTCCATAACTTGCAAATATTGCATTTACTTTATTTTCTACACTCCAGCCTTGAGGTGTTGTATGCTTAATAATTAAATCTCTTGGGAAAGAAGTAATTAGCGAAAGTCCAGATTTTTGCTCATAGCTTATTAGTAATATTGAATCGGTATTACCATCAATTTCACCTTCTCGCCTTGTATCTGCCCCAACTACTAAAATGTTAGTAAAACCTTCAGTTTGTTTAAGTTCAGAATTTAACTGCTGCAACCAGCAGATTGGGTCGTTAGTATCTGTACAATCTTCAAAGCCTCGATCGAATTTTGACTGTTTATCATTTGTAGCAACTGAAAGTGTTGATACTATATTAAATCGGAAAACGTTGCTAACTGCCTTCCCTATTCCCTCTAGGTTAAATAGATTCGGACAAAAATCTAGCTCAGTCGACTGGTCAACAACCCGGCTAGAGTTTATTAACCCCTGGTATAAACACAACTGTTTATGCCTTAAAACTACAATGGCAGTAAACAGAATTAATAACAAAAATAAAGATAAACTAAAAGCAAAAATCTTTAGTAAAAACTTTCTTTTCAAAAACTTGAATCTTTTTCCTTTAGCGTTTAAAGATTTAAACTTTAAATGCTTTTTGTTAGTTTTCATTATTTACCAAAGGTATTAGTAAATCAAAATAACTTCTTACAAGGTTATATCCACCTACTACTTGTGACTGCTCGTTTAAGGAATTATTAACGCTGTTAATATTAGTAATAATATTTTGTTCTTTGCAAATTTCCGCGTCTTTTAAAAGACAAATACTATAAATCAAATTTTCGTATTTGGTAAAGATTCCCATGTCAGAATTTATAAAATCGTCAAGATTATCCATTACAAATTTGGCATAAAAAATCTTAAAAGGATCTACGGTTTCGGAAGCAATAGAATCTCTTACGTGTAAAAGAAGTTGCGTAACAGTATTAATCTTTTGCTGTGAATCAAAAGCCGACTCTCTTATTATTAGTTGAGCATTAACATACTCTGTTTTTAAAGAATTTTTTACTGTTTCAACAGCAGTACTGTCGGTAACACCAATAAATGACTCAATCACAAAACTAATGTTTAAAAGATCTGGAGAAATTGCACAAGATTGATTTTCACTAGTGTCTATAAGCAAAGTAACTTCTAAAAGTTCCTGTATATTTGAATAACTTTGTTCAAAAATATATTTGATTCTCGATGCGACTTCATCCTCTAACAATAAAAGTTGTACACAGTTCGAGCCATTGCTGTGTTGATTGATAGACTTTACATACGTTTCTAAAATATCTGTATTTTCTTTTGCTACAGCATTAGAGAAAAAAATCGAGTTAAGTGTGTAAAGAAAATCTCCTGGCACGCTAGATCGTATTGCTGAAATACTTATTAGTAATAAAGTACAAATGAGAATGAAAACAGCTACTGCCAAAGTTTTTTTATTAAATTTGATTTTTTGTTTAAAAAACTTTAATTGCATCATTAATATTAAGATTAATGCGTAATCTTAACAAGACGCAGTTTTATAATGTTTTAACTGCTATAAGCTGGAATGCAAGCCCAGGAAGCTTAACCGCAATTGGGGAAGATAACAGTGAAATTCTAAACCATAGATTTTCGGGTTTAAATTTAATAACAGCTCCTTCACCACGCAGAAACTTTACACCGTTGGCTCCATAAATCTTTTGAAAGCCAAGTTGCCTAAAGTCTTTAACAGTGAATCCAGATTTGTGAATTTGATAAACATTATCCTCATAAGGATCTTGGTTAATAAACCCGTTGGGGGTAAAAATTATTATTTTTTTTCTTGCAATCTTTTCAGCCTTTTCTAAAAATTTTATGCCTTCTTCTTTTGTCAGGTGTTCTATCAAATCTGTTGCTATAACTAAATCAAAACTTTTTTCTTCAAAGTAGTTATCAATTTTCAGTGCATCCATAACTATATACTCATTATATATTGGTGATTCGAGGTTAAAGTCAATAGATGGTTCAAAAAGATCTATTCCCACTGTGTGCTTAAGCTTTGGCGCAATGTTTTTTAAAGGCGAGCTAAGTGTTTTACCACAGCCCACATCTAAAAAAGAATCAATTTTTGAGCTCAAAACTTCTTTTTTTAAAAGCTCCTCTATAGAATCTCTCCCAGAATAAATATCCGGAAAAATTTTTTTGTCTATTGATTTTAGAAATTTTTTCACCACGTTTTTTTATATTCTAAGTTTTATTTTTCTAGAAACATAATGCTTAATCAATGAAGTTATTAAAGTCTGGTACGGTATTCCATTGGTTTAACATTTTTTTTATCATATTTTATAGCTTTTTATTTCCTTGCTGCTCTATTTAAAGCATCAAGAATTTTGTCTTTATAACCAATTATCTTTTTACCTATGAAACTAAGCTTACTTTTACCCTGGTAATTTTGCAAGTCTTCTAGGGTTATTCGACCTGTAACCCAGTTTAAAAGCTTTGCTCCTGAAGGAGTTTTTAAAATGCCTTTAATACGTATAAACTCATCTGGTGAAAGGTCCTTAATTATTGCCTCAACAGACTCTGGCAATAAGTTAAAATCTGTTTCGAAACCAAATGACTCTACATGTTCATGATTATCGTGGGAGTGAAGTTCTGAATAATCTTCTGTAGCTATAAATGTTTTTCTATCTATACCAAAAGCAACAGTAATTGGCAAAAATCCTTTTGGGGCCTTAACTTTAGGCGTTTCCATGTAAACATCAAAGACTTCATCTTCAACCTGGTCAAATACCTGTGGTTCTACCATTTCAAATTTATTGTAAACAATCAAATCTACGTACTGTGCCTGCTGTCTAGCTAAAATACTTTTATCTTCCAATTCTTGAAAGTTAAGTACGTCAATAACCTTAATTAGTCCGTCTAGTTTTAAAGATGTAACTTTTTCAATTTCATGGATTATTGGAAAAGGGTAGGCAGTGCCTGCAGTTTCAATTATCAATCTGTCCAGTGCTGGGTTGTTTTTAGTTATTTCTAATAGAGCATCATAAAGCTTGCCTACTAACACACAGCACAGGCAGCCGTTTAATATTTCAGTTGTTTTTATATGTGAAGATTTTGCTAACTCAGAATCTACGTTAATATCACCGTACTCATTTTTTAACCACATTACAGAGTAATCAACGGGTAGCTGGTTAACTAAGTTTCTTATTATTGTTGTTTTTCCAGCTCCTAAAGTACCTGTTACTACTGTTGTTGGTATCATGTTATTAGAATATAGGTTACAGATTATTGATTACACACAAGAAGTAAGAACTAAAAACGATAAAAGAAAGAAGATATAAAGTAATAAATATAAACAAACGATAATGGATAACAGTTTACAGGTTATAAACTAAAAAGTAAAAGCTATGGGAAATGGTTCACAACAACAGCAGTAACCTCTTAATGACTCTCCATAAAAGTCAGTAAGAACATCGCTGTAAGCCCTATTAATACAAACAGCACCTGTAACAAGCTTTTTTTCCAATTTTGCTCGTGTTTAATTTCTGGGAATAAGTCTGAAGCAGCAATATAAATAAACCCTCCAGCAGCAAAAGCCAAAAGAATAATATTTAGCCCTTCTACTGTTTCTCCCATTGCAAAAGCAACAAGAGTTCCTAAAACTGCAAGTAAAGCCGATGCAAAATTAAGAATTAGCGCCTGACTTACCTTCATGCCTGCGTGGACAAGAACCCCGAAATCTCCAATTTCCTGAGGTATTTCATGCAACATAACTGCAATGGTTGTTGCGATACCAATTTCATTTGATACCATAAAACTACCACCAATTATTAAACCATCTATGAAATTGTGAAAACCATCGGCAACAATATTATTTATCGCTAAAGGGTGAACATGGTTTTTAGTTTCTTCCATATGGCAATGCCTCCAATGCAAAAACTTTTCTAAAATAAAAAACGCCATTATTCCAGCTATTATTGCAAAAGGCAATTCGTTTCCTTCAGGTGATTCTTCATATATTTCAGGTATAATATGAAAAAATACATCACCTAACAAAGTACCAGCCGCAAGGCTTACTAAAAAGATTACAAACTTATGGACAAGGTTTCTTCTTACTCCCAAAGTAAACAAACCAACTAGTGATGCAAAGCTTACCAAAAGAGTTGCGAATAATGATTCAACCATAATTAATAATTTTAATTACTTAGAGTTTAGCAAAACTGTCAAGAGGTTATTTAGCCAACCCGTGAGCACCATTTTCTGTAACACCATTTTGTGTAATTATGCTAAAAATAGTGCGTTCTTGAAAAGCTTTAATGTCTTTTGCTCCCGAATAGCTCATTGCTGAACGAAGACCCATAGTATATTTTAAAACAACATCTTCAACCGATCCTTGAAAAGGAGTAAAGCCATAGTCCCCTTCAACATATTTTGATGTTTTTTGCTTATATCCCTTATCACTTTGTTTTCGTCGTTTTTTAGCTTCTTGGGAGCTAGAGCCAAAATACTCTTTGTAAAACTTCCCATTTATTTCTTTTATTTCCCCTGGAGATTCATTTGTGCCTGCAAACACGCTCCCCATGTATACCGCAGAACCACCAGCTGCAATTGCTTTAGCAAAACTTCCCGGGGTTTTTACCCCTCCATCAGCAATTATAGATACTCCATGATTTCTTGCTGCTTCATAACATTCCATAAGTGCCGTAATTTGCGGTGCGCCTGCGCCTGCATTAACCCGTGTTAAGCATGCACCTCCTGGACCAATACCAACTTTAAGCCCATCAACCCCTAAGTGTATAAGAAACAGTGCTGCTTCTTTTGTTGCAATATTGCCTACAATTAATGGGGCATTTTTAAAAAGTTTTTTGAACGATTTAACAGCTCTTTTAGTAAGCTCGCTGTGTGCATGTGGCGTATCCATTATCACCAAGCTGGCGCCACTAGTTAAGCATGCTTCTGCTCTTTCAAGATAGTCTCTTGTTACCCCTGTCGCAGCTGCAATTAGAGCTCCTTGCTCTTTTACTTTTTTTATCATTTCTGATTGCTGCTCTATTGACCTGAATTGATCGATTGTAGCCATTCCTCCATTTTTTGCCAGTTCTACACAGAGCTTTACTGAATTAACAGACTGCATATTGGCAGACATTATAGGAGAGTTTATTCGTAAACCAGGTACTATTTCTGAAGAGATATCTACATCTTCTCTGGAAATTATTTGAGAATATTGAGGTTTAATAAGCACATCTTCAAATGTATAAGCTGTTGTTGTAATAATTTGCGCCATAAACAAAAAGATTAAACTGTAAATCATATCACTTTATTTCTAACTTGGCACTCTAAGAATTCAGAGACTTTAAAGCTGACATTATCAATATGTACTTTCGCGGATTTGGCTTACTAAATGCTCTTATAAAAAATTATGATTCTACAAACATAAGACCAGATGCAGCAGCAATGTTCGAGAATTTCGTGATTTCAGGAATAACAAAGTTAATTGAATATACCAAACCTACATATTAATTGAATAATTGGAAAAACACTTGAACACCTCACTTAAAATTCTCTAAATCTTCACTTTAGCTTCACGAACAATAAATTAATATACCTTAACAATTCAATTAAAAGTTTTTGAAGGCGCCTGAGAAAACAAAAGTTGAGTTGTATAATATTTACTTGTTAATTAATTAAAATGAACAAAAAAGTTTTAGCAACAGCAATTGGCACCTTTGCAATAGGAGGAGCAATGATTTTACCCACAAGCGCATTGGCACAGTCAGTTGCACCATCCAATGATATGCTAATACAAAAGTTATCCTCAAAACTCGGGGTAGACGAAAGCACTTTGTCCTCAGCATTTACTCAAGCAAGAGAAGAGATTCATGCAGAAAGGCAAGCGCAGTTGGAACAGGCAATAGATAAGGCATTAAGTGAAGGAGGACTAACTCAAAGACAAGCTGATATACTTAAAGCCATCCCTAATGCAATGGAAAAGATTAAAGTGGATATTGTTTTCCCATCTAAAGAAGATATAAAAAATCTTTCAGCAGATGAAAGGAGAGATGCAATGCAGGCTCTACACGAAGAAAGAGAAGAAGCCTTGTTAGAAGCTCTAAATAACCAAGGTTTAAATACAACCAATGAAGAAGTTGAGCAGGCAAAAGATACCGCAAAAACTTTGGGAATTATGCCAATGGGCTTTACACAAAAAAATGGTATAAATATGGGTCATGGAAGATTCTAGGTTAAATAACTAAACGTTAAAACAATGGGAGCTTTTTAAAAAGCTCCCACTTGTTGTTAAAATTTTTAACAATATTAAATAACGCTATGAAAATATTGTATATCGAAGACGAAGTAAAAATGGCAAAGCCGCTCATAAAAGTTTTAGAAAGCAAAGGCTATATTGTTGACTACTACGAAGATGGTGGTGACGGATTAAAATCTGCAATAATAAATCATTACAACTGCATACTTTTAGATTTAAATCTACCAGGCTTGAATGGGCTTGAAATAGCAAATAGAGTAAGAAAAGAAGGCATACAAACACCAATAATAATGCTAACAGCTAGAGGTGATTTACCAAGTAAAATTCAAGGTTTTGGTATGGGAGCAGACGACTACATGCAAAAACCATTTGAAATTCAAGAGTTACTTGCGCGATTAGAATTGCGTATAAGAAAAGCATTTAAAAATTCAGATAAAGTCATTAAAATCGATAATTTCGCATTTACCCCTGAGCTAAATAAACTGGAGAAAGAGGGCCATAAGCCTATTGAATTAAGCAATAAAGAATCTGGAGTATTAGAGTATTTATACCGTAATGAGGGGAGGGTAGTATCAACAACAGAACTCCTTTCATCTATTTGGGATACAAATATTGACTTATTTACCGATACTGTAAAAACTCATATAAAAACTCTTAGAAAAAAAATTGGTCATCTTTCAAAGCATATTAAAACTATTAAGGGTAAAGGCTACACATATGAAAAGTAATCGACTTAATTTCAGTACTCTACAAGCAAGATTAATTTTGCTTTTTAGCATTTTTATAATTTTATCTGCTGCTACAAGTCTTTTAATAGTAAATATTTATATAAAGGCTCAAAAAAGTATTGCGAAACCAATAGATTTAATTGATTTTCAAACTAATATTCCAGGTCATACTTTAAAGGAGATTGTTCAAGAAAGTATTGAAAAAGAACGACAAAACCTTGAGAATGCAATTTTAGGGTTATCTTTACTTGCAATTGTATTCCAAATTCTTGCTGCAGCAGGCATAAGCACTTTTATTATAAAAAAAACTTTAACCCCACTACGAAGGCTAAATACAATAATGTCTGAAATTAATGACTTAAATTTAACATCTAAAGTTATTCAAAATAATGCGGAAGGAGAAATTAGTGAACTTATAGACAACTTTAACCGAATGATTACAAGAATTCAAAGTTTAATCGAAAAAGAAAAAGAATTTTTGCAAAATATTTCACATGAGCTAAAAACCCCATTAGCAATAATTCGAACAAATCTTGAGTCTACAATTTTGTTAAAAGAAAACAAAGAAGATATGTTCGAGTCAATAAACAACTCAATTAAATCAGTTGACGATTTAAACAAGTTAATAAATGATCTTATTTTAGTAAGCAAAATTGAGAAAAAACAGCTAGCTAACCTTAACGAGGAATTTAATGTTGTAGAGCTAATAAAGCAGGTTCAAAATGATATGCAACTCATAAATAAAATATTTAATTTTGAAACTAGTATTGATTACTTTAATATTAAAGGCTCAAGTGTGTTATTTAAGCGAGCTATTGAAAACTTGGTCGAAAATGCGTTTAAATATTCGAAAAAGAATGCAAAAGTGTTAGTGCAACTCGAACAAAAAAGAGAAGGTATAGTTATTAAAGTAAAAGATAATGGAATTGGAATAAATAAAAGTGAGCTAAAAAAGATTTTTGAACGTATGTACAGAGTTGACAACTCCCGTGCGCGAAAAACTGGAGGCGCAGGACTTGGGCTTGCAATAGCTAAAAGCATTATAGAAGCTTTTAACGGTAAGATAGGCGTTAAATCTACACCTGGTAAAGGCAGTGAATTTTGGATTGAAGTTGATTAGGCCTCGAGAGATGTATTTACTCTTACTCCTCTTCTTTTCACAGTCTTGGCATGTAGCTTCTTAGCGCTAGGATCACCTGTTAAAGTTTGGTAGACCCTACCGGCAAAATGATAAAAAACCCCATGCTTTTTCCATGGTAAAACTTTTTGTGTCTTCTGCCATGCTACCTGGGACATTATGGAAACAAAACGCAGCTTATGTAGAAAGTCGTATTCAGGGTGCAAATCAATAACTTGACTAACAAATTTATCTGAAAGAAGACTCCTCAACTCTGCTAACAAAACATTTGAAGGTACATTTGCCCCATTTACTTGTGACACACCCATAGATTTAAAAATCAGCCTTGCTCTTAACCTCAAATGAAAGCCTGCAGAACAAAGTAAACCAGTTTCTAGATTTAAAGCCTGGAGTATTTCGAGTACTTCTTTTGCATTAGAATGAGTATCTATTGATTTTTTTTCCAGCACTATTCTACTTTCTATTGAATCACCAAAAAAAAGTTTAATGTAATCTAACATTGCTTGTGCTTCTGTTGGATGATCATTTACTTGCGTAGTGTTACCACCTGATAAAATTGCTTTATTAATAACGCCCATTTTTAATAAAAGCCCAGCTACTAATGCTGTGGATTGTGTAACGATACTTGGGTTTGCTGGGTTTTCTAAAGTCCATAGATCAGATCTTGTTGGATTTTCCCAGTTATGCCCTAAAAATACTCCAAAATCGAGTTGTCTTCCTTGTTCAACGAGTTTAAATAACTGAGTAAAAGCTGGATATGATACAGGATCCATAGCCACAAGACTGCTCATTACGTCTCCTAAAGATGTTAACCCAGCCTCACTTGGGTTTTGCTGTATAACTTCTTCAGTCATTTATATTTTTTTTAATAATTAATTAACTTGCGGAGCATTTGCACCTCCATAATTTGAAAACAGGTGTTTATTAAAGCTTTCTAAAACACGTCCACGAAACACTATCCATTTTCTAAAAATTAAACCTGCACTAACTGCCTGACTAAGAAAATCATTATAAAATTTGACATACTCCTGATTAAGCTCACTTGGTGAACCGGCTGAAGGCACTAGCTCAAGTTCACCAGTTTGCGGGTTTATTTGAATTAAATTTTGAATTTTCGACAACCTTTCTTGATCAGACAAATATTGAGAAGAAACAACACCTTGGCCCGTTTCAACTTGAACATTAGGGTAAACAGAAGTTATTACTTTTCTAAGAGATGCGTTTACACAGGCATTAAAATGAGCTTGTACACGTTGAGTGAAAAAAGCTTGGACATCTTCCTGACTTGTTGGTTGATTTTTGTGATTAACAGCCCTGTCAAACTCCCCATTAAACCAAGTATCAACGACCATTTCTACCCTCGGGTTATAAATATGGTCAAAAGTTGCAATTATGTCTTGTTTCTCAAAGTTATTCTCAGGATCTAACGGCACTTTAAACACATAAAAAATACTTCTAAAGTATAGCACCAAGGTGCAGTTTAGTATAGACTAATTATATAACTGTAGAAACATAAGTCTTAAAATGCTAAATTAACATAACAAAAATTATTTTCAAAAGATAATGCTAAAAAATGTAGGCTCAATAGCAGTAATTGGCGCATCACAAGACAAATCAAAAGTCGGCCATATAGTTTTAAAAAACTTGATAAAAGGGCAATTTACAGGAAAAATTCTTCCTGTAAATCCTAAATACTCTGTAATACAAAATTTAAAATGCTTTAAAGATATTAACGAAATTGAACACCCCTTAGACCTTGCAATTTTTGCCACACCAGCCCAAGTTACGCTTGACCTATTTGAATCTGTTATCAAAGGAAAAATAAAATTTGCGATAATTATTGCTTCAGGATTTCATAACAATAATAGCAAATCACTTGAAGACAAATTGCAAAATCTGGCAATCGAAAAAGGTATTAGAGTAATAGGTCCAAACTCACTTGGTTTTTTAGATGTAAATCAAAAAATAAATGCAAGTTTTGGCAAAAATCTACCCAAGTTTGAGCAAATTTCTGTTTTTTCACAATCTGGATCGCTAATTACCGTGCTTACGGATTTTGCACAAGAATTTAATATGGGTTATAACAAAATGTATTCATTAGGAGATAAAATCGATATTTGTGAAAACGATCTGCTTGATTTTTATATTAATGACCCTGGCACCCAAGTAATTGCAGGTTACCTTGAAACAATTAAAGACGAACATGAATTCGTTAAGCAGCTACAATCAACAAGTAAAAAGATTATTTTTCTTAAACCTCCAGTTACGAATAAAGCCAAGCAACTTGCAAAAAAGCACTCAGGACAAACAGAGCAGAGTAATATATTAAAATTGCTTCAAAAGGCCAGAGTTAAAGTTGTTGAAAGCATGGAAGATATGTTTTTTAGCTTAATGGCGTGCACCTGGCTGACACCAAAAAAATTCAAGAATCTTAAAATCATTACAAATGCTTCTGGCCCTTCAACTACTTTCGTTAACTCACTTGGAAATTTGATTAACACCACAATAATTGACATCGAAGGCGATGCGACAAGCAATGATTATGCGTCAGCATTAAAAGCCAATGCGCAATCGAATAGCTTGACACTCTGTGTTATAACACCCCAGGCAGTTACGAATAACCTTGAAATAGCACAAACAATAATCAAATTATGCAAAAAAAATAATGTTATGGCTCTGTTTTATGGTGGTGAGGATTCAGAAGAATGCGTAAAGTTATTAACTTCTCACAAAATCCCTTCTTTCCAGTTTTTGGAACATGCCCTTGAAGCTGTCAAAGCCGTAATATAAAGTATATTTTTAAAACTTATTAAACTGTACCCATTTGTCTAGACATTTTTTAGAGATTTTTTAGATATATTTTT
>CAZUKH010000004.1:54434-56474 GCA_964620955.1 uncultured Candidatus Saccharibacteria bacterium | reverse complement strand
ACGAATAAAAGATTAATTGGAGATTTAGATAAGACGATTAATTCTAGGTAATTTGCTTCGATTCTTGACTCGTCGAAGTTTTAACGTAGACGGTCCCCGTAGGGTCAAAAAATACGCATAGCTATGCGTGAATAGAACTGCGTATTTCTACAGCTTCAATCTGAATAATTCACCCTTCTAATAATAGGATTAAAGAGTCACTTAAAAATTGCTAAAGGGATTTGATTTTCCTTTGTGTCTGCGCTAACCTATACCATAGGTTTACATTAATTTTATAAAGAAAAAGTATGACAGACAAAGAACATAAAGAAAATAAGCAGAAAGCTTCACTTTCCGTAAAAAAGGCTCAGGGGACAATAAGTACTGTTTTACAAATGATCGAAGAAGATAAGTATTGCCCAGAAATTATTCAGCAAATCGATGCAGTTATTGGTTTATTAACCTCTTCTAAAAAGACTTTGCTAAAGGGACACCTAAATCATTGTCTGGAGGAAAGAATGAATGAAAATAAACTAAGAGCAATAGATGAATTAATCAAAATATTAGATTTAAAATAATACTTTTAATACAAAACTAAATGGAAATTAAAAAATTTTCAATAAAAAATACTGCAATCTTCTCCCTATTAATGATCATTTCAATAGGAGGCTTCACTGCCCTTTTAAGCAACAATCAGAATAGTTCTGACTCTTCAAACACAAATGTTATATCTAATACAGATGGCAAGCAAGTTATAGATCTAACAGCTAAAGGTGGCTATTCACCTAGAGTGATTGAAGCCAAAGCAAATATGGATATTATACTAAGAGTATCCACAAATAATACATTTGACTGTAGTTCAGCACTAACAATTCCTAGTCTTGGTGTAAGAAAAAATTTACCAGTTACTGGTAAGACCGATATTGAAATAAAAGCTCAGGTTTCGGGAAGTGAAATTGACGGAACCTGCTCAATGGGTATGTACAACTTTAAAATTAGGGTAGTATAAATTAAAAGGTTTTCTAAATGTCTTGTTGCACTTAAGTAACCTATATACTAGGTTACAGGTAGTATTTAATATTTATGTATTATGATTTATCAAATAGCTATACCGAAAATTCATTGTTCTGGTTGTTTAGGCCTTATTCAAGACTCTTTAGGAGAATTCTTTGGAGAGGAAAATGTAAAAGTAGATTTAGCTTCAAAAAAAGCTGAGGTTACAAGTGACAAAAAAATTAAAGACTTTAAAGTTGACTTAGATAAAGTATTTATAGAGTTAAAAGAAAATGGGTACGAATACACTGATCTAAAAGAACAATATTAAATTTTAATTCAAATATATGACAAAAATATTATCAATATCATTAATAATTGTTGCATTAGTTATTGGAACAGGAATAGGTTTTATGATCTCTCCTGAATATGCAAATATGGGAATGAGTGAAGAACATTCGTCAGATCTAGGAAAGGCAGACAAAAATTACGATCTTAAATTTATTGATGGAATGATTGCTCACCACATGGGAGCAATTGATATGGCTAAAATTGCAAAAGAAGAAAGTAAGAATCCTGAAGTAATAAAACTTGCTAATAACATTATCACCATTCAGGAAAAAGAAATCGAACAGATGTATTCTTGGAAAAAAGATTGGTACAACGACACTAGCAAAGTAGAAATGAATGATTATTCAATGAATGTAAATCTAGGAACTTCTGACAGCAAATATGATCTGAGATTTATTAATGCAATGATCGCCCATCATAATATGGCTATAGAAATGGCTATGGATGCTCAAAGAAAATCTACTCGAAATGAAATTTTAAATTTAGCAAACGATGTAATCACTGCTCAAACCCGTGAAATTTCAAATATGAATACTTGGAGAGAAAATTGGTACGGAATTAAAGCAGATATGAATCAATAACCATAAATTTTTATTAAATATATATGGAACATTTAGAACATGACACACAAAATCTAACAATTCCTGTAAAAGGAATGCACTGTGCAAGCTGTGCAATAACAATCAGAATAACCTTGAGCAAAGCTGAAGGTGTTGT
>CAZUKH010000004.1:45565-54405 GCA_964620955.1 uncultured Candidatus Saccharibacteria bacterium | reverse complement strand
AATTACGGAAATGAAAAAGCTAAAATTGAATTTGATCCTTCAAAGACTACTGTAGAAGAATTAAGTAAAAAGATAGAACCTTTTGGTTATTCCTTAGATACTTCTGTAATTCAACAGGAAAATAAACCTATGGATCATTCTATGCATCAAATGCCTGATGGAACAATGATGCAAGGACATGATATGACGAATATGAAGGGTATGGATCATTCTGCACATTTAGGCGTTGGACAAAATAAAGAAGATAAGTTAAAGGAATTAGATAGACAAAGGACAAAAGTTCACTTTGCAATACCAATTACTGCAATGGTTTTTATATTAATGATGTGGGAGATAGCAGCTCAGAGCTTTTCATGGTTTCCAAAGTTTTTCTTGCCGCATGAATTATTTCAAACAATATCATTAATACTCGCAACAATTGTTTTATTCTGGGTTGGAGGAGAATTTTTAAAAGAAGTAAATACTTTTATTAAGTATAGAGTTGCTAATATGTATACATTGGTAGGTATTGGTGCCCTGACAGCCTACATTTATAGTGCAATTGTAGTTCTATTTCCACAAATAAAAGATTTAATGAATTTCCCAGACATGGTGTATTTCGATGTAGTTATTGTAGTCATAGGTTTCATATATTTAGGAAAGTTTATGGAAACAAGATCGAAGCTATTAACAGGAGAAGCAATTGAAAAGCTTTTGAATTTACAAGCTAAAACTGCACTTGTGGAAAGAGATGGAAAGGAAATAGAAATTCCAATAGATCAAGTTGGTATCAATGACGTTATTATAGTTAAACCTGGAAGTAAAATTCCTGTTGACGGAGTAATTATAGAAGGTAGATCATCAATTGATGAATCAATGATTACAGGAGAACCTATTCCTGTTGATAAAAATATAGAGGATACTGTTATTGGTGGGACAATAAATAAACAAGGTTCATTTAAATTTAAAGCTACTAAAGTAGGATCTGAAACTGTACTTTCTCAGATAATTAGAATGGTTGATGAAGCACAGGGATCAAGAGCACCTATACAAGGCCTAGCTGATAGGATTTCTGAAGTATTTGTACCTGCTGTACTTATTTTAGCTTTAGTAACTTTAGTCGGATGGTTAATTATAGGATCATTCTTTATGCCATTTAATGAGGCTTTATCAATTGGAATCTTATGTTTTACAGGAGTTTTGGTTATTGCATGTCCGTGTGCTTTAGGTTTAGCTACTCCTACGGCAATTATTGTTGGAACTGGAAAGGGGGCTGAAAATGGAATCTTAATTAAGGATGCTGAAAGCTTAGAGAAGCTATACAAAATCAATACTATTGTTACAGATAAAACTGGAACTATTACAAAAGGAAAGCCTGAAGTAACTGATATTATTTCAGTTGGGAATTTGTCTGAAAAAGAGATATTGCAGTTACTTGGCTCACTAGAAAAGAAATCTGAACATCCATTAGCAGAAGCTATTGTTAATAGGTCAAAAGAATCTAATATTGAATTTTCAAATGTAGAGAATTTTGAAATTATTGAAGGTAAAGGACTTAAAGGTAGTATTAATAATGTACAGTATTATGCAGGTAATATGACTTTATTACATGATTTATATATAGCTCATAATCATCCTCAAGTAGATGAATTAACCAGTAAAGGAAAAACACCTGTTTTCTTTACTAATGAAAAAGAACTATTAGCAATCATTGGTATCGCAGATACTCTTAAGGAAAATGCTATAGACACTGTAAAAGCTTTACATAAATTAGGTTTAAAGGTTGTAATGTTAACTGGTGATAACTCAAAAACTGCAAAGTATATTGCAAACCTTGTTGGAATTGACGAGGTAATTGCAGAAGTCTTGCCCCAAGATAAAGCAAATAAGATTAAAGAGCTACAAAGTAAAGGTTTAAGAGTTGCTATGGTTGGTGATGGAGTAAATGATGCTCCTGCTTTAGCTCAAGCAGATGTAGGAATTGCAATGGCCACAGGAACAGATGTAGCTATAGAATCTGCATCAATTACTTTATTAAGAGGTGACTTTTCTAAAGTATTACAAACAATAAAATTATCAAAGTTTACAATTAGAGCTATAAAGCAGAATCTTTTCTGGGCATTCTCTTACAATATTTTAGGAATTCCATTAGCAGCAGGATTATTGTATCCAGTATTTGGAATATTACTTAATCCAATATTTGCAGGACTTGCAATGACTTTAAGTAGTGTATCAGTTGTAAGTAATTCACTAAGATTAAAGACAGTTAGAATTTAAAAAAGTTATTATTTTATTTATGGAAAATACAGAAGTGCAGTGTAGCGAGTTTTTTGTAGAAGGCATGCATTGTGCAGCATGCGAACTCTTAATTGAAAAAAAATTATCAAAAGTTGATGGGGTTAAAAAAGTAGATGCTAAATTAGGAGAAGGTAAAGTATTTATAGAAGCTGATAGAGATTTAACCGCTAATGAATTAAGTCATTTAGTAGAAGCTAATGGCTATAAAATAGTAGATAAGAAACAAAGTAGTAAATATATTAATTACAAAGAGTTAGGCATAGCCTTTTTAATCACTTCAATAATTGTAGCGCTATTCTTATTGATACAAAAAGCAGGCGTTGTAAATTTGCTAAGTGCAGATAAAATAACACTTCCTTTTGTATTTTTTATAGGTTTTGTTGCATCCTTATCTTCTTGCATGGCGGTAGTAGGTGGGCTTGTTTTATCTCTATCTTCTAGTTATGCAAAAGGACATAAACTTAAACCTTTGATTACATTTCATATATCAAGAATTGTTGGATTTTTCTTTTTAGGTGGATTAATAGGACTTCTTAGATCAGCACTTATCCTAACCCCCACTACTTCTTTTATTCTAAATCTTGTTCTTTTCCTAGTTATGTTAGTGATGGGAATTAATCTTTTAGATATATTTCCTGCTGCAAAAAAGTTTCAAATTAAAATGCCTAAATTCTTAGGGAAGCAAGCAATGGGATTAGAAGGAAGCGATAACCCTTTCGCCCCAATTTTACTAGGACTTACAACATTTGTACTTCCATGTGGATTTACACAATCAATGCAAATATATTCTCTAACAACAGGAAGTTTTATAAATGGGGCAGTAACAATGTTTGTATTCGCTCTAGGGACTTTTCCTATACTTGCTTTAATTAGTTTTGCATCAGTAAAATTTTCTAAGACTTTACAATCAGGTTTGTTTTTTAAAACTGCTGGATTAATTGTATTATTCTTTGCGTTGTTTAATTTTACTGCTGCTTTGCTGGCTGTTGGACTAATTCAGCCAATCTTTAATATTTAAGTAATCTATGTTAGCTAAAAGTTTAAAGCAAGTTGTGAATTTTTATGTGAAAAGTTCATCTCTGAAAACAATTGTAGGAAGGACTTTATAGCCTCGAATAAGGTGTTCGACATTACGCTACCTGCCTACTGGCAGGCAGGGGTGGGGTCACCATAGTATAATTTTCTTCCGTCAAAGTCTCATTAAGCTTTAGGGTCAATGGTTTGACTTTGGTTCTAAATTCTCCATCTTGGAAGTAAATTCCGTCCGGAAAGGGATTGTCAATTGGGTCATAAACTATACTTCGTACACGATTCTTCCGTCCGTAAACTCAGTTGCTCGTAATAGCGGGTTGACAACTCTAATATTCATCTTTGGCATCATTCTATTAAATCTAGTAAATACTGCATCTATTCGGCTACCTGCAAGTCCATTATCTTTATAGTAACCAGCAAGCATGTGGAAATTTAGAGTATAATAATAAGAAATATCATTATTATGTGGTGAAGTTGTAAAAATATTTGGATCTATGTCACTAAATAACTTTCGCCTAATCTCACCCATTGCTGGGTTTGTCTCTCCATTGATTTCGTTAATTCTGCTTAAAAAATCTAAATCAATATTGTTTAAAGCAGTATATATTCCACATACAAATAGATAAAGATTCAGCTTAGTTAAACCTGCTTCAGTTGCAATACCAGGATTTGTTATTCCGTTAGGAGAAAACCAAAAACTATATATTTCATTATTATATTTTATTACTAGACCTGTATTACCTAAATAGGCTCCCTCCCCAGGCAGAATCACAACAGTGTCTGTTAACGGGTGTTCATAACAAGTAAACCAAGCAGGGTATTGTGAACCACCGAAGTCCTCCCTAAGTATTCTAACAAGATCATTAGTACTCATAAGCAATTCCCCATAGTTATTGTGATTATATCACTAATGCATTACCAATCATCCAAAAGTTCGACATTTCGCTACTTGGGGTCACCAACATAATTTTCAGCTTACTCAAAAATTCACTTTAGGCCTTACCCATCAATACTTCTCGGAGTTCGATACTTGTCATCTTTTTAGACCAATAATTTATACCCACAAATCTTCTCTTTATAACCATTTACTGTAGGTCATTACAGAGGTAGTAAGTTCGATTCTTGACTAGACGGTCCCCGTAGGGTAATAAATGTAATGGGAAACTGTTATAATTATCATAAACCTCATATGGGGCTAGGTATGAAACCTCCAATATCTTAATTTAAAAAAATACAGTGCCGGATATTTAAAAGGAATTATGCATTCAAATGACTTCCTGAGTTATTTGAATTATAATGTATTAAATATTAGGAACTGATCGTAAAACTTTTGACTTTAGTCAATAGTATAGAGATTGGTCTTAGAAAAGTTTACATTACTAACAAACAACCACGGACTAAAGCCTGGGTATTTTATTTTTATAGATATGTTAAAAAAACTACTTCTCTCCAACCCCAAGCTTGCTACAAAATTGTTAAGTAGAATGGGCAAAACTAAAGCAATCAAAACTTTTCGAGAAGCTTTGGCGTTGCCAGCGTATCAAAAGTTTTTAAAACAAAATTCGTTTGACCCTTCAAGTGTAAAAACATTTGATGATTTTACAAAAATTCCAATTACTGACAAGTCAAATTTCGTTTCAAAATATCCGCTTGAAGAAAGAATAAAGTTTCCTCTTCCACAAAACTACACTATTGAAAGAAGCAGTGGTTATAGTGGAAGTCCTAACTATTGGGTAAGGTATTCAGGACAAGACGACTCAACAGGGACACGAATAGTTACGTTGCTGGACATGCTTTTTAACCTAAAAACCAACCGGACTCTTATGCTAAATACCTTTGCTCTTGGAACCTGGATAGCAGGTACAAAAGTAGCAAGATGGATGCTAAATGCCGCAAATGATAAAGATTTACATATGACCGTAATAAATGTGGGTATAAACTTGGAAGAAGCTGCTGAAATTACCAAGCGCTTTTATAAAAGCTATGATCAGATAATCTTTCTTGGTTATAACCCATTTTTAAAAGAATTGATCGAAAATCTATCTGATGATAAATTTCCTTTTAATAAAGTTAAGACGCATCTTCTTATGGGTGGCGAAGGCTTTTCGGAAGAGTGGAGAGATTATATGGCAGGGCTAATGCATTTTGATATTGACGATTATGACTCAAAAATAATTTCTGGATATGGAGCAGCTGATACAGGTTCGGATATAGGTGTTGAGCAGCCGATTGCAATTTTTTTCAGGAGATTATTAAATAGCAACTTAAATCTAAGAAAAAATATTTTGGGAGAGAAATTTGATAAACCTTTGCCAATGATATTTCAGTATTCACCGTCAAGTATGCTAATTGAAGTTGAAAAAGAAGAACTCATTTTTACAGCTAATTCTGGAATGCCTTTGGTACGATACAATCTTCACGATTCAGGCGGGTTAATTCAATATAATGAAATGGTTGATATTATTTCTCAGGAGGTAAAGGGAGATGTAAAGAGTATTCTTAAGAAATTAAAGGCAATGCCATTGCCGCTAGTTTATCTTTACGGAAGAAGCGATGGTACACTACAGCTTGTAGGACTAAATATTTATCTTGAACAACTTAAGACAATTTTTAGTAAGTCAGCAATGCAGAAGTTTTTTACTGGAAGATTTTTTGCTGAGGTTCTTAGTAACAAGACTTTTGATCAGCAGTTAACGGTTACGCTTGAAACAAGAGATATCAATGCAGCTCAGGAAAGTAAATCAAATATTAAAAAGCTTTTTATGAAGGAATTGTGTAAATTAAATTCTGAATATAATAAAGTGTTTAACACAAATCCTTCAATGGTTGAACCAGAACTATTATTCTTAGACAAAGCAGCTTTTAGCGAACATGCTGATAAATCAATAAAGGTTAAATATAGTAAATGAGTAAATTCTGGAATCTTTATGCAAGAAGTTATGATACAGCGACCATGAATTTTTCTGCATATATTGATTTACTTGAAGCGGCAGTTGCCGGTTTGCAAATACAATCTGGGAGTAAGATACTAAATGCAGGGTGTGGAACAGGCAATATTGAGAAGTTAGTTTTAAATGATAATACTAACTTTGAGTGGATAGGAGGAGATATTTCAGAAGGGATGTTACAGAGAGCAAAAACTAAGGTAAGAGATAAAAGATTCAAGTTCATTAAACTTGATTTAAACAATAAGCTTCCGTTTGATGACTCAAGTTTCGACATTGTTGTAGCAATTCACTCTCTTTACACTGTTAATAATCCCGCACAAACAATTTTAGAATTTTCTAGATTACTTAAGCCAGGAGGGAAGCTTGTGCTGATAAACCCAAAAAAAGGGGCAAAAATGAGTGCAATGTTTAAATATGAAATTAAGAAGAAAAATATAATTAGTTTTGCTTTAGTACTATTAAAGGCCTTTCCGGCGTTAATTATCAACCTGATTATAGCTAAAAAAGCAAATAATAAAACTTTTCACTTTCTCTCTCAGGAGGCACTAGTGAAATTAGTTGAAGAAAATAATATGCAAGTTGTTGAAAAAACACTCCTTTATGCAGATCAATCAATATTTTTAGTGTGTAGTAAAAAAAGTGGATAATATTCTTGCTCTAGTCACAATTATATCGGCGGTTAGTAGTCTTGTACTGGGCATAATTGTTTACTTAAACGATAGGCAAAAATTTCTAAATATAAGCTTTGCAGTTTTCTCAATATCTCTTTCGTTTTGGGCTATAGCGGTAATGATGCAAAAAGTCACTGAAGATGTGTTATGGGGTAGACTAATATTTATTCCAATTCCTTTTTTGGTGTCTTCATTGTTGCTTTTTAGTATTCATTTTCCCGTTTCTCAGCCAAAACTTACGCCAAAGAATTGGCAGGCTTACGCACTTTTAATTACAGTTATTATACTCTTGGTAACTGGTGTTTCACCTTTAGTTTTAAAAGATGTAGTGATTACTGAATCTGGACTTTCTCCTGTGCCAGGCGAATTATTAACACCTTACTATCTTTTATGTGGAGCTGTAGCAACTTTAGGAATAAGTAATTTGACACGTAAGTATTTTGCTGCTGAGCTAGAAAGCAAGCTAAGAATGCAATACTTAATTTTGGGGCTTTTGGTAATGATGGTCTTAATGGTTTTCTTGTCTTTGATTATACCAGCAATTACAGGAAGTTTTGAAAGTGCATTCTACGCTCCTTCTCTTTCAATAATTCTTGTCGCATTTACTGGCGTTGCGATTATTAAGTATAGATTGATGGGTATCCGTTTTATAGCTGGTAAGCTTATCCAATCATTATTAATAGGTATTATTGGATTTTCATTATTTAACGGTATAGCATTACTCCATACTTTGCTTTGGGGCGGGATTTTCACCCCTGGTGCTTTTATTTCGGGTTTTCTCCTAACTTTAATTGTAGGGCCAGCGTTTATTATTCTAAATAGTAGATTATCTAAGGCCATAGATCGCTCAATAATATACTCGGTCTATAACCCGTATGAACTCATTAACGACTTATTAAAACAAACCAGTACTGAATTAAACTTAGATTCAGTAATAGCTAAATCTATAGATATCACTAGGAAAGCTTTTGGAAATGTGAGTGTAGGAATTGTTCTTTTTGACAGAGAAACACATAAAGTTGGGAAATCACAACTTGAGGGATTTTCGCTTTTGAGCCAATCTGATTGGAACAACTTACTTGAAGTATTAAATGTATGGAATCTTCAAGAGTCACAAGGAAAAAAGAGTGAAATTTTTGTTTTGGGCGAAGTAATCAGGAAAGGAAAGTTAAAAGTTGACAAATTGAGTGAATCAATTGATAAAGTTGTAACATTTATGAGAGAAAAAAAAGTAGAAGTTCTTCTACCTTTAAATAGAAAAGTTCAGCTTAATGGTTTAATGATTGTTGGCAATCAAACAAAACAGCTTACACCTTGGAGGATATACTTTTTCTAGAGACGGTTATTGCAAATACTTCAGTAAGTGTTGGAAGAGCAATGCTTTATGCAGAAGTGCAAAACTTTGCATCTACACTTAAGACTAAGGTTGAAGAACAAACCTACGAGATTACCAAACAAAGAGACGGTATTGCAGAGCAATTAAGGAAAGAAAGAGACATGATGGATATTCTTGGCCATGAACTAAGAACTCCTCTTGGCATCGCCAGGAATGCAGCAGTACTTGTAGATAAGTATTTGAATCAAGAACATTCGGATTTTCCTACAAAAGTTAAAATAAGATCAAACCTTGATAAAGTTTTAGAACATATTAGACGTGAAGTAAAGATTCTCGAAACAATTTTATCTTCAACAAAAATAGATAATAATAGACAACAAGTAAACATTACCTCTGTGGATTGTAAAGATGTTATAGCCGATGCGCTTGAAGGAGTAAGAAAAAGAGCTGAGTCTAAAGGCCTTTCAATAGAAATTAAATTACCTCAGGAGTCTATTTTTTGCATGGCTGATCGCGATAAGCTTCAAGAGGTTATAGACAATATTTTTGACAATGCCGTTAAATATACAATACAGG
>CAZUKH010000004.1:40895-45540 GCA_964620955.1 uncultured Candidatus Saccharibacteria bacterium | reverse complement strand
TAAACTTGAGAATTTAGAAAATGATGTTTTATTTAGCATAGTTGATACCGGCGAAGGTATTGCTACTGAAGATATTCCAAACCTAGGTAAAAAGTTTTTCAGGGCTAAAATGTATTTAGAAGCAGATACAAGCAGTGCTGCTGTTCCGGTTGTTAGACCTGGAGGTGCTGGGATAGGCTTATATGTAGTTAAAGGACTGCTAAAACTTATGAATGGCAGGCTTGAGATAGAAAGTCAAGTTGGAAAAGGTTCAACTTTCAAAATATTTTTACCAATTTCAAAACAACTCGGTAGCAACTTAAACCCACAAAGCATTTCTTCTTCGTAGTGCTTTTTTAACAAAAATAACTACACCTGCGAAGGTAATAAACCCAGCTATTACAGCTATAATCAAGGCATAATAGTTAATCCGGTATTCTACACCGGCATTCGCAAATATTGATTCTATACCATTTGGGTTATTAAGTTGAAAAGTCAGAGTTACCTCTTTTCTTCCGAGATCAAAGAAGTTAGGGTTCCTAAGCCAGTATAATGAAAATATGTTGGTTTGTTTTGGGAGTAGTCCTAATTTTAAATCCGGAAAAAGTTTTAAACTATTACTAAAGTTGTAACCGTAATAGGTAATAGCGTCTACTGGAATAAACTTAGACGAACTGTTTTCTACTTCTAGTTTAGCTCCATGATAAAAACCTGCATATGAGTCCGGAATTTCTAAAGATTTAATTGATATATCCGAAGAAGTAGTAGTAATCTTTGGATTTGTATTTATAACAATACCTTGAGAAAAGTTGCTTTCAGAAAGCAAGCCTAATGTATTGTTATACTTTAGAGTTGGGTTCCAGGCACCCATTGTTACTCTATCAAGTTCAGTGGTTAGCCCAAAGTAGCTTAACCCGGTAAGTTTCTCCATGAAAGTATCGATTATGAAAGTCTTGCTTCCATCATCAATAACCACCCAGAAATGCGGTGAGATAGATTCTCCAGATTGTTTTGGCAAAACCACATAGCCGTAATTAATTTGAGCCTTTAAGTTTAGGTGCTCAGCAGTAGCTGCAATTATGAAGCTGTAATCTAATGAAGAAAACTGGTCTTTTTGTGTAAGATCAAACCAGTACTTTGCCTCATTTTCAAACCTGTCTTGTGGGGCAGTGTCAAGTTCAAACTTTTGAAGCAAAAATTCATTTAGTATCTTTAGGCTTTCAAAGCTACTTGTACCATTACGAATTTGACCATCAATGTCGGATACGAGGGAGTTGTCTGCTGGAAAACCAAAGTTATACACAATACCGCCTGGTACGGTTATAGCTGAATACTTCCTTACATTGGTTATAAATCCGCTTTCTTTGGACGTACCGGCTGGTATGTTTACGTTTGCATAATAGTTACCTTGCCCGTCATATAAACCAAATAGTGAGTTTTTAACATTGGTATAATAAACTTCTTGGCCTAAACGATTAGGGATAATGTTTAAAAGACTTTGAATATCACTTGAGCTTTCATTTAAAAATGCTACGTTTGTTTCAATACCAATTGTGTACTCATCGCCCCAGGTAATTAAACCTGCGTTGTAGTTTTTTATAACCATCTCGCTAGTTGTATCAAGAGAAGTTTGCTCTAGGCTTCCAAATGTATTAAAAGAAACACTTCCATAATCATTGGGATAGTTAATTGTTAAAGAAGAAATTTTATCATTAACCTGGCTTAAATATGCATACTTGAATTCTCCAAGTGATTTAACAAAATTAGTTATTTGTCCTTTTATTACTAGTTGTTTAGCTTGATTGTTTAATATTGAATTATTACTAAAATCTATACTTACTTTACTCACCTCTCCAGGAAGCATATCAACTATACTGAAGTTTACAGGTGAACCTTCAAGTGTTACAAAAACAGAATTTAAGCCGGTAAATGGAGCAATAAAATCATATCCATTTATTAAACTTAACACATCTGAGTTTTGAAGGAGCATCGAAGCTTCAAATGTAGTTGAATCTTTGGTGATAGTAATTTTCAAAGAATAGTCACTTGAAGAAAATTGTGCTGCTTCTACCTTGCTTACCGAGAAGCTAAAGAAGGCTATAATAAATATTAGCGTAGAGGTAAATAAAATCTTAATCATAGGTACATTTTGACCATTATACGTTAAAATTAGTACGTCATGAATCATCATAAATTTAAAAAGAAATGGGGTCAAAATTTTCTTAAGACAAAACGTTTTATAGACTATCTAATTACTCCACTCGAACTATCTGAAGAAGACTTAGTTATTGAAATCGGGCCAGGTGATGGAGCTGTCACTGCTAAGCTTTTAGAAACAGGTGCGTATGTAATTAGTATAGATATTGATTATGATGTAATGCCTAGACTTGTAAAAAAATATGGTGAATTTCCGAATTTTAAACCTGTGAATGAGGATATCTTACTCATAAACTTGGCAAAATTAATTGAGACTTTCCCAGAAAAGCAAAGTATAAAGATTACTGGCTCTTTGCCTTATAACATTTCCAAGCCAATAATTCGAAAATGTTTGCAATTTGCAAAAGCAGAAAAAAGGTTAAAAATTATGACATTTATTGTTCAGGACGAAGTGGCTAAGGCAATGACAGCTAAAGCTCCTAACGCCAGCTTGCTTTCAAATGAGTTAGGCTTAATAGGCGAGTTTAAAAAACTAAAATCAATACCTGCTTCACACTTTTTGCCTAAACCTAAGGTAGATGGCGGGATAATTCAAATTAAAATTAAACCCAACCCAGCAAGTTCCGATAATCTAATGAAACTTATGAAGATTGGGTTTATATCTCCACGAAAAACGCTTTACAATAACTTGAAAAACAGCAGAAAGTTCGACAAGATTGATATAGCAATGTCGAGTTTGGGCTTTAAATCAACTGTTAGAGCATCAGAATTAACGCTAGAAAATTGGCAAAAACTTTCCGCAAGTCTTAAGCTTGTTGTTAGGAAATCGCAGTTTTAATAGAATTTGGAAGTTTTATAAAAAATGTTGAACCTTTATTTTCTTTAGAGTTAAACCATATCTCACCGCCATGTGCATCTATGACTGCTTTTGCAATGTAAAGACCTAGCCCTGTGCCATTAGCTTTAGTGCTTTTCGCATTTTTACCCCTATAAAACTTTGAAAAAACTAGTTGTTTATCACTCTCGGCTATTCCAATTCCGCTATCCTCGATTGAAATAATTGTATATTGCGAATCTATAATGCAATCTACATTGACTATACCGTGATTTTTAGAGTAAAGAATAGCATTATCAAAAATATTTCCAATAACCATTGGGAATTTTAGTGGATCGGCAAGTAGCTCAATATTCTTTACAGCGTTTGAAAAGTTAATAGTAAGTTTTTTATCATTAATTATTAGTTCTCTTTCTGCTTTTATTGAGTCTAAAAGCTTAATTAACTTTAGGTTTGATTTATTAACTTTAATTTTTTGATTATTATCAATTTGTGATGCTTCAAGAAGATCTTTAACTAGAGCAAGCATAGCCATGTTGCTTTGCAAAATTTCACCGATCATTTCTTTTTGAACACCTTTACTTAACGAGTCGTTTTTCTTTAAAAGGGTATCTGCTATCCACTTTATGGCTGTAAGCGGCGTTTTTAGTTGATGCGATGCAATATAAACAAAGTCGTCTTTCATTTGATTTAGCTTTTCTACATCATCGACTTTTCTAAGCACTACAATGTAACCCGGGTTTTGATTACCCAGGTTACGTATGCGAGAAGAGTAAAACATTACTGGCAAATCGAAGTTGCTGCGGTTATAAATGGCAAGTCTGTTTATTCTTTGCGGAGATTCAGAACCTTTTTCAAGTACTTTAGCTATGTCTAAGTCGCTTTGACTAGACAAATCTTTAATGTGTAATATTTTTGTAATCAAACTGCCAATTGAATCAAGTTTTGAAAACCCAGTAAGCTCTTGAGCTGCTTTGTTAAAAGTAATAATCTTTTTGTTTGCATCTGTAACTATCACGGCATCTTCTACACTTTCAATAATTATTGAAAGCCTTTTTTTTTCAGTTACTGCTAAAGATCTTTGCAAAGAAATCTCCGCCCTATCTCTTTCTTGTGAAGATTGGTAAAGATACATCATTCCTGCCACAGAATTGAAAGCTATTAAAAAAATTGTTAAATCTATATTGGGGTACTTAGGATTCCTTAAACCTATTAATTCAAAAAATACAATTGCAATAATGCTGATTATTAGCGTGAAAACCCAATAAAAAGCATTTTTTTTGTTCTGCAGTATAAAAATTATTGGTGGAAATAAAAAAGTAAGGTATAGCCCTGTGCCTTCAATGCCCCCGGTATTAAAGTTATGTAGTGTTATAGCAAACACGACTAAAGCCCCTAAATTTCTTGCTGTCTGTTCGGAACCAGTGTGATAAAGTGTTAATGAAGCAACGCAAATAAAAACAAGTATTCCTTCGAATACGGCAATAGGGTAGTCTTGTACAATGAAATTATATATACTAAAACCCCCGAGTATGAGTATGCCAAATATACCTACAAGGTTTATATAAAAGTTTTTTAGATTTTTTTCTAGTTCCACTCGCTCACATTTTGGTTCAAAACCAAAAATATTACAATAGTTTGAATTCTGCCAGGAAAATGCATATTATAAATAAG
>CAZUKH010000004.1:16581-40873 GCA_964620955.1 uncultured Candidatus Saccharibacteria bacterium | reverse complement strand
ATAAATAAGAGTAGAAATAAAAATGATTAATACAGACTTAAAAAGTGAAGCAGATAAAAAACCAAAGGGCAAAAGAATATTGATTTTAGAAGACGAAAAGGCAATAGCAAATGTCCTTAAAATTAAGCTTAATTCGCAAGGTTTTGATGTAGATATAGTTTCCAACGGGATTGAAGGCATTGAATTTCTTAAGTCCAATAGATACGATCTTGTACTTACAGACTTAGTGATGCCTGAAATGAATGGGTTTGAGTTTATAGAAAAAGCCAAGCAGCAGGGCATAATGACGCCAATTGTAGTTACATCAAACCTAAGTCAGGATGAAGATATCAAAAAAGCCAAAGGGCTTGGTGCTATCGATTATTTTGTTAAATCCGATGTAAGTTTATCTCAAATTGTTGAATTTGTTTATGAAATCATTAACAGACAAACAACTTAGTGAAATTTTGTTAAAGGGAGGTTATATAAGGAGTGAAGACATGTCAAAGGCTTTTGAATCCATTGCACAAAACGGAGGTACTTTGCTTGATCAACTATACTATCTAGACCTTTTAAGTGATGACATACTTGGCCAGGCACTTTCAGAGTATTTTAAAATACCTTACTGGGATTTAAATAATAAATTACCAAGTTCTGAAATTGCTACTTCGTTGCCTAACGAAATTATTGAAAAGTATAAAGTTATTCCAGTAAAAAAAAGCGCCAACGTTTTGACAATCGCAGTATCCGACCCGGAATTAATTACACAATTAACAAGTGAGGTCGGAGTTATTGATAGCTCTTTTAAGCTTGAGTTTGTACTTTCTTTGAGTGAAGATATTGAAAGTGCCATTAGAGCAGTAGGTCAGCCTTTGCAAAAACACTTATCGGATATCATTTCAAAATATATAGATAAAATACCGTATCTCCTTTTCGAAATAATAAAAGAAGCGGTGTCTTTAAAATCTTCTGATATTCATTTTGAACCTGATGATGAACAGGTTACAGTAAGATTTCGAATCGACGGGGTTTTGCAGATAGTAGGGGTAATACCTAAAAGTAATTATAAAAACATTATTAACAGGTTAAAAGTTTTAGGTAATTTGAGAATAGATGAACACTACGCAGCCCAGGATGGAGCCATAAGGCTTGACCTTGAAGATGGAATGCTTGACTTAAGAATTTCGATTATTCCTACTACCGAGGGAGAGAAAATAGTTTTAAGAGTTTTAGCAAATTATGCCAGAGGACTGAACCTTACAGATTTAGGACTAAATGATTCATATAGAAATATTATAAAAGAGGCATATAAAAAACCATTTGGAATGATACTTACCACTGGCCCAACCGGTTCCGGTAAAACAACTACATTATATGCTGTACTAAAAGAGCTAAACACAAAAGCAGTGAATATTACTACTATTGAAGATCCAGTCGAGTATAGAGTAAAAGGGGTTAACCAGGTGCAAGTTAACACAGAAACAGGACTTACGTTTGCGACAGGTTTACGTTCGATAGTAAGACAAGATCCAGATGTAATTTTAGTAGGTGAAATACGTGATAAAGATACAACAGAAATTGCCCTTAATGCAGCACTTACAGGGCACCTGGTACTTTCCACTTTTCACGCCAATGATGCAGCAACCGCTATCCCGAGATTATTAGATATGGGTGCTGAACCGTTTTTACTTGCATCAACATTAAATGTAATCATTTCTCAAAGATTAATAAGAAAACTTTGTGATACTTGCAGATACAGCACCTCAGTTACATTAAAAGATTTAGAAGGAGTTATACCTAATGCATCCGATTGGTTTGGTAAAACGCCAAAAACAATATACAGGTCAAAAGGTTGTCCTAAATGTGGGGGTACTGGCTACAAAGGCAGAACAGCAATATTCGAAATTATTTATATAACGGAAGAGATGCAGGATTTAATTTTTCGAAATCCTTCCAGCAGTGCTATAAGAGAGCTTGCTAAAAAACAAGGAGCTAAATCTTTCTTTGAAGATGGAATGGAAAAAGTATTCCAAGGTATTACATCAATCGAAGAATTATTTAGAGTTAACCCTCCTGAAAAAAACTCAAAAAATGTTTATGGGGCTTCAAAAAAATCCTAACATACAAGCTGTACGCAGATTCAGCTTTTCATTTCTTTTTGCAGACGCTGCGCGTGAAAAGCATTTTCTGTTTGAGCAACTGGGGTTAATGCTTTCTTCAGGAATAGATATTATGGATGTATTAACTTCTCTTGAGCAGGAAATTGACTCCCGAAGTGTTAAAAAAACTTTGAGAAGCATGATAGTAGATATTGATAATGGAGAAAGCGTATGGCGTACTTTACAAAAAAGACGTATTTTGCCTGAACATCTAATAAATATTATTCGTATTGGTGAGGAGTCTGGAAGTCTTTCTGAAAGTTTAAGAACAGCAATTGAGCAAAGGCAGAAAGAAGCAGAGCTAAGAGCAAAAATTCGTTCTGCAAGTTTATATCCAGTTTTTGTTACAGTACTTATGGTAATTATTGGAGCAGTAATAGCGATTTTTGTATTGCCAAGAGTTTCGGCAGTTTACGCAAATTTCAATACAGAATTACCAGTTATTACCAAGGTAATTATTTCGCTAGGGAGTTTTTTTGAAAAGTATGGAGCAATTGCTGTACCAGTTTTTGTGGTGTTTTCTTTTTTAATGCTTTATTTAATTTTTGCATATAAAAGAACAAAGTTTATAGGGCAGTGGATTTTGTTACATACGCCCTATATAAGAGGGTTGGTAATAAAAATTGAGGTTTCTAGGCTTGGGTTTTTCCTGGGCACGTTACTGGATTCAGGTATTCCACTAAATAAATCATTAGATTTGCTAATTGCATCTACCAGCTTTAAAGCTTACAAGAAAATTTATGAAAATCTTAAAGCCGGAATAGAAAACGGAGATCTAATAAAAGACATTTTTAAAACTAACAAATCGATAAAAAGGTATCTGCCGCTTTTTGCACGCCAGTCAATTATTTCTGCAGAAAAAACAGGTCGACTTCCCAAAACTTTGAAACAGATTGGCAATACATACGAAAAACAATCGGAAACAGCAACAAAAGATCTTTCTACACTGTTAGAGCCGGTACTTTTAATAATAGTTTGGATTGGAGTTGCATTTATTGCATTTGCTGTAATTTTGCCAATTTACAGTATTGTCGGTAATTTAACAGATTTAAGTGAAGGGCCGGCACCAGCTGATCCCGAAATTACTCAAGAGAATATAGATAATGCTAAAAGGCAGTTTGAAGAAAGTATTGATAACGATATAAATAATACAGAAAACAACTCAGAGTCTACTAATGAAGAATAATTATAATAATAAAAATGGATTTACTCTTGTAGAGTTGATTTTAACTATAGCTCTTATGGTTACAAGTATGGCAATAGCAGCACCTGTGTTTCAATCATTTCTTTTTCAAAATCAGGTAGAACTCGCATTAGATAGTTCAGTAAGAGCTGTTAGATACGCCCAGTTATTATCAACCGAATCAACCGAAAACTCTGGCTGGAGCGTAAACTTTCAACCTTCTGTAATAACAGTTTACCTTGGAAACGATTTTAACCTTAGAGATCCAGTCTATGATATTACTTTTTCTGTAGACTCATCAATTGCTTTAAGTGGCTTGGCTAACATTAGCTTTACAGCAATTTCAGGCACAACAACAAATACAGGCAATATTACAGTAAGTAAAAATAGTGAATCTAAATCATTTTCAATTAATGAAAGAGGAACAATTACCTACTTATAAAAAAACAAAGAACAAAGCCTCAGGTTTTGCACTTGTCGAAGTACTACTTGCTATGGGACTTTTCGCAATTGTAACCCTAGGTATTGCCGGAGTTTTTAGCTATACAGTTCAAACTAATGCAGACGGAACATTTCAAAATAGCGCTGTTGCACTTGCAGCTGAAGGCCTTGAAGCAGTAAGGTCAATTAAAGATAGAGATTTTAGTTTATTAGCAGATGGAACTTTTGGTTTAGTTTCTACACCTGGCTACTGGGATTTTAGTGGTGTTTCAGATACTATTGGTCCATTTACTCGCGAGATAGTTATTCAATCCATTAGCCCAACAGAGTTTGACGCTACTTCTACCGTAGAATGGAATTCATTGCTAGGTAGATTCGGCAGCGTAAGTCTTAGCTCAAGATTTACCAACTGGACTAGACTTCAAACTGTAACGTGGGAAAACCCTGTTGTTGAGTCAACATTGAACCTTACAGGAAGTAGTGACGGCATAAAAGTTTTTGGTAGTGGTAATTACGTTTATATAATTCAAGGTGGAAATCCGGACTTAGAGGTATTTGATATTACTAATCCAGCTTCACCATTTCAAGTAGATACAATCTCAACTTCGGGTACAGCAAGAGCTCTTTTTGTTTATGGTAATTATGCATTCATAGGTACTACAGATAACTCAGATGAGGTAGAAATAATCGATATTAGTGACCCAACTAACTTAACTATCGTCGAGGAAATTAATATCCCAGGAAGCAATGACGTAGCTAGCTTGTGGGTTGAGTCGAATATTCTTTATGTTGGTATGGTGAATAATGGTAGTGATGAATTATATACTTATGATATAACCAATATTAACTCTCCAGTAAGTCTTGGGGACACAGATTTAGGAGGCACGGTTTTTGGAATGTATAAATCTGGCAATTATTTGTACTTAGCTTCTTCATCAAATAGCCAAGAACTTCAAATAGTTGATATTTCAAACCCATCTAATCCATTTGGAGTGGCTTTTTACAACACTTCAGGAAGTTCAGATGCTCTAAATGTACTTGTTTTTGGTAATACAGCTGCACTTGCAGGATCTAACGGAGTTTTACATTTATTCGATATTTCCAACCCTTTGTCACCAACTCTTTATTCTTCTAATAACTTAAACGGCTCTGCACTTAGAGGACTGGCTATTGACCCCACAAATACATATCTTTTTGTATCTGGGGATGATAATTCGGAAGAATTTCAGGTGTTTGATGTTTCAAATCCATCTTCTATAGTGTTTCAAAGTTTAATAAACTATACAGGAGATATTAATGATTTGTATTACGATGCAAGCAACGACAGACTGTACGGAGCTACTGATGAAAATAGTAGTGAAGGCATAATTATTTACAACCTATGAAAGCCAATACCTCGAAAAACAAAAATGCATTTACTCTTGTTGAAGTAATTTTATACATAGGTATAGTTTCTTTTGTAGTGGCCTCAATAACTGCTTTTGTAGGTGTGATAATAGAGAATAGAACAAAAACTGAAGCAATAAGTGAAGTTGATCAACAAGGTATTCAAGTAAATGCACAAATTGAAAACCTGATTAACAGCGCTAATAGTATAAATGTACCAATAGCCGGCGCTAGCGGTCCTTCTTTAAGCCTTGGCACAGTCAACCCAGCAACTAATCCAACTTTAATAAGCCTTAATGTAAACTCGCGAATGCAACTGACTGAAGGCGCATTACCAGCTGTATTACTCACTTCGAATAGTGTAACAGTATCAAATTTGATTTTTTATAATAGATCTAGTTCTGCAGCAGATTTAGTAGTTACATGGCAATTTGACTTAACCTATTTAAACAACTCAGGATTAGCAAGCTCTAATTTTTCAAAAACATTTTATGGTACAAAAAAAATTAGATAATAAAAAAGGGTTTATAACACTAGTAAGTGTGATAATACTTGCAGCAACAGCAGGTATTGTAGGTGCTGGGGCACTTCTAATTAGCACAGACAGTGCAAATGCAAATAAGATAGTCTTAAACTCAAAAATCGCAACATATTCTGCTGAGGCATGCATTGAACAGGCTTTAGAATTAATAAGGGTTACTCCAACTTATACAGGAGGTGGATCACTGGTTGTTGGCGGTGTAACTTGTAACTATGTAGTTTCTAATCTTGTAGATCTTATAAATAAACAAGTTACAACAAACGCAGTAGTTGATGGAGTTACAAAAGAGTTTGTAATTACAACTTCAGCAATAAACCCACAAATAGTTATTAATTCCTGGACAGAAATATAAATGGATAATCTTAACCTTACATTAATTAGCATAACCCTTTCGGTATACGTAATCTTTTTAATATTCTGGGGTTATTTGGGTAGAGGCAGATCTCCACTAAGAATTCTGGAGTTATTAGGTGCTGGGGTTATTTTTATTGGGGTTGTAGGGATAATTCTTTTACTAACGAGTCCGTCATCTAACGCAGTTATTGCAAGAAATGCAGCTAGACGCAATGACACATCAGTACTGCTTGATGCTCTAGGTAGTTATATTAGCTCAACCAAAGATGTCAATCTAAGCAATCTCGGCGAAATTCCAAAATGTCCAGACCTTAAGGGAATTGGGACATCTGGTACACTAATTGACCTGACATACTTAGTTTCGGGACAATTTGTTTATGATATACCCAAAGATCCTTTAAGCGGAACAGAACAGGAAACCGGCTATGCAATTTGTATGACAGACACTGGTAGGATAACTATAGCAGCTCTTTTTGCCGAGAATGACGAAATAATAATAAGCAGAAGGTAATCCGAATTCTTGTTTAGCTTTATATTATTACACTTTACTTAAGTTCGTACCTTGATGCAGAACCCTTACCCTTATGCTTTAATTTACCCGCCTTTTTAAGCGCTAAAAGTTCTGCCTTGGCAGAGTGATAAGAAATATTGAAGATTCTAGAGACATCATTTGTCGTAACTTTTCCATATTGCTTAGCATACTTTAAAATTACTCTTTCTGTGTCTAAGTCTTCGTAAGAAATTTTGCTGTTGTTTCCTCCGGATTTGCCTGCAATAAGAAATGCAGCTATACCAACAGCAATACATACTATAACAATTAATATTTCGGTTGACATAATGCAAATTAATTTTATTCTGGTTTTTGTTCTTTTGAATCTTCTTCTTTAGCTTTGCTTGTCTTTTCTGTGTTTGGAGAATCACTTTCAATATCAATGTTCCAGCCAGTAAGCTTGCTTGTTAGTCTTGCGTTTTGACCCTCGCGTCCAATTGCTAAAGAATGTTGTTCAGGGTCCACCTTGATTTTAGCAGTCTTGTCTTTTTTGCTAATTATTTCTACATCTAGTGCCTCTGCAGGTCTAATCGAGTTCATAATAAAGTTCTTAATATCATCATCCCAAAGCACAATATCAATCTTTTCTTCGATTTTGCCAAGACTTAGTTCGTTCATTATTGCATTAATCCGCATGCCTTTTTGGCCAACACACGAGCCTATAGGGTCTACCCCTTCTGAATTAGACTTAACAGCAACTTTTGCTCTCGATCCAGGTTCTCTGGATATTGCTACTATTTCTACTGTTCCAGAGTCAATTTCGGGCACTTCCTGCCTAAATAATTCTTTAAGGAAATCATTGTCAGCTCGAGATACTAAAATGTATTGACCTCTTGCATCTTCTTGAATTGATTTGAGTAAGACTTTAACCCTTGAACCAAGTTGATAAAATTCAGTAGGTACTCTTTCATCTTTTGGCATTACAGCTCTCGCTCTGTTTACTTCGCAGATTATATCTCCTTCTTTAGTAATGTGTTGAATAACAACTGCATCAATACTTCCGATTCTATCTTTGATTTCGTTGATCGCTGCTTTCTTTTCCGATTCTCGTAGTTTTTGGACAATAACTTGTCTTGCAGTTTGTGCCGCAATTCGACCAAAATCTCCTTCAGGAGTTATATCTACTAGTAAGGTATCTCCAATTTTTAAAGACTTATCAACTGCGGTTGCTTCTTTAAGTGAAACTTCACTTTTTGAATTAACAACTTTTTTAACTACAATTTTCTTGGCGTATACAGCAATATGGCCTTTTACAGGGTCAATATCTACCTCGAGGTTATCTTGCTCTTCGAATTCATACTCTTTTTTATAGCCAAGTTTTAAAGCCTCTTTTATAGCTTCAATTATTTCATCTGCGTCTATTTTTCTTTCTGCAGCTATTTGCCTGATTGCTGCAAGAATGTCAATATCGTCAGTCATCGTTTTTACGTGTTAAAATGTAAAACATTTAGTTTTGCAGCGGAATAAAGTACTATAAATTATCTTCATAAACTTGCAAAAGCAAATATTATTAAAGACTTGTCATAATAACAAAAAAGGGGAGAATTCCCCTAAGTTTGCTGCTAAACTACACGTGAATTATATCATAAGTTTATAAAACTATGAGCATAAAGAGACCGTTAACCAACCCAACACCAAGAGATGTGGATTTTATTGATGTGCCCATTGATATTAATCAATCGAAGATTAAAGAATCTAAGCCACAAAAAAATCAACTTAAGTTTGATGTAGATACTCCAGGAGAAAAGAGAAAACAATTAGTTGCGTCTGTTCGAACGAAGCTAAAGAAAAGAAGAGATGAAATAGAAGTGTCGAGATTTTGGAAAAACCCAAGTATATCATTCATGATTGCGGGTTTTATTTCAAATATTGTAGTTTTAATAGGCGGAGGAATACTTTTGTTTGGTTCTATGCCACCAGAGTTTCAGCTTTTTTACGATTCAGTTTTGGGTACATGGCCAGTTGATTTGAAAGTTGATAAAACTGTTTTTGTTTTTGTTATTCCAATAATTTTAATTTGCACTTTACTGGTACAATACCGGTTAATAAAGTTTATATTTAATCATGATCGAAGACTTGCAGTTGCGACTTCCTGGCTTATGTTTTACTTAACAATACTTTTATTTGTTGCTATTGGACAAATTTATAGCTTAAACTAAAAAATTTTATGAATTTTTTACAAGATCCTGTTGTTATCTCAAATATATCAAATATTATTCTTGCTGGAATAGTTTCGGCTTCAATATCATTTTTAATAACTCCATTAATAGGAAGGCTGGCTAGGCTTATTGGTGCGGGTGATTTGCCTAAATCAAAAGTAAGCAAACTTGACAGATCTTTTGCTTCACGGATTAATACTGATTATAAACCAAGGCTTGGTGGTCTTGCTATGTTTGTAGGGTTAATAAGCGTCATAATATTATTTGGAATAGGTAAAGAAATTGCCGAAGTTAATATTGGGTTTTTATGGGGGATGTTTGTAATTGCATTACTAGGAATTCTCGATGACAAGTATAAGCTGAGTGGGGGTACACAGCTTTTTGTACAATTTATAGCTGCTCTTTTGGTGGTTATAAATATGAATATGAATAGTTTTGGTAGTATCACATTTTTAGGCTCTGAAATATCTTTAAACTGGTTCCAAATTGACTTATCTGGTCTTTTAGGTATGGGTACAGTTATTATGCCAGCCCATCTTTTTTACGCCATGTGGATAATGATAATTATAAACTTTGTCAATTGGGCAAGTGGAATTGATGGCTTAAATATTTCCATAAGTTCGATTACAGCATTTACAATGTTGCTTTTTGTGCTTGCTGGCGACTCTTTTATTTTACCTCTTGCAATTTTTATAGCTGCTTTTATTGGAGGCAACTTGGGATACTTCCCTTACAATTATAATCCCTCGAAAATTATTCCTGGATCTGTAGGAGAATATCTTAATGGTTATCTACTTGCTGTTTTTGCTATTTATGGAAGTGCCAAGTGGTCTGTAACAGTAGTGCTTTTTGGGCTTGTAATAATTGATGCGTTAATAGTCATAATTGGAAGATTTAAAAGATTTCCTGAAGTTAGAAAAAACCCTTTAAATGTTTTAAAAATAAGCGATACAACTCACCTTCATCACAGACTAATGAGTCTTGGTTATTCGCGAAAAGCTGTATTGCTCATAGAAAGCATGATGGCTGTAATTTTAGGAGCTATTGCTGTTGTATTTGGCATAGAAAACGAAGAAAGAAGCTCTCAGGTTTTAATAGCTTTTGCAGTAGCTTTCGCCTTCTTAGTTATAACATTTACAATGATTTACCTGGTACAAAATAACGGTAATCGTAAAAAAAATCTTGGAGAAATACTTGCAAATAGACAAAAACAAAAAGAAATAACTGTAAGAGTTACAACCGAAGAAGAACAGGAAGAAAAAAATGAAGAATATGAAAGGTTTATATATTAGTCTAAAATTTGAATGGATCAAAGGTTTTATATAACTACAACTCTTCCTTACGCAAATGATCTTCCACACATTGGCCATACTGTTGAATTTATTCAAGCAGATGTTATAGCAAGGTATTTTAGGCAAAAGCTAGGAAAGTCTAATGTTACCTTTAACGTAGGCACAGATGAGCATGGACTAAAACTCTTTAAAAAAGCGCAGGAAAAAGAAAAAGATACCAAAGAGTATGTTGATGAAAATGTACAAGGCTGGATCGATTTTTGCAGTAAGTTCGAAATTTCTTACGACACCTTTTATCGAACAAGTGAAAGTTACCATGTAGCACCAGTCCATAAAATTTGGCGCGAAGTGCAAAAAAAAGGTTATATTTATAAAAAAAAGTACCGGGGGCTTTATTGCGTAGGTTGTGAAGAGTTTAAGACTGAAAAAGAACTTGAAAACGGTAAGTGTCCACTTCACGGAGTAGAACCAGTTAATCATGAAGAAGAGAACTACTTTTTTAAACTTTCTGCATTTAAAAAAACACTTTTAGATTGGCTAGAATCAAATCCACGAGTTTTAAAACCTGCCAAACGACAGGAAGAGCTAAAGAACTGGATAAAAGATATGCAAGATATTAGTATTTCACGGGAAAAGAAAAATTTACCCTGGGGCATAACTGTGCCCGATGATAAAAATCAAGTTGTTTATGTTTGGTTTGATGCTCTTACAAATTACATTGCTTCTGTTGGCTATGGAAGGGAAGATATTTCCGAAGATCCTCTTGAGTGGTGGCCTGGAGTACAGTGTTTTGGACCGGATAATTTACGGTTTCAAGGGGCTATTTGGCAGGGCATGTTAGCCGCCATTGGTTATCCTCAGTCTAAAAATCTTCTTTGTCACGGTATGATACTTGCCCAGGATGGCACAAAAATGTCTAAAACAAAAGGTAATGTAGTTTCTCCTTTTGAACAGTTAAGTAAATTTCCTCTTGATGCCATAAGGTACTATCTTATTGCTGGGGTTTCAACTTTTTCAGATTCACCATACAGCCAAGAAGATCTTGTCAATCTATATAATTCACATCTTGCGGACGTCTTTGGAAACTTGCTTAATAGAGTGTTGCACCTGGCAGTTTCAAAAAACTATGAAATTAATGATATTCAAAAAGTAGAAAACGAATTTAAAAACAATGTAGATAAAAAGTTTGAGGCTGCAATAAATTATTTTGATTTATATGAGCTTCAAAATGCCATTTTAACAGGACACGAACTGGCCACATATGGCAATGAGTATATAACTTCAAATGCCCCATGGAGTAAAGATAGCTCTTTAAAAAACTCAGAAAAAGTTCTTAATAATTTAAGCTATTTGTTAAATAAAGTAATTGAAATCTATAAATTTGTATTACCCGAGACATGCAAAAAAGCCTCACAAATGCTAATAAATAAAAAAACTGGAATCTTATTTCAAAAAGTTGACGCTAAATAGTAGTGACATTCGCTAGTCAATGTTTTATAATGCATAATTTAGAATTCATATTTTGACAGAAATTACAATTTGGAGGCCCGGCCAGGAAAGTAACCCCAGTTCAAGTTCCGACGAGGCTAGATATTCACAAGAAGAACAAGAGCTTTTAATAAATAGCATAAATACAACTCTTAATAATAGTAAATATTACTTTGACTTTAACTGGTTTTTATGGGTTATTGAGAATGCGAGCCACGATAATAGAGTTCTACCAGTTTTAGCTACTTTTAGAATCGAGGTTGAGTCCATTTTTAACGAACAACAATACGATTTTCTGCAGTGGTTAATAGACAAGGGTAACAATTAGTTTTTTTTTGAAAAATTTTGTTTTTAGTTGTAGCATTGGCATAGTTATGTGAAATTAATGTCCGATACAGGTGATAGTATTGAGGGCGTAGTCCCAGGCAACCAACCTCCAGGCCCTACTCTCTTTCCACGCGAATCCCCTTTAAGATTAGTACATACTGGAACTGATCCTAGGGAACGTTCGATACGTTCTGTTTTCCTTGTTGGAAAAGATACATCTACAAGATCCACTCCACAACCCCAAGCCACAACTGAAGTGCCAGTTGTTAATACAGAGCTCACACCTTTTGAAATAGAAGTCCTTGACAGGATTATTCAAGCTAACTTTGAAAGCTATTCTACTTGGCAAGCTTATATCAATTATTTATTTCATCATGTGGATTCTCCCAATTATTTTGGAACTCACGAATACCAACGTGTATATAAGGCAATTAATAGTGCTAATCTTCAGCCTGGAGCCAAGCTTGCTGCAATAGAAATAATCAGAGGTACTATTTTCGGTACAAACCTTTCCGGTTTTGAGGCATAAAGCCAGCTTGCTTTTTATTTTGTAATAATGCAGAATAACCAGGATATTTTATAAAATGATTACAGTAACAAACCTTAAAAAACAATATCGTCTTGGCCGAAAAAACAGAGTGGATGCTCTTCGTGGTGTTAATCTTGAAATTGCCGAAGGAGAAGTTGCTGCAATTATTGGACCTTCTGGATCGGGCAAATCTACTTTATTAAATATACTTGGAGGATTAGATAGAGATTACCAGGGCACAGTAGAAGTGTTTGGAAAAGATATAAAACAATATAATAAAAATTTCTATAGACGTAACATAGTGCAAACAGTTTTTCAGCAGTTTTATTTAGTACCTTCGCAAACTGTATATGAAAATGTTGTATTGCCAGTTAAATTTGGCAGACAGTATAGTGCCAAAGATCTAAAAAAAAGAGCTGATTTTATTTTAGACAGAGTTGGCTTAAAAGATAGAAGAAATCATAGACCAAACGAACTTTCAGGAGGCCAGGCACAAAGAGTAGCTATTGCTAGAGCACTAATAACTAACCCAACAGTTTTACTTGCGGATGAACCAACTGGAAATCTGGATACCAAGACAGGTAAGGAAATTGTTCAATTGCTCTTCGAAATTAACAAAGAAGAAAATAACACATTAATAATCATTACTCATGACCCTGATGTTAGTGATGAAATAAAACGCAAAATACATGTTAGAGATGGTATAGTAGTATGATTAAATACGCAATTAGCCTGGTTTTTAGAAGAAAACTAAGGACTTTTTTAACTAGCCTAGGGATTACAATATCGGTAATCTTATTAAGCTTTATAATCTTTGGTATGCAAGGATTAAGAGGTGTAATCACAGGCGAACTAAATTCAAGATTTTTGCCTAATCAAATAGTTTTAAGCAATCAAGACTTTTCTTTTGGGCTGGGCGGTCCCCCACCGGCTGAAGAAAATGATGAAGGCGAGCCCAAATTCATTACCCCAGAAATAATAAAAGAAATTGAAGGAGAAGAATTTATTGAAAGGGTAGACCCACAAATCAATCTTCTTGGGTATGAGATAGAGCTTCAAAACTCAAATAAGAAACCTTACTCACCTGCATTTGGTTTTGGTATAGGAACTGCAGAAGACAAAAATTACATAATTGATTTTATTGGAGATAAGTTTGTACCAGGAGAAAAAGAAGTATTTGTGGGTAAGCAGGTAGCTCAGTACTATGACCTATCTCCTCAAGAAATAATTGGTAAAACAATTACAATGCGACCATCTTCTTCATCTATTTTCAGTCAACGCACGGCTGGGCTTGTTAACCTGGAGTACACATTTACTGTGGCAGGTTACATTGATGCAGGTGGCGACAGATTTGACATTGTAACAGGGCTAGAAAAAGCCTCGGAAATTGCTGCAATTGCTGGAGGGTTTCCTTCAGGCCAAAAGTATCTAGAGACATTTGGGTGCGATCAAGTTTTCGTTGATGTTGAATCTGAAGATAAGGTTGAAGAGGTAAGTAAAAAAATCGAAGAAAAGTATGGACTAAATGTTTTGACATCATCACAAATTCTTGGACTTTTGGATCAAATTACAGCTGCATTAACTATAGCACTTGTACTTTTTGGAATAATATCTTCAATTGTTGCTGCAATTGGAATAATTAACACAATGATAATGAGTATTTATGAACAAACAAGAGAAATAGGCATTATTAAAGCAATAGGAGCATCTGATTTTCAGGTTTTAGCCGTTTTTCTTATTCAATCTGGACTAATTGGACTTATTGGAAGTTTTATAGGGCTTGTTGTTGTGTTTTTAACCATGATTTCTACAGAATCAACAATTGTACAGGTCTTTAAAGATCAGGGACTACAGGTTGAGCAGTTCTTTCAGCTAGACATGTCAGTCGCTTTAATAATCGTTTTAATAAGTATTATTGTTGGTGTACTTTCTGGACTTTATCCCGCCCTTAAAGCAGCAAGACTGGACCCAGTTAAAGCTTTACGTTACGAATAACTCTCTAATACTTTTACATCTTCAAAAGTTTCTGTATACTGACTCGTATGGTTCAATTCAAAAACGTAACAAAAACCTATGATAATGGTAGAGATGCCGTAAGTGATATAAGTTTTGTAATAGAAGAGGGTGAGTTTGTATTTTTAATAGGTCCTTCTGGTAGTGGCAAAACCACCTTAATAGAGCTACTTATTAGAGATGAAAAGCCAACTAGTGGCAAGATATATATTGGAGATACCGAAATTACGAATATAAACCGCAACAAAGTTTACCAACTAAGAAGGCAAATTGGAGTTATTTTTCAGGATTTTAAACTTGTACCAGATAAAACTGCATACGAAAATGTGGCTTTTGCCATGGAAGCAGCAGGAAAGACAAATCAAGAAATAAAAGAAGCCGTACCTTACGTTTTAGATATAGTCGGACTTGCCGATAGAATGCAAGCGTTCCCGGAACAATTATCGGGTGGAGAACAGCAAAGAGTGGCAATAGCAAGAGCGATTTCAAATAATCCTAAACTCCTTATTGCTGATGAACCTACTGGTAATCTTGACCCAGCAAGCGCATGGGATATTGTTCAAATACTTACAAAAATCAACAACTGGGGAACAACTGTCATAATGTCTACCCACGGTACTGATATTGTCAATACATTAAGTAAAAGAGTAATACAAATGGAAAAAGGTAGAGTTTTACGAGATGACAATGAGGGTGGTTATGAGTTTCAGGAAAAAGCGGACGTGGAGTCTGTATATGCACTAACTCCAGAAGACGAAGCAGCTGAGTTAAACAGGCGTAAAAGTTTTAAAATTAATCTTAGTGATAAAGTTAAAGAAGAAGACCCAGTTCCTGAAGTTCAAAATACTAGAAATAGAGGATTTTTCAGCTTTTTTAGAAGACACAAAAAACGTTCCGAGCCTATATCAGAAACAATAGAGGAAGTTTTAAGCAATCAAGATAGTAACCAAGAAAGTACTATACAAGATCCAAATGTAGTTAGTGAGAGTTCGCAAAACATTCAAGATTTAGACCCTAAAACCCTTGATACAAGTTCAAGTAGAAAATCAAGACTTTTTATTTCTTTAGATAAGGAAGAAGTAGGGCAAAACTCTCCTATAGTTGAGGTAGCTAAGAAAGCCAAAAAAGCTCCTAAAAAGGAAAAAAACGTGCCTAAGTATAAGAATATTTCAGTTGAATTTTTACATCTTCCTAAAAGAATAATTACACATCTAAAAGAATCTGGCATTTCTACTATAGGAAAGCTTGAAGAAAATCAGGATAATATGTCCCAAAATCTTGAAGAGGAGGATATAATAGAAGTAAAAGAAGCGCTAGTTGATTTTATTAGTAATCAGTAACTTTTAACATAAATTAATGTTATCCAGAATTTTTGTAAATACAAGAAAACACATATTGCGAAGTGGATGGGTTGGCTGGGCATCTGTTTTGGTTATGACTTTAGCTTTCTTAGTAATAACAATTTTTGGTGGACTTGCGTATGTAGCCAACCTTCAGATCCAATATATTGAAAGTAAAAGTAATATGCTTGTATTCTTTGATGTGGGTATGGATCCGGAAATTATTCAAAGACTTCAAACAAAATGGGACAACGAAAGAAAGATTAAAGATATTATTTATATAAATGAAGAAGAGGCATTTAACCTGTATTCAGAGTATACCTCACGAGTGCTGCCAGAGTATTTCCAAATACTTAATCAGTTTGAGGAGAAGAGATTACCATCAAGCCTTGAAATACAACTATATTCTCTTGATGATATTAGTGAAATTCAATATATACTAAAAGAGGATATAGCAACAGAAAATAAAAATTTAGAGATTGTTAAACTTGATGAAGAAGAAAGTAAAGATTCAGCTTTAAACGATAGTTTAGACACAAATACCCAGCAACCTGTAGAAAATGAAACTGATAATTCCACCACTACTCAAGATGTAGAAAAGCTCCTTAGTGATTCACCAGAAGACCAAATTATTTATAAGTTTGGAAGTGAGCAAGGAGAGCCTCCAATTACTCTTGAGATAGATGATGAAAACCTCGAAAGAATGAAAGAAATATTTTTGCAACTAAGGGTGGGTGGGGTAGTTGTTATTGGTTTACTCGTTATGGTTGTCGCGATATTCATTTTCATGACAACAGAATTTAGACTTTACAATCAAAAAGAAGAAATCGGAGTAATGCAACTTGTTGGAGGAAGCTTATTTTTTATAAGATCTCCGTACGTACTAGAAGGAGGGTTTTATGGTTTTATTGGGGCACTGCTTTCTTCAATAATAATTATTGGTGTTGGAATTCTATTGTTTGTAGTGAATAAAACGTCTGAATTATCAAAATATATTTACGAAGAATTCGGACGCTTACCATGGCCAACTGTTGATTTAGCTGGCTGGAGCGCAATTATTCTTGTTATTTGTATAGGAGGCTTTTTAATTGGTACAATAAGCAGCTACTTGTCAATTAGAAGGTACATAAGATAAAATTCGGGAGGTTATTTAGAAAAACTTATTACTTACTATTTTTTATAAATGAAAGGAGTTTTTAATGTGTTAGTAGGTGTCCTAGTATTTTATTTTATAGGGTATACATTTAGCAATGTTATAACATTTGCTGCACCAGGAGGATTTCAAGGTGTATTTTTAGCAGGGCTTGTATTCGGTATTTTGGTAGCATTGATTCCAACTCTTCTTGGTTTTTTAAAAATTAAAGAAACAACTGGAGCATTAATACTTGGCGGTGTAGTCTTAAACTTTGCATTTTATTTTGTAGGCTACTATCTGTTAAACATGTTTACAATTAAAAGCTCAGGGGTAGTTGCCGTATTTCACAACTCACTAACTATTGCTATGAATGATAAAGTCCTTGTGTTGATAGTTATGAGTTTGTTTTCATCTATAATGGTTGTACTAGTGCAAACTCTTAGTAAAAAGAAATGAATTTAGAATCAATACTTAAAATTATTCTTGCATTTATAAGCGTACTTATTGTGGTTTTTGTAGTTTTACAAACGAGAAGTGGGGGGCTAGGTACTGTTTTCGGAGGGTCTTCCGGTGGTGAGTTTTACAAATCTAAAAGAGGTTTCGAAGGCTTCCTTTATAACGGGACAATACTTTTGGGGATAGTTTTCACAGTTGTTGCTATAGCTATAGGCGTTGTAAGTGCCTAAGTATTTGAAAGCCTAAAATGCGAATAATTTCGATAACAAATCAAAATTCCAGGAATGTCAGCCAGCCTAAATCATTTTTCATTAGGAGTTTAATAGGGTTTGAGAAAGTACTTTACTCAGTGCGAGATGCATTTTGGTCATATCCACAAATCTTTGATCAAGAGAAATTCGAAACACAGCCTTTTTTTAAGCTTTATATAAGTAGTGTTCCCTATTCCCACTTTGTTTTTTCAGGCTTTGTAATGCTTGCAATCTTTTTAGTCGTTTTTGTTACAGGCGTGCCAAAGATTGTAAGTTACTCAGGAAATAACTTAAAAGAAGGAGTAGTTATGGGGGTTGGGATAGATGGGGCGGTACAAAAAATCAGTAAAGTTAACCCAATACTTCCTTCTAATGTTCAGCTTGAGAAAGATCTTGTGAGCTTGATATATGAGCCACTTTTAACCTTTGAGTATGTTGATAAAATTGATGATGGTACACAAATTGGAGGAGCTGTTAAGATACTTGCTAAAGAGATTATTACGCTTAAGCCGGGTGCTGATTACCAGTTTAATCTTCGACAAGATGTGTACTGGCATGATTCTTCATCATTATTTGAGCGCAAGTTCAGTGCAGAAGATGTAATAAAAACTTTTGATATAATTGCATCGTTAGATGATTCGGCTATAAGCACCGAAAACGTTAATGCCTACACAAGAGCACTCAAAGAGTTACAATGGCAAAAAATCGATGACTATACAGTAAGGGTATGTACTATCCCGGCTAACCCCGTTGTCGAAGGGTGTGATACAAGAAACGATAGCCCAATATTTTCAAACTTTCTAGAGTTATTAAGCTTTAAAATAATTCCTGCACATTTGTCAGGCGATATTGATAACTCTACCATTTCTACTTCCGAACCTGCCCTATTCCGTTCGCCAGTTGGTACTGGTAGATATAAATTTAGAGGTGCAACAGATACCTCAGTAAACCTTACACTTAACGAGAGTTATCACGATCTTGGAAAAGTGTATAAAACTGTAGAGATTAAAGCTACAGATAAAATAAAAAGTTTTCTTAGTCTAAATAGCACGCAAAATCAAGAGCTTGAGCTATTAACTTCAGATTACTTTAGCAAGTCAGATGTAATTTCAGAAGTGCCTGAAAGTTTTGAATCTTACAGCCACTTTATTATTAAGTCGATAATAGATGAACAAAAATTGGTTGTAGATTTAATTAAAGAAATCCCTGCGAAAGATTTAATTCAAAATATAGAATTTGTTTACTATCCAGATTTGGAAAGTGCTGTAGAAGGTATTAAAAATGGCGAAATCCACTCTTTGGTGAGTACTTCTACTGAGTTCAAAAACAGTTTTGTAGAATACAAAAATATTGATGCTTATCAAAGCCCAGTTTTGCAAAACCAGTTTTGGGCACTATATTTCAACTTAAGAGAAACCCCTGACGGTAGATTTATAGCCCCAGAGTTTTTATCAGACCCTAATGTAAGATATGCAATTTCTCTTGCAATAGATAAAGATGATATTGTTGAAGATACTCTTGACAGTCTTGCACAAGTAAGCCAAGGGCCTATACCTTCTAAGTCATTTTTTTTCAACCCTGCAGCACAAATAAGAGACCCAGCGGCAAGATCTGTTTTGCGACAGATTATGAATTTTGAATCAAATGGTCAAAAGCTTTGGACCTATAACCCTGAGTTATCAATAAGCCAAAATATTGATTCTATAAAAAGCACACTGGGTACAATGGTTTCGGATGCTGATTTAAAGAAAGTACGAGACAACTGGTTTTATACAAGTAAAGATCAGGCAAATGCAATATTAGATAAAACTGATTGGCAGATTAGACGTGGAGCAACTTACCGCACTCTTAAGACAGGTGAAACTATGGAGTTCGACTTGTATTTTGTAGAAAGCTTTGATAGAAGAAAAGTTGCTGAAGCAATTCGTGATGACTTGCAAGAAGTAGGAATAAGGGTAAACATTAATACAGCCCCAGCTTCAGAAGGCTGGAACTTAAAAGATTTAAATGATCAAGTTTTAGCTCCTAGGTTTTTTGATGTAATTCTTTACGGTATGAACACATTTATAGATCCAGACAGGTATGAGCTTTACCATAGTTCGCAAATACAGTATCCAGGATTAAATATTGCAGGTTACGTTGGTACTGCAGAGTCGGTGGTTAAGAGAGAAAATAGGCAAGAAGGCGAAAGTAGTGTTGTAAGAGTTCCAAAAATAGATAAACTTTTAGACGATGCCAGGCGTTTTGATCCAGTAAAAAATCGAAACGAACGTAGAGATAATTACCTTGATTTACAAGAACTCATTGCAGATGATGCTCCAATAGTATACCTGTATAGCCCAAGGTTTATTTACTTCATAAATAACAGGATTGGTAATATTAATCTTGATGGCGTAAGCAGTATTGAAGAAAGGTTTGACAATATTTGGCAATGGATTTAACAAATTTGCATTCTCAAATCTGCATTAGACTTTAAAAGTTCTCCCCATTACGTTACATAAAATGTTACTGATAGTGGGGTTGACTCTGCGCGTACATAGTTTAATATATTACTACAGCAAGTGGTGATTAGTGGCGTGGTGGGTATGTTAAAATCATTCAATTTAAATTAATTGAAATGCTGTCAGGCGAATACCTATCCACACTTGGAGATAAAAATAGAGTTGCGGTACCTAAAACTCTAAGAAACGAAATAGAGGGTAAGGTTGTAATAACAAGAGGGTTTAACAGAACATTAATAATTTTTGGTGAATCACAGTGGCAGAAATTTATTTCGAATCTTCAAACCAAACAGCTTTTTAATGAGCAGAGAAGAGACCTTCTAAGGTACTTTGTTGGAGGTAGTGCAGAAGTTAGCTTAGATTCTCAAGGAAGATTCGTAATACCAGAAAGCCTTTTAAGATTTGCAAACTTTTCAGAGAAAATTGTATTTTTGGGAGTTGGTGATTGGATAGAAATATGGGATCAAGAAAAGTGGTACAGCAAACTTTATCAAACAACAGAAAGTTTAAATCTAATTGCTAACACATTTGATGGAACAGAATAAAAGCCACATAGGAGTCATGACTCAAGAGGTTTTAGAAATACTAAAACCTAAGAAAGGTGAGATTGTTTTAGATGCTACATTGGGTGGTGGTGATCACTCCCTAAAGCTTCTTGAGTCGGGACAAGGGTTTACTCACATAGGCATAGATGTTGATATGAACTCAGTTGAAGCTTTTGCAGAAAGAATAGGCGTTTCGAGTTTCAGTGCAAGTTATAAAGGAAATAAATTAGTTTTAGTAAACTCTAACTTTACAGATATTGATAGAGTTTTAGGTACTTTAAAAATTCATCAACTAGATAAGGTAATAGCAGATCTCGGATGGTCTACAGATCAGCTAAAGTCGCTAGAAGGTCTTTCTTTCGAGTCTCAAGATGCTTATCTTGATATGCGTTTTGATAAAAACTTGGCAGTAAAAGCATCTGATCTTTTAAATGGTTTAGGAAGAAAAGAACTAGAGCGAATGTTCAAAGACTACTCAGATTTAACAGCTAAAGAAGCTAAAGATTTAACAAGCGCCATTATAGCTGAAAGGACTATAAAAAAGTTTAGCCAAGTCAAAGACTTAAATAAAGTAATAGCGACAGTTAAACCTGGTGGAGCAGGGATAGACAACCACTTCGCAGCAAAAGTTTATCAGGCATTAAGAATAGCAGTTAATTCTGAATTTTCTAACCTAAAGTCTTTTATTGGTACAGTATTTGCTTTACTTAAGCCAGGCGGGATACTTACAATTATCACTTTTCATTCAGGAGAGCAAAATATTGTTGAGCAAGCTTTCAAAAATTTATATAAACAGGGTAAAGCCAGTCTTATTACAAATTTCAAAAATAAAAGTTATATGCAGCCGACAGTTGATGAATTGATGTTAAATATAAAATCAAGAAGTGCAAAACTTTTTGCTATTAAAAAACTTTAAAAATGGAAAAATTTGGAGAAAAACAAACATACATTTTTTTAAATATAAACAAAAGGCTATGGACGCTAATTTTTGTCTTAATTGCTACTTTTTTTGTTGCTCAGATTTTTATTACTTCACAAGTTGGTACTAAAAGTGCAGAAATTGATGCAATAAGAACAGAGAGAGATGAGCTAAGACTAGAAAACGAAATTCTTTCATCTCAAATAGATGAAGCCAAATCTATAGAAAACATTAAAAAAGCCTCAGAGAAATTTGGTCTTTCTGAAATTACCGTTCAAATACTTGACAATTTAGCTGCAACATCAGATCTTGCTTTAGGGCAATAATTTGATGAAAACTTTAGACCTAAATAAAAAAATAAAATCCATACACATTTTGTTGGTGTTGATGGTTTTTTTACTTATAGCTTCAGCCTTTAGATGGCAAGTTATACTTGCTTCTGATTTAAAACGAGTTGCAGAAGGTAGAATATCAAGTTCAGAATTACAGTCTTTAAGAGGTAGTATTTACGCATCGGACGGGACAACTTTGGCATATTCAGAGCCAAGATTTGACATGTATATTTGGCTAAAAGATTTGCAGTTCTTTGAAGAAAATAAACTTCAAACCAGGCAAGAGTTTTTGCAAAAGGTTGCCCCAATTATTGATACAACCCCTGATGAATTGGGCAAAACATTAAGCCAAAATGAACAAACAGGTGTATTTTGGTTTAAAGTTGCTAGCTCAATAGATGCAGATAAGTGGCGGCAGTTGGCAAAACTAACAGCTGAAAACTCTTCAAGATTACTTCGTGGGTTTGCCTTTGTTTATACCTCTGAACGAGTTTACCCTGAAGAAAGACTTGCTTCACATATTGTTGGACTCACAAATAAATATAAAGATAAAGTTTATGGTGCAGGCGGAATTGAAGAACAATGGGATGGTGATTTAAACCCAACTGAAGGTCTTAGAGTAGAAGAAACTGATGCAATAGGCCAAGCTGTGGCATCAGCATTATTTTTGACTGTAGAGCCTCATCCAGGAAGTTCTGTATATACAACTATTGATAAAAAGCTACAAACAATAATTGAGGAAAGAGTAGAAGCCAGCGTGAAAGAGTATGGTGCGCAGTCTGGCTCAATAATAGTTATGGATCCTAAAACAGGCGCAATTATGGGTATGGCCAATTATCCTGATTATAATCCAAACTTACGCGAGGAAGTTGATTTAGGTGTTTACACTAACAGGGCAATAAGTATTCCTTATGAAATGGGATCTGTAGGTAAAGTTTTAACACTTGCTGCAGTATTAGATCAAAAAATTCTTACACCTGATAGCGTTGTACTTCCGGAAGGACATCCGGGATGTGTTTTTCTTGCTGACGAATTAGGTGACTTGTGTACCTGGGATAAGAAACCTCAACCTGCTATGAATATTACACGCTGCTTTATTTTGTCCGATAACGTTTGTTTTTATGAAATTTCTAAGCATATGGAAGAAAAAGCTTTTTATGATTATTTAATAAAGTTTGGAATTGGTCAAAAAACAGGCATAGAAATAGCTGGTGAATCAAATGGCTATATTCGCGATGCTTCTGAATGGACACTTGGTGATATTGCTGCATACTCGTACGGGCATGGCTATTCTGTTAATGCATTACAGGCACTTAGTGCTGTAAGTGTTATTCCAAACAATGGAGTAAGAATTCAACCAAGGATAGTAGATAAAGTTGTAAAAGGTGACGGTGAAGTTATCCAGTTTAAACCAATAGCTATGAATAACGGACAATATGTTATTCAGCCCGAAACTGCAGAGTTAGTTGCTGGAATTATGCATCAAGCTTACTTGAGCGATATTAGAGACTGGGAGTGGTGGTTTGCTGATTTAAAAAATTATTATATAGGAATGAAGTCTGGTACAGCACTTATTGCTAATCAGTTTGGCTATACAAGTGATGTAAATACTACACAAGTTGGTTTTGATCTTTCTCCAGAAAGAAAATTTGCGATGCTTGTTAAACTGGAAAAACCTACTGTTGGTGGTCAACTATCGTACTACAATTCTAGAATAATGTGGCTTGAAACTTTTGCTGCTATTAAAGATTACTTACACGTACCTCGCAAGTAGCATAAAGCTCCTGCGAGGTTTCGGTTTACTCAACCACTTCTCCTTCTACAGGCTTGTCTTTATTATCATCTTTCTTTTCACCATTTTCTTGTGTTGTTTCTTCTTTTCTATCTTCGGGTTTTGCTGATTCATAGAGTTTTGCACCAACTTCCTGTAACTTACTCATGAGGGCTTCAGTTTGTTTTTTTATTTCGTCTAAATTTGCACCATCATCTTTTGCTAAAAGATCTTTTAATTTTTGCGACTCTTCTTCTACAGATTTTTTAGACGATTCATCAACTTTTTCTGCGTTATCTTTCAAAGTCTTTTCTGCCTGGAAAATTAACGAATCTGCTTCATTTTTAGTTTTGAGTTTATCTAATTCTTTTTTGTCTTTTTCGGCATTGGCCTCAGCTTCTTTTACAAGTTTTTCAATTTCTTCTGCTTCTAGTTGAGTGGATGCAGTTATTGTAATTTGTTGTTCTTTTCCTGTACCAACATCTTTAGCTTTTACATTTAAAATTCCGTTAGCATCGATTTTAAAAGTTATTGCAAACCTAGGAACGCCGCGAGGCGCAGCTGGAATGCCATCTAGTCTGAATGTTCCAAGTACTTTGTTGTCTTTTGCCATCGGTCTTTCTCCTTGCAAAATTTTCACA